>SYLY01000102.1 GCA_005808475.1 Acidobacteriota bacterium
CCCGATCGCGAGGATCTGCGCGGACTGGCGGAACTCATCATCGCCAAGCAGCGCAACGGACCCACCGGCAAGGTGAAGCTCGCCTTCCTGCGCCAGTTCACCAAGTTCGAGAATCTGGCGGACGACATCCCGTCGGAATAGGCGCGCGCCGCCGCCGGACCCGCACCGCGGCGGTCTCCCTACACCAGTTCGATCCTCACGCGGCGCCCGACCATCGCCGCGGCCCTTTGCAGACTGCCGAGCGTAATGTCGTTTTTCGGATCGAGGAGACGGTCGACCTGCGTGCGGCTCGTCTGGAGCAGCGTGGCCATCTTGTTCTTGGAGATCTTCTGTTTCTTCATGGCCTCGGCGAGTTGCCATGCAACCACTTCCTTGACCGCCTGGGCTTGCGCCTCTTCGAAGATGCCCTCCTCCTCGAGGAAGGCATCGATGCCAGAACCCATGTGCTTTTCGCTCATCGCTCCAACTCCTTCCGGCGCGTTCGCGCCGCTGCCAAATCTTCTTCCGGCGTGGCCCGCGTTTTCTTGATGAACCCATGCAGCGCGACGAGGTGCTCCCGGTAGACGCACAGCAGCACACGCGCCGTCCGTTTCGTAGGCAGGTCCGTCCGGAGTTCCCATAGTCCGCTTCCCATCGCGCGGCACAATGGCATGCCCACCGGCCACCGCCATTGGGCCCGAAGCAGGTCCTTACCTATCGCATGGCGCTCCTCTTCCTCCAGTCCCTTCAACCACTCCCTCACCGGCTCGCTTCCCGCCGCGGTGCGGTAAAAGATCAGCGGGATTTTCCGCGGCAGTTGGCCTTCGGCCACGCAGTACCTTCTTTGATGCAATGTACCATATAATGTGCATGCGTGCAAGCCTAAGGACGACAGCGTCGTGGGTGTCCATCCAGAGGGAAGCTTGCCCACGACCGATGCGGGCGAGTCAACCGCGGATCTCGGAGTGTTGCCAACCGCGGAGCGTGCACGGTTTCGAAAATTTCCTCGCTCCGCGCGGCGTCGCGACGTTTTTCGCGCCGACCCCAGCGGGTTTGCCAACTAGAGAGAAAAGGTTAAGAATCTAAAGGGAACAGGGTAACACTTTCTGTCCTGGCGCAACGAAACCCGAGGTAGTAGAAGCGGAAGCTCGGCTCGTAGATCCTACGGCGAACGCAGGCCGCGAGGTCGCCATAGTCGAGCCACGACCCGCCCCGAACCCATGGATCCCCGTCCTTATCCACATCGCCCGTCCACTCGATGACGTTCCCCGCCATGTCGTAGCAGCCGAACTTGCTCTTGTCTCCTTCGAACTTCCCAACCGGCGAGGTGGCGCCCACACCGGCCTCCTCCGTGTTGGCTTCGCCCTTCACCCACTCTGGACCCCACGGGTACTTGTTTTTCACACGCGGATCTTTCGGATCGCCGCACGCGGCCCGCTCCCACAACGAGTCCGGAGGCAATTGGCAGCCGCGCCATTGGGCGTAGAGCTTCGCCTCCCACCAGTTCACGTCGTTCACCGGCTGATCGTCCTGATTCGAGTAGTGGTTACGCTTGGACCTGTGCGCGGGGATCATCCGCTCGAACTCCGCGTTCGTCACCAGGTAGGCATCGATCCGCGCACCGTCCACTGTCACCATCCGCTCGGGAAGCCCCTTGGCCTCCGCGAGGAAAGCCCCCAGCAACGACGCGGCCTCGCCGATCCCCCGCGCCGCCAGTTCCTCCGCCAACTCCACCGCCGATGCCAACGACCGCCCATCGCGCCGCTCGCGATCGAATAGCGCCCACAGCACGGCCATGACCTCCTTCTGCCTGCCCGCGCACAACTCCGCGCACGCCCTCGCCGTGAGATCGCGATCCGTCCAGTTGTAATACCGGGCCAACAGCCGGATCAACGACCGCAGCCACGGCGGCGTCCTCCGCTCCTTGATCGTCTCGAGCGCTTCCCGCGCGAATATCGGCCGGTTCCACTCGAGCAATCGCAGCAGCAACCGGTTCCGCGTGCCCTCGTGCTGCACGCTGGCCACCGCCAGGCACAGCGTCTCCCGCCACCCGGGCGCGTCCGCCTCCAGCAACGCTTCGATCTCCGCCGGCGCCAGCTTGGTCGCAATTTGCCGCGCCGCGAAATACTCCTGGAACGAGCGGTGCACGAACGCGAACCAGTCGCCGCCTTCGTGCACCAGAAGCGCGTCGCGCTTGTACAAGCGGTCGATGACAGCCTTCGGCGAGATGTGCTTGGCGTCCTGCTCCGCCAGAAACGCGGCGAGCTTGTGCTCCAACTCGCCGCGCTCCACGCGGAGCGCCTGTCCCTGTTGCCGCATCCCCGCGCCCGCGTCCTCGCTCTGCAATTGAAACGCCAGTGACGCGAGAAACTGCCGCTTCAACTCGACGTCGGCCGACGACGGACCCAGTCCGGCGGGTTCGTGCCACTTGTCCAGCAGCGTATCCGCGCACTTGTCGTACAGTTCCAGACGGTTCTCCGGGAGCTGGCCGTGCCCGAAGTGGACGCGGATCACCATCGCCAGCCGTAGCGCGTTGCGCGCCAGTTCGCGCAGGTTCTTGCGCGCCTCGAGCGCAGCCAGTAGTTTCTCCGCGCTGGTCTTGGCCGCCTCTTCGCTTTCCGCGTGCGCCGAACTCCAGCGGCGTACGAACCGCTCGATCTCCGGGTCGTCGAACTCGCACAGGTCGAAATGGGCGAACGTCTGGGCGTCCAGCCTTCGCTTCTCGTAGTCGAACGGACGGCTGGTGACGATCATCGCCGACCACTCGGGCAGCGAGTCCGCGTAGGAGTCGATCTCCTGGGTCAGGTTGTAGCGAGTCTGGGCGTCGGTGGCTTCGTCCAAGCCGTCGAGCAGCAACAACAGACCGTTGGTGTCGGCCTCGCGTTCGAAAAAGCCGTCCGGCAGGTTCGCGCACAGGTCCGCGGCCAAGCCATGGAGGCACGCGGCGAAGCTCGGCGCGTTCTTTCTCCGCGGCGCCAGATCGCGGATGCGCTGGAACACGGGGAGCTTGCCGGTGTCCTTCGCCCATGGTTCCGGATCGGCAGGGTGTCCACCAGGGCGTCCACCAGGGCTCTCACCTCGGGGCGCGGGCTTCCGCGAAACCGCTTCCAACCGTGAGCGAATGCGCGGGCCAGCAGGTCGCCAGCCGCGCCCTGGAAGATAGGTTGGCTCCAGAAGTCCATCGTGCCGAGGATATCAGGATCGGGCCGGTAAACTCATTCCTTTACTGGCCAATCGATGCCTATTTTTCTGCCTGCTCGCCGGGAAGGATCTTGGCGGCGAGGGAGCGGATTCGGTGGAGCCGGCGGCACACCAGCAGGAGCGTCTTGGAATTGCGACCGGGTGGGAGCGATTCGCGGCGGAGGTCGAGGATGCGCACGGCGGCTCGAAGCAGGTCGTCGAGGGATTGTGGGCCGTTGTCGGGCGGTACCTGGAACAGCGCCGGGGGCAGCGGAACCGCGTACCGGGGGTTGGTTCGCGCGGCGTGATACTCGCGGTGCAGATCCTGCTGGGTGACCTCCACATAGATCAACGTCATGTTGGCGTTGTGGTGGCCCAGCAGGCGCATCAGCGCGGGCAGGCTGACCCCCGCGCGCAACATCGTGGTCGCGTAAGTGTGGCGGAGTTGGTGCGGCACGATGTGCCCAGCGATTCCCGCCGCGGCCGCCGCCTTGTTCAGCGCCGCCCGCATGCCGGACAGCAGGACCGCGCGCCCTCTGGGCCTGGGTAACAAGTAACCCGGAGACGGGCCCGGAGCAAGCTCGCGCAAGAAAGCCAGCCGCGCCACCAACGCGCGAGCCGTGTCGTCCACTGGAGTCCACCTTTCGCTGCGCGGCTTGCCGTGAGGCACGTGAATCGACCATTGGCCGCCGCCCAGATCACGCATACAGTCTGGCTCCAGGTCGGCGCACTCACCGATCCGCATGCCCGTCAGCCGCATCAGGTATAAGGCGCTGTCCAACATACCCGTCGCCGAATCCCAGTATTGGCGGAGCCGGGCGTCGTCCTCGGTGTTGAGCGGACGCGGCAGGGGATACTGCCGCCTCGGCACGTCGGACCGCCTTAACAAACCGGCCGGCGGTGGGTCGGCCGCGTCTTCCCAGACCATTTCGAGTAACACGCGCAACCTGATCACGCGCTCGCCGCGGGTCGCGCTCTTCAACGGCAAGCCGCGGCTGGTACGGTAATTCCATAGATCTTCCAGCCACCCGAGCAGATGCGGATCGCGGAGCAACTGGCACGGACGCGTCACCTCCGGGAACCGGTCTCGCAGATACTTGACGAAATGAGCCGCCACGCCCCGGTAACCGCGCGCCGTGGCTGGATTCAACGTCGTCTCCAGCAAACGGATTTGCGCGCGCAGGGCCCTCTCCAAGGCGGTGCTCTTCACGGCTTGACCCTGGCGGCGGCCAGCCGCTCCACCGCCCGCGCGAACTCCTCGTAGATGTCGGCCGCGCTGAGTTGGATATACAGCATCGTCGTTTCGATGTTGGAATGGCCCATCAGCCGCTGCAGCGCCGGCAAACTCACGCCCGCGCGCGTCATGTCGGCTCCGAACGTGTGCCGGAAACGGTGCGGATTGGCCTTGTCGACACCGGTTCGCGCGCGGTGGTAACGGAACAAACTGCGCAGTCCCGCCGCCGTCATCGGCTTGCCGCGCGCCCGGCCCTTCAGGCACACGAAGATCCGTGGACTGTCGCTGAGCGGGCGCTCGGTTTTCAGATAGCACTCCAGCAGCCGCACCGTCTCGGGGGCCAGCGGCAGCACGCGCACCTTGCCTCCTTTACCTCGCACGCGCGCTTGGGTCTCGCGGGCCGAGAAGTCCTTCAGATCCATTCCGAGGACTTCGCACGAGCGCAGACCGTTGAACAACAGCAGCGCCACGATCGCGATGTCGCGC
>SYLY01000103.1 GCA_005808475.1 Acidobacteriota bacterium
CCCGGTTCTTCCCTTTGAATTCCACCTCCTCGCTGGCCGCCAGCATCGCGCGGATCTGCTCAAGGCTCAGCCCTGCTCTTGTCTTCATTTCGACGATCACGTCCCAGCATCGCCGCCGTCGCTCCTTCAGGCTCATCTTGCGTGAGAAACGATCCCCGCTCCAGGCTCATCTTGCATGAGATAAGACTGCCTCTTGACTTTCCGCTCGGAACCCCCTAATGTGGGATCTGCCGACGGTACGCTCCAACGAGCGTTGAAAAGGGAACCCGGTGGAAACCCGGGACTGCCCAGCAGCGGTAAGCGGGAACGAACGCCCATCAAAGCACTGGGTTCGAAAGAACCTGGGAAGCGAGGGTCAGTAGGTAGGTTGCACGCCCGTGAGTCCGAAGACCTGCCGAACGGCTCAATCAGTCTACCGACCTTCTTGGGTGAGGTTCTGGATGTCTATTCATCGCTTGACGGCCCTTGCGGCCTTTTGTATCTCTATCCGCGCCGAATCGATTCGCGGCAGAGTAATCGACCCGGCGGGCTTGCCCGTCCCCGGCGCCACCGTGCGGCTCGCTCCGCGCGACGGAACCGGCTCGCTCGTCACGGTCTCCAACCGGAGGGGTGAGTATCTGTTCGAGGGCGCCGCGCCCGGCGCTTATTTGATCGCGGCGAGCGCCCCCGGTCTGGCGGTCTCGGCCGCGGCGGAGCTGACGCTCGAGTCCGGAGCGAATCCGGGCCGCGACCTGACGCTCGATCTGACGCGGGTGGAGTCCGGCATCGTGGTCACCGCAAACGACACGGCGCAGACGCTCGAGGAGACTTCGAAGGCGTTCGATGTCGTGGGAGGCGAGGAGATCGCGCGGCGCGCCGAGTTCTCCATCGTCGAGTCGCTGCGGCTGGTTCCCGGAATGCGCGTGGCGCAACTGGGCGGCCCCGGCGCTCTGGCCCGCATCCAAACCCGCGGGCTCCGCACGTTCGACACTTCGATCCTGGTCGACGGGTTCCGCTTCCGCGACGCCGCCGCGCCACAGGGCGACGCAATGGGCTTTCTCGGCGACCTTCTGGTGTCCGACACCGATCGCATCGAAGTGCTGCGTGGCTCCGGTTCTTCTCTCTACGGCACGCACGCGATCGGCGGCGTTGTCAACGTGGTGACCGACTCCGGCGGCGGCCCCATCCGCGGCGACTTGACCGCGGAAGGCGGTGGACTGGGGCTGTTCCGCGGCGTCGCGAAAGTGGCAGGGGGCGTCTGGCGCGACCGGCTTCGCTACAGCGGCGGGCTGGCGCATCTGAACGTCACCCGCGGCGTCGACGGAAACGACCCCGCTCGTAACTCGGCCGCGCACGGCTGGCTGCAATCGCGGATAGGAAACAACACCACGATCGGCGGCCGGCTGTTCGCCAACGACAGCTTCACCGGTCTGAACACCACGCCGTTCGCGGCCCCGGTTGCCTCGCTGCCGGCGGCTATCCCCACGCCCGCGATCCCCTTTGTCACGTTCACGCCGAACCCGGACGATCCGGACTCGCACCGCGCCGGGCGCTTCTACTCGGGCTTGGCATCGCTGACTCATCGTCTCGCTCCGGGCGCGAGCTTTCGCGCCCAGTATCAGGGACTGAACACCGCGCGGGAGAGCCGCAACGGTCCGGCTGGCGCTTCGTTCCAGCCGCGATTCACGTCGCGCGACGCGTGGGATAGCCGCATCGATACGGCGCAGGCGCGCGTGGATATCACGCGGCTCCGCCGCCACTCGATCACGGCGGGTTACGAGTTCGAGCGCGAGCGGTTCGACAACGCGAGTTCGAATCTGGATCCGAATCCGGCCTCGCGGCTATTTGCGCGCACGGGGATCGGGCAGCGAAGCCATGGCGCGTTCGCGCAGGATCAGGTGCGGCTGGTTGGCGACCGGCTGCTTGCCACCGCCGGTGGACGTTGGCAGTCGTTCGCGGTGTCCCGGCCCGAGTTCGCCGGAGGGGCGCCGCGCTACACAGGCGTGGCGTTCAGCGCGCCCCCCGATGCGTTCACGGGAGACGCCGCACTGGCGTGGCTCGTGCCTTCCAAGGGGACCAAGTTGCGCGCCCACATCGGCAACTCCTACCGCGCGCCCGCGCTGTTCGAACGCTTCGGAACAGGGTTCTTCGCCGGGACTTTCTCGCCGTTCGGCGATCCCCGCATCGCGCCCGAGCGGGCCGTGGCGTTCGACGCCGGGTTCGATCAGTATCTTGGGAATTCGCGCGCCCGCGTCTCCGGATCTTACTTCTACACTCGGCTCCAGCAAGTGATCGGATTCGACTTCAGCGGCATCGTCAACCGCGCGACCGATCCGTTCGGCCGCTCGAGCGGCTATCGCAACACGGGCGGCGGCTTGGCGCGCGGCATGGAGTGGAGCGTGGAGGCGGCCCCGGCCTCGCGGCTGCGCGTGAAGGCCTCCTACACGTTCACGAAGGCGCAGGAGCGGAACTCCACGCTCATCGGAGGCTCCACGCGGAGCATTCGCATCTCCAATCACATGTTCACCGCGTTCGCCACCTACCGCTTCCGGCGCCACTTCGACGTGACGTTCGATCTATTTGCGTCGTCCGGCTACTGGTGGCAGTTCTTCGCTGGAGGCAACCGGCCGTTTCAGTTCGCCGGACCGAAAAAGGCGGACCTCGTATTCAGCTACACCCGGCCCGTTTCCGAGCGTTGGAGTCTCGAGGCGTACGGCCGCGTCGACAATGTCTTCAACCGGACGTATTTCGAGGACGGCTTCCGCACGCCGAAGGCGTGGGCGGTGGCGGGCCTGAAGCTGGTCCGGTGATGCTATCCTGGCCGGTGGAATGACGAGAGTTCAGATTCACTACGACTTGCAGCGCCCGCTCGACGAGGCTCTGATGAGCCGCGTGGCCGGCGCCACGAGCCTGTTCGGCTTGACGAAGGTGCAGGTGGCGCCATCGCTCGACAAATTGCTGGTGGAGTACGACGCGTCGCGGCTCACCCTGGCGCAGGTGGACGCGGCGTTGCACCGCGCCGGCCTGCCGGCCAAGCGGCACGGCGCATGAATGGCCCCGGCCTCCTGGATGCCGCGCGCAAGGGCGACATCGGGGAGTTGGCGCGGTTGCTCGATTCCGACGCCGCGCTGTTGGACTACCGCAACGAGATGGGCCAGAGCGCGATCCTGTTGGCGAAATATCACCGGCGGCAGGACGCGGTCGATTTCCTGCTGGCGCGCGGTCCCGCACTGACGCTCCACGAGGCGTGCGCGGTGGGAGCGATCGATACGGTGCGGCAGGCGCTGCGGGAGCGCGGCCGTATGATCGACGAGCACTCGATCGATGGCTTCACGCCGCTCGCCCTGGCGTGCTTCTTCGCCCAGCCGGAGATCGCCCGCTTGCTGATCGATCAGGGCGCCAACGTCAATCTGGCGGCGAACAACGCGATGAAAGTAGCGCCGGTTCACGCGGCCGTGGCGGCGCGCCAGTCCGCGATCCTGAAGATGCTGGTGGAGGCGGGAGCGGATGTGAACGCGCGGCAACAAGCCGGGTTCACGCCGTTGCACGCGGCGGCTCAGAATGGCGATGAAGCCGCGACGCGGATGCTGCTGGCCGCGGGAGCGGACCGTCAGGCGCGCGCCGACAACCAGCAAAGCCCGCTGGATATGGCGCTGCTCGGCGGACACGGTCCGGTGGCGGAACTGCTCGGCGAAACCGGCTGAGGACGCGGGGCGAATCCGCCCCGCTCGAAAGCGTTAGAGGACGACTTCGACGCCCATGGACACGCAGGCGCCCTTGACCTGATTGACGGCGCCTTCCAGGTCGAACGAGTTCAGGTCGGGCATCTTCAGCTTGGCGATCTCCTCAACCTGCTTCATCGTGATCTTGCCGACCTTGTTGCGATTGGGCTCGGCCGATCCCTTCGCCAGGTTCACCGCGCGCTTGACCAGGATCGCCACGGGCGGCGTCTTGGTGATGAACGTGAAGGTGCGGTCGCTGAACACGGTGATTACCACCGGGATGATCAGACCTTCGTTGTCCTTGCCCGCCGTCTTGGCGTTGAACG
>SYLY01000104.1 GCA_005808475.1 Acidobacteriota bacterium
CCACTACGGCGCGCTGCAGGGATTGAACAAGGCCGAGACGGCGGAGAAGTTCGGCGAGGGACAGGTGAAGATCTGGCGCCGCTCCTACGATATTCCACCGCCGCCGCTCGAGTCCACCGACGATCGATTCCCCGGCAAGGACCGGCGGTACGCGTCGTTGAGCGCTCAGGAACTGCCCGTGACCGAGTGCCTGAAGGACACGGTGGCGCGCTTCCTACCTTATTGGCACTCGGCGATCGCGCCCGAGATGTGCGCCGGCAAGCGGGTGCTGATCGCGGCGCACGGCAACAGCCTCCGCGCGCTGGTCAAGTACCTCGACAACATCCCGGAAGACGAGATCGTGGAACTGAACATCCCCACCGGGATGCCGCTGGTCTACGAACTCGACGACGACCTGAAGCCGCTGAATCGCTACTACCTCGGCGATCCGGAAAAGGTGAAGGCGGCGATGGACGCGGTGGCGGCGCAGGGCAGGAAGAAGTAAACTGGCGGGTTCGGCATGCAAGAAATCCGCGCCGGAGTCGCCCAATTCGAGGCCAGGGACGGAGACAAAGCCTACAACCTGGCGGTGATCGAGGAACTGACCCGGCGCGCCGCGTCGCAGGCAGCGGGGATCGTCCTCTTTCACGAGTGTTCCATCAGCGGATACACGTTCCTCGAAACGCTCTCGCGGGATGAGATGGCCGCCATCGCCGAGCCCGTGCCCGGCGGTCCGGGCGTGGAGCGGTTGCGCGAAATCGCGGCGGCCTTCGGCACGATCGTGTCGGCGGGGCTCGTCGAGCACGCGGATGGCCGCTACTACAATTGCCAGGTTGTCGTGTCGGGCGAGGGGCTGCTCGCCAAGCATCGCAAGATCCACGAGTTCATCAGTCCGCACATCGATTGCGGCGATCGTTACACCGTCTTCGATGCCCTGGGCTGCCGTTTCGGGATGCTTACCTGCTACGACAACAACCTGCCGGAGAATGGCCGCATGACCGCGATGCTCGGCGCCGGGATCATCCTCGCGCCGCACGTCACCGGATGTCTGCCGTCTCCCGCTCCCGGCCGCGGCACGGTGGATCCGGAGATTTGGCGCAACCGCCGCCGCGATCCCGTTCGCTGCCGCATGGAGTTCGACGGACCCAAGGGCCGCGGCTGGATCATGAAGTGGCTGCCCGCGCGGGCGTGGGAGAACGGCGTCTACGTCCTCTACGCGAACGTGCTGGGCGAGGACGGCGGTACGATCAAGCCGGGCGGTTCCCTGGTGATCGATCCCTACGGCGAGGTCTCCGCTGAATGCCGTTCGCTCGAGGATGAAGTAGTAGTGGCCACGCTCGCGCCGGACAATCTCCGGCTCGCCTCCGGAGCCAGCTACATCCGGGCGCGCCGGCCGGAGTTGTACGCGAAATTCGTCGAGCCCAACCCCGCGCTGGGCGCGGACAAACGCCCCGAAGTGTATTGGCAGACGATCCGGGACAAAAAGGAGTCCATCGAATGAAGCGCCGCTATTTCCTGTTCGGAGCCGCGAGTTCACTGGCGGGGCAGTCGCCCAATGACGCCATTCAGGTCGGCATGATCGGAGTCGGCAACCGTGGCGGGTACGTCATGAAGAGCGTCATGGCGCAGCCCGGCGGCAAGGTGGTGGCCCTGTGCGACATCAAGCCGGACCGCCTCGACAAGGCCGCCACCGCCGCCGCTCGCGACAATCCGGCCACCTATAAGGATTGGCGCAAGCTGATCGACGACAAGAACGTCCAGGTGGTCCATATCTCCACGCCCTGCGACCTGCATGTGGAAATGGCGATCGCGGCCTTGCAGGCGGGTAAGCACGTCTATTGCGAAAAACCGGCCGGCGTCACGCCCGAATCGATCGCGCGGTTGGTGAAAGTGGCGCGCGCGTCGAAGATGAAGTTCCAGATCGGCCAGCAACTGCGGTCCGACACGCGGATGCGCAAGACGATCGAGCAGGTGCACGCCGGGATCGCGGGCACGGTGGTGATGATCAAGGCGCAACGCCACTCCGGCGACGATCTCCCGCACGACTCGCCTTCGGCCGACTGGTTCTTCGACGCCAAGCGCTCCGGCGACGTCATCGTGGAGATGAGCGTCCACAATCTGGACGTCTGCAACTGGGCGGCGAACTCCCGCCCCGAACGCGCGGCGGGATTCGGCGGAGCTATGGTATGGCCGAACGACCCTCCCGGCCGCACCAACATGGACGGCTACACGCTGAGCTACGAGTACGCGAACGGCGTGAAGATGTCGTACACCCAGGTCTTCTTCCATCCGAGCGGGCTGCCGGGCAACGGCCAGTATTTCTACGTGTACGGAACGGAAGGCGCGGTCGATCTCTACACATCCACGTTCTACGCTCGCAAGAAGGGCGCGAAGCCTCAGGTGTTGTTCCCCGACGAAAAGCAGGATCTCAACAGCCAGCATGTCGCGTCTCTGTTCGACGCGATCCGCAATGGCACGCCCGTGACCGCCGGAATAGACGTGGGCGCCACCGGCGCGCTCACCGCGATCCTGGGACGCGATGCGATCTACAAAAAGCGCATGCTCTCCTGGAAGGAACTGGGAGTGGAGCTGTGAAGCGGCGCCTGTTCCTGGGCGGCATGGGCGGCGTGGCGATGGGCCAGCGGATCGGCGACATGCGCGATCCCG
>SYLY01000010.1 GCA_005808475.1 Acidobacteriota bacterium
CGGGCGCCGAAGCGGTGCTGCGCCTGCGCGCGCTACGCTCCAGTGACGACTTCGATGCCTATTGGAAGTTTCACGAGCAACCGGAGTACGACCGTCACCACGCTTCCCGCTACGCCGGTCGCCGCGTGCCACAGACTGTCCTGCCGGTCGCTACCCCATCCCAGCGCAGCCGTCCCGCGCTCAAAATCATCAGCAGAAAACGAGACCCGTAGCCGCTCGCGCACTTGCGGAGCTGCCCTGATGCCCGGAGAATCTCAAAAATCCAAAAGAGCCGCACCCTTGACCAGTCCCAGTTGGCCATTAGCGCCATCGATTTGGAGTTGGCTTGCGTGGTTGTGTTCCGCCCCTCGGTAAGCGGCAGCTTCTTGTCGTTGTAAATGAACTCGCCAAGGAGCGCGTTGAAGCCCAGCCGGTGCCTTCCGGTGAGATCGTGGAGCACCTTTACCTGGCCATCGGTGAAGCGCACCTGCCGGTCCGGTGTGCTGAAGTTCGCGGGGTTGAGCGTGCTCGACCGCAGCCCCACCAGATACGACCCGCGCTTGCCGGCAAACGGGCCGTCATGGACAATCGAAGTGCCGAGCGTCAAGCCGGTTGCGACGCGGAAATTCGGCTTCTCGCGATTCCCATCGCGCGTGTTGAGCGCCAGAACACCCGCCGTCCGGATGCCGTGGCTGGCCGGGAAGGCGCTGTTGAGAAGCGAAACTTCGCTGATGCGGTCTGGCGTCACGATGGAGAACGACGCGCGGTCGCGGTCGGCGCCAATGCCATCGGTGGAGATCTGATGCAGAAAGCCGTCGAGAAAAACGCCATCCACCATCAGCGCCACACGCTCGAAGGTTGATCCGCGAACGGAGACCTCGCCCAGGTTGTCATTGGTTGTGGTTACCGAGGGCACCGCTTGAACCGACCGCAACGGGTCGGCCAGCAGGCTTGTCCCGAGCGACTGCAACTCGGCCTTGTTCAGCGTATGTTCGGATGGCGCGGCGGATCCCGCAACGCCTTCGAACGGGCCTGCCGCCACGGTGATGCTGCTCCTTACCATGTCGGCATCGGGTTGCAGAGCGAGGTCCAAACCCTCGAGGGCGCCATCTCCGGCCGGCACATCGTACTTCAACAACCCATAACCGGGAGCCGATATCCGTAACCGGACCACGCCGCCCGGCAGCGGCGCGATGCGAAAGGCGCCTAGGGCGCCGGTGAACACCGTCGCGCCATCCACTACATCGATTCGCACCCGTTCCAGTGGTTCGCCGGTGCGAGCGTCCACAACCTTGCCGCGCAATGCAGGCTGCGCGGCGAGCCGGAGCGCGCAAAGTAATGCAAGGACACGAGCAAACGCGAGATGCCGAAAGTCTTCATAGCCTGAGTTTGGGCCAAACCCCTTTTCCGGACATCGGCCGGAAGTCGCGGCGTGGGCCTAATACTTCTGGCGGATTCGCCGCGCGGGGACGCTCCGCTACCATGGCTACAGAGTGATCTCGGACTCCAGACTATTGCGCGCGATTCGCTGGGTCGCGCTGGGCATCTGCGCGATGGCGGCTGCGTCCACTCTGTTTGACCGTCAAACCGCCAACTTGCTGAAGCCCTCCGTGGAGGTAGTGGGCCGGCTTCTCTCACATGTCGTCTACGCCGGCTTGCTCTATTGGAACACCCGCCCCCGCATGGGAGACGGGTACAAGGCTTGGGCTCTGGCGCTCCAAATCGCCCTCGGCATCCCGACGGCAAGCAACACCTCCGAGCTCACGATGATTACCATTGCTCTGGCGGTGCCGCCGGGGCGCCGGAGGCCGTGGGTGCTCGCGTTCATTCCTTCCAGCGTCCTTGGCATCCTTCTTGAATTCGCGCGCGACTGGAGCGCCATCCGGCCGCAACTGGCCGCGCTTGATCCGCTGGGAGCCACGGTTCTGCTTTGTACTCAGATGCTCGTCTTCGCTGGCTGGAGTATGCTCGCCTTCTACGCCGTTTCGCTTCTGGTGCAGTCGGAAATCGACCGCAAGCGGCTGTCCGCGATGAACAGCGAGTTGCTGGCCATGCAGGAGATCCTCCGGGAATCCGGCCGCTTCGAGGAACGGCTGCGAATCTCTCGCGAACTGCACGATTCGATCGGCCATCATCTGACGAGCCAAAGGATCTTGCTCGAACTGGCCGCGCATCATTCCGTCGAGCCGGGCAAACAACATACCGAGCGCGCGCGCTTGCTCGCCCGGCTCATGCTGTCGGAAATCCGGGATGCGGTGAACAGTTGGCAGGAAGAACGGTCCACGGCGCTGAGTCCGGCGATTCGCCAGTTAGCCGATGGCGTGGTGGGAATTCAGGTGATGTGCGAAATCGACGACGAACTGCCGGTGACCTCGCCTACTGTGACGCACTCCCTCTTCCGTTGCGCCCAAGAGGCGGTGACCAACGCGCTGCGCCACGCTGACGCTTGCCATTTGTGGCTCTCCCTGAAGTCGCACGAGGGCGAAATCCGTCTGGAAATCCGCGACGATGGCCGGGGTTGCGAAACAGTGAAAGCCGGCTCGGGCCTCAGCGGAATCCGTGCCCGCGCGGCGGAAGTGAAGGGCCAGTTGACTATCGAATCTTCGCTCGGACAGGGCTTTCGCATGCTTATTGTGGTGCCCGCCGAAAGCTGGAGCGCGGCATGACACGCGTGGTGCTGGTGGACGACGAGACACTGCTCCGCCTGGGGCTGCGCCAACTGCTCAGCCTCGCTCCGGACTTTCAAGTAGTGGCCGAAGCCGGCGACGGGCAGAATGCGCTCGACACCATCCTGGCGACCCCGGCCGACGTAGTCCTGATGGACGTGCGGCTTCCCTATCTGACCGGTCTCGATGTACTGCGCAGGCTGCGCAAGGCGGGCCGCGACATTCCCGTGGTTTTGATGTCGACCTTTAACGACGACCGAACGCTACTCGAAGCGATGCAGGCCGGCGCCAATGCCCTCATCCGCAAAGATACTTCGCTGCGCGGCCTCACCGATTGCCTGGAAGGCGCGGCGCGTGGCGAATTGCTGTTCCGGGCTCCGGTGTCCCAGGCGGCCCGGCGCGGCCTCCATGACTATCAGCCTGCTTTCACACGCTCCGGCATTCCGGACCGTCTGACGCCGAAAGAAGTAGAAGTGCCGGGCCTGATGACAGGCGGCCTCAGCAACAAGGAAATCGGCTTTGCCCTCAATGTGGCCGAAGCCACGGTGAAGGCTCACGTGTCGAGTATTCTCTCCAAGCTTGGCGTGCGGGACCGGATTCAGGCCGTGCTGCTGGGCCTGGAACTCGGCTACGTTTGAATGGAAACGGCCCCGATCTCCCACGCCATCAGCAGCTTGCGGACCATCCCCGGAAAGAGGCGCCATCGGGAGCGACCCCTTCCCCGAATGTAATGCCAATCTCGGAGTGGGCCGCGAAGCCCGCTCGAAAAGGAGATTCACGGCATGACTGCTTCCACCGCGCCGCAACTGGCGGACTCGCTCGAGGACGGACTCCGGCTCTCGCTCCGTCCAGAAGGCGTCCTCCCGGCACACTGTGAGCGCGTCGAACGGACGTTCTTCCGTTCCGTCGGTGAGCTGCGCGCCATCCGAAACGCCGCGAAAAAAAATGCTAGATTGCAAAACGAACCTGACAAGCCGTTGAAAACACAAGACACCGCTCCCGCCGCGTTCGGCCGTCCAGAGCCGCCCCGCGTCGCGAAAAATTGGTCGAGCAGCCGGTCCATCGACTCGCCGCCGTCCGCCCCCTCGGCGGATCGTCCCCCCGGGGCCCTATACTGACGAGAGATCCCATGCGGTCGACACTCCTCCTCGCAGGTATTCTCGTGCCCGTCACTGGCCTTTCTCAGGATCGTTGGCAAGCCCGATCCACGACTATCTCGACTCGGGGCGTCGTCGCCACCAGCCAGACACTCGCCTCGCAGGCGGGAGCCATGGTGCTCGCCCGCGGCGGCTCGGCCATCGACGCGGCCATCGCGGCCAACGCGGCTCTGGGCGTCGTCGAGCCCATGATGAACGGCATCGGCGGCGACCTCTTCGTCATCCATCGCGACGGCAAAACGGGCAAGATCACCGGTCTCAACGCCAGCGGTTGGGCGCCGAAGGCTCTCACGGCGGACGCCATCAAGAAGTCCGGCCACTGGTCGATGCCCGGCGACGGCATCCACTCGGTCACTGTGCCCGGTTGCGTGGACGGTTGGGAGAAACTCCACAAGAAGTTCGGCAAGCTCCCGTGGTCCGACCTGTTTCAGCCGGCCATCCACTACGCGCGCCACGGATTTCCCGTCACGGAACTCATACAAGGTGCTTGGCAAGGCTCCCATGGCAAGCTGGACGCGGACAAGAACGGCCGCCGCGTCTACTTGAAGGACGGCCGCGCGCCGCGCGTGGGCGACATTTTCCGCAATCCGGAATTAGCAAGCGCGCTGCAACTGCTTGCCAAGGATGGAGCCAACGCGTTCTACCGCGGCCCCATCGCGCGATCCATTCTCGCCACGTCCAAGCGCCTCGGCGGCACGCTCTCCGATGCCGATCTCGCCGAGTTCCAATCCGAGTGGGTGGAGCCCATCTCGACCGATTACCGCGGCTGGAAGGTCTTCGAACTCCCGCCGAACGGGCAGGGAATGGCCGCGCTCGAAATGCTCAACATCATGGAGCGCCACCCGATCGGCGATTTCGAGGCCTTCTCGGCCGCGGCACTGCACCACAAGATCGAGGCGCAGAAGCTCGCCTATACCGACCTCAACCGCTACGTCGGCGATCCCAAGTTCGGGCCGGTGCCGGTGGCCGAACTCATTTCGAAGGCTTACGCAAAGAAGCGCGCCGCGCTGATCGACCCGGAAAAGGCGTCCTGCTCGGTCTCCGCCGGCGACGCGCTCTCCGGCGGCGGCGACACGATCTATATGAGCGCCGTCGACAAGGATGGAAACGTAGTCTCACTCATCCAGAGCATCTATCTCAGCTTCGGCTCCGGCATCGTCGTGGACGACTTCGGTTTCCACCTCCACAATCGCGGTGCGCTGTTCACGCTCGAACCGGGCCACGCCAACGAACTGAAGCCTCGCAAGCGGCCCTTCCATACGATCATCCCCGGATACATGGAGCGCGACAACCTCCACGTCGGTTTCGGCATCATGGGCGGGCTCAATCAGGCGCAAGCGCACGCGCAGTACGTCTCCTACATCGTGGACCACGGATTCAACATCCAGGCGGCGATGGAGGCTCCCCGCTTCACCAAGCTCAACTTCAGCGGCTGCGACGTCATGCTCGAGGACCGTTTCCCGGCGGCGTCGCAAGAGGCGTTGCGCGGCAAGGGCCACTATCCGCAAATCCAAGGACCGTTCTCCTCGTGGATGGGCGGCGGCCAAGCCGTCATGCACGACTCGCGGAACAAGGTGAACCACGGCGCGTCCGATCCCCGCAAGGACGGCGCCGCCGTGCCCGAGCCCGATCCTTATTGGGGCGAAACCTCCGCCGTTCGGGGGGCATCCAAGTAGAAAGGTGCGGTGTCTTTTCCTGCTTGTTCCCGCGGTGCTCGCCGCCAGCGACGCCGAGGCTCTGAAACCGGAAACCCTGCGAGCGTTTCACGGCTACGTCCACCGGCGCGAAGCGGGCATCGAAAACGAGCGTGCGAGAGGCGGCAGGTTCCTCTGGCTCGACGACGCGGCGGAACGGCGCGATCGCGCCCGCGCCGGTCAGGTGGTGATCGAGCCTTCCGCCGGCGCGGGCAAGGGAGCAATCGAGGTCAAAGGCGGCCTCATTCACGATTGGATTGGAGCCGCGTTCATGCCCGGCGCCAAGCTGAAGGACGTTGTGTCGATGGTCCAGGACTACGACAACCACAAGAACATCTACCGGCCCGAAATAGTGGACTCCAAACTTCGTGGACAGAACGGAAACCGGTACAAGGTGCATCTGCGTCTGCTCAAGAAGAAGGTGATCACCGTGGTGCTGAACACCGAACACGATGTCGAGTACTTTCCGCTCGATGCCCGCCGCGTCCATAGCCGTTCGCGCTCCACGCGAATCGCGGAAGTGGACGACGCGGGCACGGCGAAAGAGAAGGAACGGCGCTTCGAGGAGGGCCACGGCTTCCTCTGGCGGATCAACTCCTACTGGCGTTTCGAGGAGCGCGACGGCGGAGTGTACATCGAATGCGAGGCGATCTCTCTGACGCGGGGCGTGCCTTTCGGGCTCGGCATGATCGTCCTGCCCGTGATTCGCGACCTGCCGCGCGAGTCCCTGGTCCGCACCATGGAAGCGACGCGCGGCGGACTGAGCCGCTAAACTAAATGATTCCCCTCGCGGTTAGGAACATCGTTTGATCAATCGACTCGTAGCGGAGAATCTCCGCCACCGCCCCGTGCGGACCGTGCTCAGTGTCTTCGCCATCGGACTCGGCGCGATGATGGTGCTGACGCTGGTCGGCCTCAGTCAGGGCATCCTCGAGGAGTCCCAGCGCCGCGCTCGCGGCGTCGGAGCGGACGTCTGGATCAGGCCCCCCGGCTCGTCCCTCATGAGCTTGGGCGGCTCCATCATGCCGGAGAAGATGGTCGAGTTCTTCGCCTCGCAGCCTCACGTCGTTCTCGCCACTGGAAGTCTGGTGGAAGGCGCCGGCGCGCTCGAGAGCGTGCAGGGCATCAAGCTCGACGAGTTCAACCGCATGAGCGGCGGCTTGCGCTTCCTGAGCGGCGGCCCGTTTCAGGAACCCGACGACATCCTCATCGACGAGCGGTATGCCTCGCAGAAACGGTTGCGCGCGGGAGACTCCGTCAAGGGCATCCTGAACCGCGACTGGCGCGTTCGCGGCGTGGTGGAGGCGGGCAAGCTCAGCCGCCTGTTCCTGCCGATGGAACGCGTGCAGGAACTCACCGGCAAGACCGGCAAGATCTCGCAGATCTTCATCAAGCTGGACGACGCGTCGCGCACCGAGGAGACCGTCGCCGCCTTCAAGGCGAATCCGCAACTGGCCAACTACGGCGTCTATTCGATTCAAGAGTACACGTCGCTCTGGTCCATCGATCGCGTCCATGGACTGAAGCCGTTCATCGGCGTCGTGATCTTTATCGCCGTCACGGTGTCGTTCAGCTTCACGCTGCTCTCGATGTACACGGCGGTGCTCGAACGTACGCGCGAGATCGGGATACTGAAGTCGCTCGGCGCGCAGGCGTCCTACATACTGGCGATCCTGTTGCGCGAGTCGCTGGTGCTGGGAGCCGCAGGCGCGGTGCTCGGCATCGTCATGTCGTTCGGATCCCGTTGGCTGATCCTCCAGTTCGGCGATCCGATGCTCGTGGTCTACATCGTCCCCGTCTGGTGGATCTACACGTCGCTGCTCGCGGTCGGCGGATCGATACTGGGAACCGGTTATCCCGCGTGGAAAGCGGTGAAGCAGGACACGCTCGAGGCGCTGTCGTATGACTAGCCCCTCGAACGGCCACATCATCGCGGTGGAGAGTCTTCGGAAGACCTACCACGTGGGCGATGTCGACGTCGACGCCTTGCGCGGCGTCGATCTGTTCGTCGACCACGGCGAGTTCGTCGCCATCATCGGCCCCTCCGGCTCCGGGAAGTCGACGCTCTTCCACGTGCTCGGCGGACTCACGCCGCCCTCGGCGGGCAAAGTCAGCATTGACGGCGTCGATCTGGCCAGCCTGAACGAATCGGGCCGCACCAGGCTTCGCGGCACCAAGGTCGGCTTCGTATTCCAGAAGTACAACCTCCTGCCGACGCTCAGCGCCCGCGACAACATCGCCATCGCGCTGGACATCGCCGGCAAGCCGCTCGAGACCGATGCCGCGTTCCAGGAAGCGCTGAAGCTGCTCGGCATCGAGCACCGCATGGATCACAAACCGCGCGCTCTCTCCGGCGGCGAACAGCA
>SYLY01000105.1 GCA_005808475.1 Acidobacteriota bacterium
CAACTTCCTCAACCTCCTCACCTGCTCGTCTGTGACCATGCCGAAGCGCCAGAGAAGCGCGATTCTCGATCATCACACCTCTTGTCGCCGAGCGGGAGTTTTAATTGTCGTCAGCCAGGAGATCTAATTGTCGCCGAACAATGCCCAGCGCGTTGTTGCCATGTTCGCCTTGCACCGCTCGGAACTTGGCGGCCATCGTGCCGAGCGCTTCGTCCCAACTCACCGGTTGGAGCTTGCCGTCGCGCCGCAGCAAGGGATGAAGGGCCCGGTTCGACGCTCCGATGATGTGGTGCTCGGAGAGCCCCTTGGGGCAGAGCTTGCCGAGATTCACCGGATGATCTTCCTGTCCTCGGACGGCGACGGCGCGGCCGTCCTTGACGCCCAACTCCATGCCGCATCCCACCGAGCAGTAGCCGCAGGTCGTCTTGACCCAGCGATCCGCCGAGCGTTTGGCCGAGGTGTAGCCGAGAGTGGGGTCGTCCGAGTAAGCGTATTCGGCGCGAAGCGTGTCGATGCCCAACAGCCGCATCAGGTTCATCGCGCGCCGCCCTTCGGCGTAAGAAAGGTCGAGGCAACGCTCTTGGGAACGACACCGGTGAAGAAGAGCCATCGGCCGGCGATCTCCGCCGCCAGCGCGAACGCGAGCGAAATCGCGGGCGCGAAAGGCAGACTGACGAGTGCCACGACCGCCAGGGCGATTCGCAGAAGGCCGGGCGCTCGCAAGGCGCCATCGAGCAAGCGCGCCGATTCGCGCAGCTCCATGACCGCCGATCCGCGCATGGAGCGCAGCCGGATCGCGTGCTGGATCTCCTGCGCCGCGGATGCCATCGCCGCGGCTGCGTAAAGCCACGCCGTAGCGGCCGCGCCCGACGCCAGCGCGACGCGCGGTCCGAGCACCGCGCATGTCAGATAAAAGCCGGCGAGCGTCGCGCCGAGGTTCCATGCGGGCCGCGCCGCAACCATGTAGATGCGCGCCGAACAATAGACTCCGGCCATTCCCGCCGCGGCCGCGCCGCCTCCTAGAACGGCGCGAAACGGCAGGTCGAGGAACAGCGCGGCGGCGTATGCGGAAGCCGCGCCGGCGAAAGCGGAGAGGCCGAGGATCTCGCGGCTGAGCCACGAACGTCTCCAGTTGCGGATCGCCCGATAGGCGAACGCCGGCCGGCCAAGGTGAAGCGGAGCCGCTCCGAGCGCGATCATGCCGACCACCAGCGGAACCAGCGCGGCCCACGAAGCGAGCGCGCCGCCGAGCGCCTCCACCAGCCACACGGCGATCGCTCCACCCACCGAAAGCTGCGTCCCCACCAGCACCATGACGAGCGACCAGTGCGGGTGTCCGGGCTCGATCCGCGCGCCATCGACGCGAGCCAACTCCGCGATCGCGCCGGCGGGCATCGTCACTCGAGTGGTGGAGAGACTATCACTCGACGACGGCATTCCGGGCGCGTCGGCAAGCGCGTGATCGCGACGCCATGCGGCCATGTCCACGATCTCGATGGCGATCGCGCCTTCGGGACACGCGCCCACGCAGGCCGGCTCGGAGCCGCGGCTCAGACGCCCGTGGCACATGTCGCATTTGCCGACCACGCCGCGCGCCTCGTTGAATTGCGGCACACCGTAGGAGCAGTTCCACGTGCAGTACTGACAGCCGATGCAAGCATCGGCGTCGTGATCGACGATTCCGGTGACGGCGTCCTTGGTGTAGGCCTCCACCGGACATCCAATCAGGCAGGAAGGTTCGAGGCAATGGTTGCAGCCCATCGAGACGTGCCAGCGTTGGGCGGCGGGATAGACTCCGCCCTCGATCTCGCCGACGCGGCGCCAGTTGATCTCCGCGGGATTGCCGTTCTGTTCGTTGCACGCGACGACGCAGCACTTGCAGCCGATGCACTTCGCCATGTCGAAGTGAAAGCGGTACTGTTCGCCGGCCTGGGGCGCGCGCGCCGGCATGCGTTCCTGGGGGCTGGCCACCAACAGCGTAAAGCCGTGGCGTCCGGCGCCGTCCAGTAGAGGCAGCTCCGCCGTCGCGGACCGTGAATACGCGTCCACCGTGTCGACTCCTCGATTCGTGAAATCAAAAGTCGATCAGGGACTTTTCCGCTTTGCGGACTGGAAGCTCTACCGTGAGCCAATGGGATGGAGACGACGCGCTCCGATCCATTTGGAGAGGCCACCGTTACGGGAAACCCGTTTGTTCGCCGGGGTGGAGCTCGCACTTACGAGTATGCGGCGCCGGACCGCGTCTGTAAAGACGTAGCGTCCAAAAATGTTTTTATGGGATGGATATCTCGCTGATTCTATTGGTGGCCGGGGCTCGCCGGCCGCTTCCGCATGGCGCCGCGATGAGCGGATTCGGGGCCGGTTATCGAAACTCGGGATGGAACCATCATGAGTGCTCTGTTTGCCCGATCTTTTGCCCCTGCCGCCGTTTGGTTTTGTCCAACCGGTGACCGCGACTCGCTGTGTGAGTTCATCGCCGCTCATCGCGGCCGCGGCCGCTCGCGCCTGATCGATGAAGGATACCTGGTTCACAACGCACCCGCGAAAGGCGCCTGCATGCTGCGCGCGGAGCACCGGACGGCCGCCGGCGAGCGGCTGCTGACCGCCGCCAGGGACCTGCTCTCGCGGTTCACGGCGGCCGGAACGTGGCGCGACCCCGAGGGTCTTGCCAACGACAAGTGCGCCGACAATGTAGTGATCGAAATCGAGTATGGCGAAATTCGCGAAGGTGGATCGGGGATGGAATCGTGGCCGCGCTGGGCCTGATCAACAACCTCGAGGTGAACGAGAAGATAATTTACGCCCGAATGGTGAATGTCGAACAGAGCGCATTGATCGATTGATCGCGAGCTACCGGCCCGGCCACGGCGCGCCTTGATCGCGCTTGGCGACCGGCCCTTCGCCCCTGAACCGGAACTTCTGCACGCGTTGGCCGCGATATGTTTCGGTGGTGAAGATGTTGCCCTTGGAGTCGGTGGCGATGCTGTGGACGGCGTAGAACTGGCCCGGTTGCCGTCCGCCGCCGCCGAAGGTCGACAGCACTTCCAGCGATTGCCGGTCCAGCACGTGAACCTTCATGTTGGAACCGTCCGCCACGTACAAGTACTTCTGCGCCGGATCGCGCGATAGCGCCACGTCGAACGTCGAGCCGTCGCCGAGCGTGCTCTTCTCGATCCACGTTTCCTTCACGTACGTGCCGTCGGTCTTGAACACCTGGATGCGGTCGTTGGTACGGTCGCACACGTACAGCAGTCCGTCGTTGGCAAGCGCCACTCCGTGCACCGGCGTGCGGAACTGTTTCGACGGCGGATCGGCCGGATTATAAGGCGGAAGTTGGGTGTCGTCCGGTTTGCTTCCATACGCTCCCCAGTGGCGCTTGTACTTGCCCGTCGCGGCGTCGAACACGATGACGCG
>SYLY01000106.1 GCA_005808475.1 Acidobacteriota bacterium
CCATGCCGAGAATCCGCGAAGCGACCCGCTCCGGATGGAACGGCTCGAGAGCGTCGCTCTTTTCACCGGTTCCGACGAACTTGAGAGGCTGCCCGGTGATCTGCCGGATCGAAAGCGCCGCGCCGCCGCGAGCGTCGCCGTCCATCTTCGTCAGCACGATGCCGGTGATGCTCAGCCGCTTGTGGAACTCCTCCGCGCTTTTGACCGCGTCCTGACCGGTCATGGCGTCCGCCACGAACAGGATCTCGGTGGGGTTGAGCGCCTCTTTGAGCTGGGAGAGCTCGGCCATCAACTCTTCGTCGATGTGGAGGCGTCCCGCCGTATCCACCAGCAGCGTGTCGCGGCCGGTCTGCATGGCTTCACGCTTGGCTCCTCGCGCCAGTTCGAGCGGACGCGCCTCGCCTTCAGGCCCGGCATAGAGCGGAATCTTCTGATCGCGCGCCAGCACAGCCAGTTGCTGCCGCGCCGCCGGACGGTAGACGTCCACCGAGACCAGGATCGGCGTGCGGCCGTTTTTCACCAGCCAACGGGCGAGCTTGGCCGTGGAAGTCGTCTTGCCCGATCCTTGCAAACCCACCAGGAACACGATCGTGGGAGGCTCGTTCGCCATCCGCAGCTTCGACTGGTGGATTCCGAGAATCTTCACCATCTCGTCGCGGACGATCTTGACCACCTGCTGTCCCGGGGAAAGGGCGGAGAGCACTTCCTGCCCCATCGCCTTCTCCTTGATCGCCTCCATCAACTGCTTGACGACCTTGAAGTGGACGTCGGCCTCGAGCAGCGCGACACGGATCTCGCGCAGAGCCGACTCCATGTTCTCGGCGGAGAGTTTGCCCTCGCCGCGCATGTTCTTGAAGACACGCTGGAGCTTTTCCGAGAGATTCTCGAACATATGGATGGGGGAGACGGACCGCGCCGGGCGGCGCGCGGGCGGGATCTTTCAGGTTAGCACGGCCCGCCGTGCCAGGATAAGCTGGATGGATCATGCGCCTTCTCGCGATTCTCGCCGCCGCGGCCGCGCCCGCGTTCTCCGAATGGCTCGCCGGCGCCGCGCGCGCCGATCTCACGCCGCCCGAACCGGTGTGGATGGCGGGTTACGGGTCGCGCACCAAGCCAATGGAAGGAGTGCGGCGGAAGATTTGGGCGAAGGCGCTGGCCCTGCGCGATTCCGCCGGCGCCACCTCCGTGCTGGTAACGCTCGACCTGTGCGACATCGACCGTCACTCGGCCGCGCGCATCGCCGAACGGGCTCGCGGTCTCGGCATCCCCCGCGAACGGCTGATCCTCAACACCTCGCACACCCATAGCGGTCCGATCTTCGGGCCGCCGGACAACTACCTCTTCCTGATGGGGCCCGATCCGGCGATCCACTCCGCGGCGATCGCCCGCTACACGTCATTCGCCGAGACGCGGATCGGCGACGCGATCGCGGAGGCGGTGAAGGCGCTGCGCCCGGCCACCGTGCGGTTCGGCCAGGGATTCGCCGGATTCGCCGTAAACCGGCGCCGCGTTTGGAAACGCGAACTGCCCGGGCCGGTGGATCACGACGTCCCGGTGCTGGAAGCGCGCGGGTCCGACGGCCGCCCGATCGCGGTCGCCGTAGGATACGCGTGCCACAGCACGGTACTGTCCGATTACCGGATCAACGGCGATTGGCCGGGCTACTTCCAGGAATCGCTCGAGTCCGCGTATCCGGGCGCGGTGGCGCTGTTCGTGCAGGGCGCGGGCGCCGACGCCAATCCCCTGCCCCGGCGGACCGAAGAGATCGCGAGGCGGTATGGCGAGACGCTAACCGCCGCCGCGGCGGAGGTGCTGAGCGGCAAGATGAGGCCGTTGTCGGGTCCTTTGCGGGCGGTGCTCGAGTACGTGGAGTTGGGATTCCAGGTCCCCTCGCGGGCACAGCTCGAGGAGACCGCGCGGTCAAAGGACTCGTCCGCGGCGCGGCACGCCAAGGGGCTGCTCGCCAAGCTCGACCGCGATGGCAAGCTTCCGCCGTCGCATCCTTATCCGGTGCAGGCGTGGAACTTCGGCGGCATGACGATGCTCGCGCTGGGCGGTGAGGTGGTGGCCGACTACGCGCTGCGGTTCAAAGGCCGCTACGGCTGGGATTCCACGTGGATCGCCGGTTATTCCAACGACGTGTTCGCCTACATCCCGTCGTTGCGCGTGCTGCGCGAAGGCGGGTATGAAGGCGCCACGGCGATGCAGTGGGACGGCCACGCGGGTCCTTTTCAAGAGGATGTGGAGGAGAAGATCGCGGCGAAGGTGGAGGAGGTGGTGCGGAAAGCGCGGTGACGGGCGTCCAGGCACACGTGTCCCGCCGGCGGCGGTTGGAGCCTCCACGGCGCCGTTCGAAATGTATGGTTCCGGCTTCGTTGGCCGGTTGAAACCCGCTGTCAGCGCTTCGGAGAGGCATCCTCCGGCGATCCGGCGGGCGGCTCCGGGCCGTTTTGAGCGGCGGCGCCGGGTTCGTTTCGCGACGAGACGACTTCCAGGCGCAAGCCCGGGGCCGCGGCGGGTTCGTTTCGCGCGGGAGCGTTTTCGACCTTCGCCAGAGCTTCGGGCTCGGGCGGAGCGGGGCGTTCGCGGCGGAGCTTCTCCAGTTGGGCGGAGGCGTGGCGCTCCTCGCGCAGCAGTTGGGTCATGTAGCGGCGCAGCGACTTGAATTGGGGAGAGTCGATGGCCTTCTCGAGCGCGAAGATGGTGACCATCTCTTCGTCCGCGCCGGCGTACTCGGCTTGGATCGTGGGCCGCATCTCGTCGACGGCTTTGTCGAAGATGCCCTTTTCGAGGATGTTGCAGCGGCGGAGTTTCCAGCGCGCGCCGGCGAGTTGGGAGACCAGTTCGTGCTCGTATTCGGTTTGCGGCCGGTAGTCGTTGGCGAGGTTTTCGCACAGGATCTTGAATTGGGACGGATCCTCGTTGTTGAGCACGACGGTTTTGGCGGTGAGGCCGTGGCGGACCGCGTTGCGGCTGCTGCAAGCCTTTCCGCCGGCAGTGACAGGTCCTTGGGACTTGGCGCCGTTGAAGCGCGACGCCGCGATTTGCAGTTCGGATGGCATGGTTGGATCTCCTGGTGAGCGATCAGGGACGGTGGTCCGCCCGGCCACCAGAATTCCCCATGGCGTGCGGGAGTCCGGGAAACGATGGCGCCACGGATGAGGGGTTGGCCGCCAAGTCGTGGAAAACAGGGAAAATCGAGTTGCAAGTTTTTTGGGCTAGTTGCGGAACAGTTTACCGGCCAATCCGCAATGGGAATGGCGGGCGGTGATCGGGGCCTGTCAACGCCGGGCGATGTAGCGCATCATCAGCGCCCGAGGCGCTCCTCCTCATCGGGAATGAGGTAGGCTGGCAGCACGCTGGAACGGAAAGGGCCAAGACCGTGTGACCGGCTTGACCCTGGCGGCAACCCTGGACGGATCGCCATCTTCGAAGATGGTTCTAGCCTCCCACGGCGGCGGCCCCGTTGTCCAGCGCAGTGGCGGCCATGGACGGCATCGTCGAGATCGAGCCCCGGAACTGCGCCAATCCCGAGTGCGGCGCGAGGTTCTGGATCTGCGCCAGTTGCGCCCGCCGCGGCATCCGCTACTGCAGCCAGCGATGCCGTCTGCGCGCCCGGCTCCTCGCCCATCGGGAGGCCAACCGCCGCTACCAACTCGGCTGGCTGGGCCGCTACAACCATGGTCTTCGGCAGCAGCGCTACCGGCAACACCGCCGGGAGCGCGCAAATAAAGTGACGGATCAGGATTCCCAAACCGGGACCGTTCCAGGCATTGTCGATTCAGGGCCCGCCAGAGCGATCAAGGACGCCCCGGACTGCCCCCGCTGCATCGGCTGCGGGCGTCCAGGAGCCGCCGCCGAAGGCCCGGCCAGGAGTAATTCGATGGCTCTACAACCCAGCGATGCCAGCCAATCGCGCGACCTGTTCGTGGCATTGGTGCTGAGCCTGTACGTGGAACTGCCGGAAACGCCCCCGCGCGCCAACGAACGCGACCGGGAACAAGCGCAACGGCTGTTCGCCAGGGGCG
>SYLY01000107.1 GCA_005808475.1 Acidobacteriota bacterium
CCGTTCGTGCGGTTCTGGCTGCACGCCGAGCACCTGATGGTGGAAGGCCAGAAGATGGCCAAGTCGCTCGGCAACTTCTACACGCTGCGGGATCTGCTGGCGCAAGGGCAACAGCCGGAAGTGATCCGCTACCTGCTAGTGTCGGTCCCCTACCGCAAGAAGCTGAACTTCACCTTCGACGGACTTCGCGCCGCCGCGACATCGCTCGAGCGGCTGCGCAACTACAAATTGCGGCTCGAAACCGCCAGGTTCGCCGCGGGCGCCGATCCGGAATCGGAGGAAGCGGCGCGCAAGGCGCGCGAGGTGTTCGACGCCGCGCTCGACGACGACCTGAATACCGCCGAGGCGCTCGGCGCGATTTTCGAGTTCGTGCGGGAGACCAACACCGCCATGGATGCCGGCCGGTTCCTGCAAGGCAACGCCGCCGCGGCGCTCGATCTGCTGGCGCGGTTCGACTCGATCTTTCAAGTGCTGCAACCCTCGCTGGCCGCCGGCGCCATGCCGGACGCCGCGGTGGAGAAGCTGGTGGAGGAACGCACCGCCGCCAAGAAATCGCGCAACTTCGCCCGCGCCGACGAGATCCGCAAGATCCTGTTGGACGCCGGCGTCGTCATCGAGGACACCAAGGACGGAGTCCGCTGGAAGAGGAAGTGACCTTCAATGAAATTGCAGACGCGAGCGGTCCATGCCGGCGACCGCAAGAAGCCCGATCCCGCCATTCCGGTGACCACGCCCATCGTCACCGCGTCGAGCTTCGCCTACGAGCGGATCGAGACGCTCGACCAGGTGTTCGCCGAGGAAGTGGACGGCTACTGCTACGCCCGCTACGACAACCCCACGACGCGCGGACTCGAGGAGTTGGTGGCCGATCTCGAGGGCGGCCATGGCGCGTTGGCAACTTCGTCCGGCATGACCGCGGTCCTGATCGCGGTCCAGACGGCGCTGGTGGACCGGCGGCGATCGGTCGTCGCGGCCAACGCGCTTTACGGCGCGACGATCCGCCAACTGATGAGCGTGTTCGAACCGGCGGGTATCGACGTACGCTGGGTGGACGTGTGCGATCTGGCGGCGGTGGAAGCGGCGGTGGCCGAGGCCCGTCCCGGATGCGTGCTCATGGAGACGGTGTCGAACCCGGTGCTCCGCGTGGGAGCGGTCGACCGGATCGCGGAGATCTGCCGCGCGGCCGGAGCGGCCCTCGTTGTCGATAATACGTTCGCGACACCGTTACTGTGCCGGCCGCTCGAACTCGGCGCGAGTTTTTCCGTCCACAGCCTGACGAAATACCTGGCCGGCCACGGCGACGTGCTCGGCGGCGTGGTGGTGTGCGACCAGGCGCACTACCCGGCGCTTCGCGCGCTGTCGAAGATCACCGGGCCCAACCTCGGACCGTTCGAGAGTTATCTGTCGATGCGCGGCATCAAGACGTTCCCGCTGCGGATGGAGCGGCAGTGCGGCAACGCGGTGAAGATCGCGGCCGCGTTGCGAGCCCATCCGAATGTCGCCAAGGTCAACTACCCGGACGATCCCTCGCATCCGGACGCCGATACCGTCCGCCGCCTTTTCCCGGAAGGCCTGTTCGGCGCGATGATCAGCTTCGATTTACGCGATGGTTCGCGAGCCCGCGTGTTCGAATTCATGAACCGGCTGAAGCTGGTGGTGAAGGGCACCTCGCTCGGCGACGTTCACACGATGACGCTCTATCCGGCGATGAGTTCGCATCGCGATCTCGCGCCGCGGCAAAGGCAGCGAATGGGCATCGGCGACGGGCTGGTGCGCCTCTCGGTGGGTATCGAGGACTCCGCCGACGTAGTGGCGGATCTGATGCAGGCGCTCGATTGAAACGCCTCCCGCCGAATGGCCATTGCAATCGCAACGAAATCTGTTACTATCGGGGTACCAAGTACTGAATGTATCCATCCAGAAACTTCCTTCCGCGCGGTCCGCGCCCCCGAATCAGAGAGAACGTCAACGAGGCGATCAAGGCGCGGGAAGTGAGGGCTGTCTTTCCGGACGGCCTCACCGCGGTGATGTCCACTCAGGACGCGATCCGCAAAGCGCAGGAGCTGGGATTGGATCTCATCCTCGTTTCTCCAACCGCGGATCCACCCGTTGCCAAGGCCATGGATTACGGCCAGTGGCAGTACGAGAACAAGAAGAAGCAGCACGACGCGCGCAAGAAGCAGCACGTGATCCAGGTAAAGGAACTCAAGTTCCGCCCCAATACCGACGACCACGATTACGACTTCAAGAAGAACCACGCGATTCGCTTTCTAAAGGAAGGCAACCGCGTCAAGGCGCTGGTGCAGTTCCGCGGCCGTGAGATCGCGCACGTGGACCTGGGCGCGAAGCTGCTGCAGCGGTTCGCCAAGGATCTGGACGGCGTGGGGCAGATGGAAGGCCAGATGAAACTGGAAGGCAAGAGCTACCACGTCATCCTGGCGCCGGTCAAAGCCGCCGTCAAGCACTGACGCCGGTTGGCGGCCGCCGGGCCGCTACCGGATGTAGACGAACTCCTTCAGGTTGAACAACGCCTGCGCGAAATCGCGCCAGGCCACGTCCTCGGCGTCCTTGGCGGATCCGTGCTCCTCGCGCAGCACCGCCAGGAATCCGTTGGCGCGGTCGCGCTCGTTGGCATCCGGCTGGCGGCCCAGCGCGCGCAGGAACATCGCGCCGATGCGCTCCCGCGAATCGCCCTCCAGCGACTTGGCCCACTTCGCCGCCTGATCGATCACGAACGGGCTGTTGAGGAACGCCAGGCTCTGCGCCGGCACATTGGTGAGATCGCGCTCGCCCCTGGTCGTGGAAGCCTTCGGCAGGTCGAACACCTCGAGGAACGGGTTCGTGACGTTGCGCCGCACCTCCAGATAGACGCTACGCCGGCCCTTCCCATCCAGCGGACCCTTGGGCTTGTCCCCCTTCGTCTTTCCCGTATCGTGCGCGTAGTAGGTGTCGACGGACTCGCCATACATCGCAGGATCCAGTTGGCCCGATACCGCGAGAATGGAATCGCGGATCGCCTCCGCCTCGAGCCGCTTCACTTCGGCGTGCGACAGCAAACGGTTCAGCGGATCCCTGGCGGCAGCCTCGGACGAAGCGACGCTCGACAGCCGGTACGCCCGGGAGTTGGCCACCATCCGCACCATCGCCTTGATCGACCATCCGTCGCGCATGAACCGGTCCGCCAGCCAGTCGAGTAGCTCCGGATGCGAAGGCGGATCGCCGAGCTTGCCGAAATTGTCCACCGAGCGCACCAGCCCCGCTCCGAACATATAGCGCCAAACCCGATTCACCATCACCCGCGCCGTGAGCGGATTCGAAGGGTCCGCCACCGCATCGGCCAGCCGCAGCCGCGCCGTCTTCGGATCGTCGTAAAGCGGACCGCCGAAGGCCTCGAGATACCGTCGCGGAACTTCGGGGCCCGGGCTCTTGTGATTCCCGCGAATCAATAGTCGTTGCGCCGCGCCTCCTTCCTCGAGAACGGCCGGCGCGCGCCGCGGCGTGGGGACTTCCGCCTCCAGGCGCCGGTACTCCGCCAGGGCGGTCTCCGCCTCGGGCGAGTTGTTCGAAAGGACGCCGCTCTTCATCAGCGAGTCCAACCAGCGGGCCTGTTCGCCGGTTATGGAACCGCTCGTCCAGGCGTCGACGGCCGACTCCACCAGCCGCGCGTAACGCGCCGTCAGATCCGGGAACGACGCCGGCGCGCCGCCTTCGAGCACCGCGTCCACAGGCGACCATTCCTCCTTCGGCGAACCCTTGGCGTCGTGGAAGGCCACCGCGCTCGCGCCGATCCACGAGCGGCCATCGCGCGGCCGCGACGGCTTCACCGCCTGGCGATTGGAATCGTCGTCGAGAGCGAAATGCGTCACGTCGTCGTGCGTGGCGAATTCGATGTAGCCGGTGAAGCCCTTCCAGAACGTGGCGTCCCAGGTCCACCAGCCCATCTCGTCTTTCTTGGGCGCGAAGCGCAGCCCGTAGATCCCACCGCGCGGCACCGCATAGTTTTCGATGATCAACTGCGCGAAGCTGAGGTTGCCGCCGAGCAACCGCATGCTGATGTGGTCCGTATCGATCCTGAACCGCGGCGACGTAATCACGCCATTGTGTTTGTTCGACAGCAGATGGGTGTAGACTCCAGCCGGATAGATCGCGGCGATCGCCGGGCCAGAAGGAGGAAGCGAGAACGCGCCGGCGGCGGACGGCTTGACGCTCACGTTGGCGCCGCGCACGATCCAGCCGTCGAAGTCCGGTCCGGTGAGATCCCACACCTTGGCGAGCCGCCCCGCGTTATGACGCCGGATCGCCTCCCGCGACTTGGCGCGAGCGGCCGCTATCTTGTCCCACTCCGTCCGGAACTCCGCGCCTTGCTTGTCCCCCAGTCGCGACCACGGATACAAGGCGCCGTCGCGGTCGCAGGCCTTACCTTCGAAGTCCGCGCGAAACCCGGGCGTGGCCAGCCGCGCGGGCAGGGCCTTGGCATCGGCCTTCCACCGCCGGGCCATTGCCGATTGCACCTCTCGCGCCGATCGCGTCATCGGTTCGCGATGCCGCGCGAGGTCCTCGGGAGGATCGATGGGCGCCTGCGTTGGACGAGCGCTGGCGAAG
>SYLY01000108.1 GCA_005808475.1 Acidobacteriota bacterium
CCCGCATCTGACCGCGCGCGAGAACATCGAGTTCGGTTTGCGGCGCAAGGGCGCCAAGGACATCGACAAACGGGTTGCCGACATCCTCGAGATGGTCCAGATGACCGGCAAGGAGTCGCGCAAGCCCGCGCGTTTGTCGGGAGGCGAGAAGCAGCGGATTGCACTGGCGCGGGCGCTGGTGCTCGAGCCTGACGTGTTGCTGCTCGACGAGCCACTGTCGGCGCTGGACCCGAAGCTCCGCAAGCAGGTGCGCGCCGAGTTGAAGAGCCTGCAGCGCCGGGTCGGGATCACGTTCATCATCGTGACGCACGATCAGGAAGAGGCGATGATGCTCGCCGACGAGATCGCGCTGATGCACAAGGGCAGGATCGCGCAACTGGGCTCGCCGGAGGATATCTATCTGCGGCCGGCCAACCGGTTCGTCGCCAATTTTCTGGGCGCGGTGAACTGGATCGGGGATTTCGGCGTGCGCCCGGAGGCGATGCGCGCCACACGCGCGGACGGGCCGCCGGGTCCACGCAGCCGCTATGCCTCGGTGGAGCAGGTAATGTTCCTCGGCAACTGCTCCCATGTCCACGCGCGGCTCGGCGACGGGACGGCGGTGGTGGCCGAAGTATCGCGAATGGAGGAGCCTTTCCAGGCCGGCGGCCGCGTGCGCCTTTGGTGGAATGCCGAAGACGAGTTGCGGCTTCCCCCGGAGGTCTCGTGAACCGGCTCCGTTTTTGGTTCCTGTTTCCCGCGCGAGCCCTGAACGGACTGCTGTTCCTGATTCCGCTGGGGATCATCGTGCTATACAGCTTCATGACGCGCGGAACGTACGGCGGCCAGGGCTCGCCATTGACGATAGAGAGTTATCAACGGCTGTTCGATCCGCTCTACCTGTCGATCCTGCTGCGCTCGTTTTGGATTGCCGGGATCAGCACCGCCATCTCGCTGCTGTTCGGTTTTCCGCTGGCGCTGTTCATCGCGACCGCGGCCAAGCACCGGGGCGCGTACCTGAACCTGGTGATGCTGCCGTTCTGGACTTCGTTTCTGGTACGCACCTATGCGTGGATGTTCCTGCTGCGCGACACCGGTCTCATCAATACGGTCCTCCAGTCGTTCGGGGTGATCGGCGAGCCGATCCCGATGCTCTATAACGATGCGGCTGTGGTTCTCGGGTTGGTCTACGGATACCTGCCGTTCATGGTGCTTCCCATCTCTTCGACGCTCGAGAAGGTGGATCCAGCGCTGCTCGAGGCGGCGGCGGACCTGGGCGCCACGCCGTGGGTGGCTTTGTGGAAGGTGATCGTGCCGCTGGCGATGCCGGGCATCGTGGCCGGATCGGTGCTGGTGTTCATCCCGTGCCTGGGCGCGTACCTGACGCCCGATCTTCTGGGCGGCGGCAAGTCGATCATGATCGGCAATATCGTGCAGAACCAGTTCACGTCGGCGCGCGACTGGCCGTTCGGCTCGGCGCTGTCTCTGGTGTTGACCGCGCTGGTGATGGGTCTGCTCTGGATCTTCGTCAAGAAGGGGGGCCAAAAAGCCCTATGAGACGCGTGCTTGGTCTCATCGCGATAGTGGTGTACCTGTTCCTGCACGTACCGCTGCTCGTGTTGACGGTATTCAGCTTCAACTCGTCGCGATTCACGGCCTGGGAGGGCTTTTCCTTGAAGTGGTACGCGGCGGTGATGGCCGACCACCGCATGCTCGAGTCCACCTGGAATTCGTTGATCATCGCGTTCGTTGCCACCTCGGCCGCCACGGCGATCGGCACGCTGGCGGCCTATGGCATGTGGAAACGAAAGGCTCCCGTGCTCGAAGGATCGCTCTATCTGTCGCTGGTGACGCCGGAGATCGTCACCGGCGTTTCGCTGCTCGCGTTCTTCCAGTGGCTGTTCCACTACATGCACATCCGGCTCGGCATGCACACGGTGATTCTGGCTCACGTCACGTTCTCGATCGCCTTTGTGGTGATCGTGGTGTCGGCGCGGCTGAAGACCATGGACGCCACCCTCGAGGAGGCGGCGCTCGATCTCGGCGCCAATCACTGGCAGGCGTTCTGGCGCGTGACGCTCCCCAGTCTGATCCCCGGCATCGTCGCGGCGGCGCTGCTCACCTTCACCATTTCTTTCGACGACTACGTGATCACCAGCCTGGTGGCCGGCGTCGATTCGGAGACGCTTCCCATGGTGATCTACGGAATGGCGCGCAAGGGCGTCAATCCCACGGTGAACGCGATCTCGGCGACGATCGTCGTACTGATCGGCGTGCTGATCGTCTTCGCGGAGAGGCTGCAGCAGGAATGAAGCGCCGGACGCTGTTCTTCATGGGCTTGTCCGGTCTGGCCGGATGCTCGGGCAGGCGCAAGAAGCGTTTGAACGTGTTCAACTGGTCCGACTACGTCGGTCCCAACACCATCGCGCGGTTCGAGTACGATCACGACGCCGAAGTGAAATACCTGGTCTACGAGAGCAACGAAGAGATGCTCGCCAAGGTGTTCTCGGGCAACTCCGGATGGGACGTGGTGTTCCCCTCCAACTACTACGTGCAGCCGATGGCGGAGAGCCATCTGCTGGCGCCGCTGGACCGTTCGCTGCTGACCAATCTCGGCAATCTGGCGGAAGCGTTCCGCGCGCCGGGCTGGGATCCGAAGCTCGAGTGGTGCGTGCCGTACATGTGGGGAGCGGCCGGCATCGCCTACAACAAACGCGTGTCGCCGCCCCCCAAGGCCTGGGCGGACCTGTGGGACAAGCGGTTCGGGGGCCGCATGACGATGCTCGACGACGCGGCGGAGGCGTTGGGCGCGGCGCTCAAGATGCTCGGCCTGCCGCTGAACTCGCCCGACGCCGGCCACCTCGATCGCGCCAAGCGGGAACTGATCCGGCAGAAGCCGCTGGTTCGCGCCTACCTGAACGCGGAAGCGCGGGACCAACTGGTGGCGGGCGATCTGCTCGCGTCGCAGCTCTGGGCCACCACCACGTCGCAGGCGATGGAGGCGTCGAACTCGCTCGAGTTCGTGTTCCCGGAGGAGGGCTTCTCGGTCTACGCCGACTGCGCGGTGATCCTGCGGGAGAGCGATCAACACGAACTGGCGCATCAGTTCCTCGATTACCTGTTGCGGGCCAACGTAGCCGCGTCCATCGTCCAGCACTCCAAGACCGCCACCGTGAACGAAGCCGGCCGGTTGCTGCTGCCTCCGGCACTCGGCAAGAATCCCGTCCTTTATCCTCCGGCCGGGATCCTGAGCCGGGGCGAGTGGTTCGCTCCGCTCCCTCCGGCGGCGCAACGGCTTCGCGACCGCTTGTGGACGGAGATTAAGTCCGCCTGATAGAGTGGGAGGATACCCTGCTGAAGTCAGTCTCGGAGTAATGGAACAAACCAGCGCCTCCCCAGGCGAGAAATTCGACCGGTTGGTGTCGATCATGGCCCGCCTGCGCGCGCCCGGCGGATGTCCGTGGGATCGCGAGCAGACTCACGAATCGCTGAAAAAGTACCTGCTCGAGGAAACCTACGAGGTGCTCGACGCCATCGATTCCGGCGACTGGGATCACTTGGCGGAGGAACTCGGCGACCTGATGCTGCAGCCCGTCTTCCACGCGCAGGTGGCCGGCGAGGCGGGCCGCTTCGGTATCGGCGACGCGCTGGACGCCATCAACGAGAAGCTGGTCCGCCGCCATCCCCACATCTTCGGCGATGCCCGCGCCGATACGGCGGATGAAGTGAAAATCCGGTGGGACAACATCAAGGCCGAAGAGAAGCGGTCCAAGGGCGCCGCGCCGGCCGCGCTGCTGGACTCGGTTCCGCGCGCGCTGCCCTCGCTTGCCGAGGCGCAAGAGATCGGCGCCAAGGTGGCCAAGGTGGGATTCGACTGGCCGCGCATCGAGCAGGTCTACGCCAAGCTCGACGAAGAGACCGCCGAACTTCGTCAGGCGCGAGACTCCGCTCACGCCGAGGAGGAACTGGGCGATCTGTTGTTTGTGGCCGTGAATCTGGCGCGGCATCTGAACGTCAACGCGGAACTGGCGCTACGCAAGGCGAACGCGAAGTTCCGGCGCCGGTTCGCGCACGTGGAGTCGTCGCTGGCCGCGCAGGGAGTCGCGCTGGAAGAGGCCGGGCTCGAACGAATGGAGGAGAAATGGCTGGAAGCCAAGAGCGCCCGGTGATCGAGGTGCGCCCGCTCTCGGACGTGGGCGAGTTCCGCGAAGTGGTGCGGCTGCAGCGCGAGATCTGGGGTTTCTCCGAGGTCGACGCCCTGCCCGTGCGTTTGTTCGTGGTCTGCCGCAAGATCGGTGGACAGGTGTTCGGCGCCTTCGATGGCGGGCGCATGATCGGATTCTGCGTGTCGTTGCCGGCGCTGCATCACGGCGCAAGCGGCGGGATCTACCTGCACAGCAACATGCTCGGCGTGACCGATGGCTATCGAAACGCGGGCGTGGGGCGTATCCTCAAGCTCGCCCAGCGCGACGACGCTCTCGGCCGCGGCATTCCGGAAATCGAGTGGACGTTCGATCCGCTCGAAATCAAGAACGCCTATTTCAACATGGAGCGGCTGGGCGCGGTGGTCCGGCGCTACGTGCTCAACTTCTACGGCGTCACGTCGAGCGCGTTGCACGGCGGCCTGCCCACCGACCGCTGCATTTGCGAATGGCATCTCGACAGCCCGCGCGTGCGCGCGATCCTCGAGGGTCAGCCGGCGCCCCGTCCCGCCGTGTTGGCGCGGGTGGAAGTGCCGGAAGGCATCGATGCCTTGCGGAAGGAAGATCCCCGCGCGGCCCGCGAGATTCAGGCGCGCGTCAGCGCCCAGTTTCAGGAGCATCTCCGCAACGGCTTGGCCGTCACCGGAGTGGAAAGGACCGGCTCGGCCGGAGTGTATCTGTTTACCCAATGGGAATCCTGATCGATCGAGTCGTCCTGCGGCGGATCCGCATGCCGCTGGTGCATTTCTTCGAGACCAGCTTCGGCCGCACCTACGAGCGCCAGATGGTGCTGGTGGAAGTATCGAGCGGCGGGCTTTCCGGATGGGGCGAAGTCACTGCCGGCGAGAATCCCTTCTATAACGAGGAGTGGACCGATTCGGCATGGGCCATCGTGCGCGACTACGCCGCGCCGCGCGTGCTGAACTTCGAACTCGGCTCGGCGGAGGAGGTCAACGCCCGCACGGCGCATATCCGCGGACACAACATGGCGCGCGGCGGACTCGAGGCCGCGGTATGGGACCTGCAGGCGCGCCGGAACGGCCGCCCGTTGTGGGCCGAGATCGGCGGCGGCGCGCGGCGCGAAATTCCGTGTGGCGTGTCGATCGGCATTCAGAACACCGTTGACGACTTGCTGCGCAAGATCGAGACCGAGGTGAACGACGGCTACCAGCGGATCAAGATCAAGATCAAGCCGGGCTGGGACGTGGAGACGATCCGCCAGGTCCGCAAACGTTTCCCGTCGATCCTGCTGATGGCCGACGCCAACTCCGCCTATACGCTCGCCGACGCGCCGCTGTTGAAGGCGCTCGACGAGTTCGGGCTCATGATGATCGAACAGCCGCTCGCGCACGACGAGATCATCGACCACGCCGAGTTGCAGGCGCAACTGTCGACGCCGATTTGCCTCGACGAATGCATTCGTTCGGCGCATCAGGCGGCGCAAGCGATCCGCATGGGCGCGGGCCGCATCGTCAACATCAAGCTGGGCCGCGTCGGTGGATTCGGCGAGGCCAAGCGCGTGCACGACGTCTGCCACGCCGCCGGAATTCCGGTGTGGTGCGGAGGGATGCTGGAGGCGGGGATCGGCCGCGCGCACAACATCGCGCTCGCCACGCTGCCGAACTTCGTGCTGCCGGGCGACGTATCGGCCAGCAAGCGCTATTGGAAGAAGGACATCGTCGAGCCGTGGGTGGAGACCACGCCGCGCGGGACCATCGAGATCCGGGATGCGCCCGGTTTCGGCTACGAGATCGATCGAGCGTTCCTCGACTCGATCACCGTGAGCAAGGAGGAGTTGCGTTGAGCGAGGGAAGCAGTCCGGCGCCAGCGCGCTTGTACGCCTTGTTAGCGCTGCTGGCGGTGGTCTGGTCGGCGAACTTCGTTTTCGCCAAGATCGCGTTGCGGGAACTCGAGCCGATGACGCTCGGTATGGTGCGGTTCTCGCTGGCGGGTTTGTTCATCCTGCCCATCTACCTTTGGAAGAAGGGCGTGCCGAAATCCTACGATCCGCTCCGCGCCCGGTTCCTGGCCGTCTCGGTGGTGTGCATCGGCATCAACCAGTTGATGTTCGTCAGCGGATTGAGCCGCACCAGCGTGGCGCATTCGGCGCTGATCCTCGCGTTGACGCCGGTGTGGGTTCTGCTGATGGCGCGGATGTTGGGGCACGAGCCGGTGACCGTGTCCAAGCTGGTGGGACTTGCCATTGCGATCTCCGGCGTGGGTGTGTTGCAGACGCGGCATTCGCCGAACGCCGAATCGTCGATGTTCGGCGACCTGCTGATTTTCGGCGCGTCCATCACTTGGGCGGGCTACACGGTGGCGTCGAAGTGGGCGCGGGAGCATCTGGATAGTCTCACCATGAACACGATCACCTACGGAGGCACGGCTCTCGTCTTCCTGCCGCTGACGGCGTGGTTCGCGTGGCCGGTCGAGTTCTCGAGGTTGAGCCTGACCGTGTGGTCCAGTCTGATCTATATGGCGATCTTTCCGACGCTGGTGGGAGTGGCGATCTACTATCACTGCATGCGGTTCATGTCCGCCAGCCGGATCTCGATGATCGCGTACGCGCAGCCGTTGCTGGCCACCGCGTTCGCGGTGTTGATGCTCGGCGAAAGCATCAGCCAAGCCGTGGTGTGGGGCGGCGTGCTGGTGCTGGCCGGCGTGGTCTGGACGGAGCGCTGCTGATGGCGTCGTTCGTGCGATTGCTCCGCGACAATGCCAACTACCGCAATACGTGGCTAGGGCAGGTGGTCAGCGAGATCGGGGACCACTTCAACAACATCGCCGTCTTCAGCCTGGTGATGAAGATGACCGACTCCGGCATGGCCTTGAGCGGCGTGCTGCTGGCGCGCGGCGTGGCGGTGCTGGCGGCTGGACCTTTGGCGGGCGTGGTGCTCGACCGGCTGGACCGGCGCCAGTTGATGATCGCGAGCGATCTGTTCCGCTGCGTGGTCGCCATCGGATTCTCTTTGTGCCTGCTGTATCCGAAGCTGTGGCTGCTCTATCTGCTCAGCTTTCTGCTGATGTTCGCCTCGCCGTTTTTCACCAGCGGCCGCGCGGCGATCCTGCCGTCGATCGCCAGCAAGGAGGAACTCCATTCGGCCAACGCCCTCACGCAGACCACGCAGTGGACCACGCTCGCCATCGGCACGATGCTCGGCGGCGCGAGCGTGATGCAGTTCGGCTACGAGTGGGCATTCCTGTTCAACGCGCTTTCGTTCGGCTTTTCCGCCGTCTGTATTTCCAAGCTGCGCATGGCCGGAGGCTTCGTCCCGAAGACCGAAGCGCTGACCGAGCAACGGGTGTTGCGTCCCTGGCACGACTACACGGAGGGCCTGCGCTACATGCGCTCGGTGCCGCTGGTGTTTGGGCTCACGCTGCTCAACGTCGGATGGGCGTCCGGCGGGGGAGCGGCGCAGGTGCTATTCACCCTGTTCGGGGAGAAGGTGTTCAACCGCGGCGGGCATCGGGCAGGTTTGGGGCATCGCGGCGGTGGGGCTGTTGGTGGGCGGCGTCATCGCGCACACGGTTGGCAAGCGGCTCTCCTATCGCACGTATTTGTGGACGATCGCCGCGTGCTATTTCTGCCACGGCCTGACCTACGCGATCTTTTCGCAGATGAAGGAGTACTGGCTGGCGCTGTTCTTCATCGCGGCTTCCCGCGCCTCGGTGGGCGTGTCGTCGGTGCTGAACATGGGGCAGTTGCTGCGGCACGTGGACGATGGATTTCGCGGACGTGTGTTCTCCACCATGGAGTCGGCCAACTGGGCGACCATGATGCTGTCGATGACCGCGGCCGGCATCGCGTTGGATTACCACAGTCCGCGAACGATCGGGCTGTGGTCGGGCATCCTCAGCGGGACGACCTCGCTGTTCTGGGCGTGGGCGGTGTGGCGCGGCCGCATGCCGGAACCGCCGCTTTCGGGCGTGGACCCGGATGATATCGAAGTGCACGGAGACCCTAATGTCTGAGCTCGCCGGCAAGGTGGTGCTGGTCACCGGAGCAGCCAGGCGAATCGGGCGCGGAATCGCGCTGCGGCTGGCCAGGGAAGGCGCGCGGGTGGCGATCCACTATTCGAACTCGGAGGCCGAAGCTCGCGCGACCGCGGCCGAGTGCGGAGACGCGCCCGTGTTCCGCGCCAACCTGGAATCGGTGGCTGCGATCGAGCGGCTGTTTGGCGAAGTGGGCTCGCGGATGGGCCGGCTCGACGGGCTGGTCAACAACGCGGCGCGCTTCACCCGCATCCATCCGCTCGAGGTCACCGAGGCCGACTGGGACTTCATCCACTCGGTGAACCTGAAGGCCGTCTTCTTCTGCTGCCAACAAGGTGCCAAGCTCATGTTGAAGACGGGCGGAGGAAGGATCGTCAACATCAGTTCGCTCGGCGGCATCCGTCCCTGGGGCATGCACTCTCACTACTGCGCGTCGAAAGCGGGCGTGATCCACATGACGCGCGCGCTGGCAAAAGCGCTGGCCCCGGAGATCACGGTGAACTCCGTGGCTCCTGGGGTGATTCCATTCGGCGATTTGAACGAGCACTCCATCCCGATGGTGGAGGCGACGCCGGCCAGGCGTCCGGGTACGGCGGACGAGATCGCGGACGGCGTCGCGTTCTTCCTGAAGTCGACCAACTTCGTCACCGGCCAGCTACTGGCGGTGGACGGCGGTCTCGCTTTGCGCTGAGGCCGCGGGCGCGGCGTCCACCGGCGGAGGCTCGATCACCGTGACCGTCACCGGAATCTCGAGCGTCCGTAGGAACGCTTCCTGGATCGTGACGCGAACCACGGCCTTGTACTCGCCCGGCGCCAGACCGGTGGGGTCCGCGGTTAGCTTCAGCGTCAACGGGACCGCGGGACGATTCGGATCGGCCTTCAGCCAGGGGCGATCGCTCACCACTTCCGTCACCGCGTCGAATGGCTGGTTGCATCCCGAATAGACTTCGACCGATTGGGCTTCCGGGCCCGCTTGCGAGCCGGTGACGTATGCGAACGCGGCGCCCGGATACGCGCCCAACCAGGGATCGCAGATCTGGGTCACGAAGGCGTCGTTGGCGCTGCCCAGGCGGGACTGCACCGGCGCCGAGAGCGGCAGGTCCTCCGAGTAGGACTCGCCCACGATGGTCGCGGCCTCGCCGGGTCCGAGCGCCACCGCGGCCGCCGTATCCTTCTTGCCGCCGCCCCAAAAGGTGGAGTAAATGATCTGGCTGTTATCCAGATCCAGGCGGATCAGGTAGGCATCCTGCGCGCCGCCGTGAATGGACTGCGCCATGCGGCGTCCGGGGAAGTCCGGCGAACTGGTTTCGCCCGCGATGTAGACGTGGCCGTGGGAGTCGATCTTGACGCTGCCTGCCGTCTCGTCCGGATCGGCGGCGCCGCGAGTGCTGCCGCCGAGATAGGTCAGGTGCTCGGCGGCGGATCCGGCGGCGTTCAGCCGCAGCAGGAAGGCGTCGCGCAGACCTCCGGTGAAGGCGGGTTGAATCGCGTTCGGCGTCACCGGCAGTTGCTGGGAAGTGGTATGTTCGGAGACATGCGCGCGGCACTGCGAGTCCACGGCGAGCCCGCGCGCCGAAGTGTAGCCGCCCTTCCATCCGATATAGGTGAAGTAAGAGACCGCGCCGCCGGCCGGCTCGATCTTCGCGACAAAGCTCGAGTAGCTTTGCGCATCGGCGATGTAGGCGCCGCGGGTGGCGAGTCCCGGCGACATGGTTTCGCCCGCGACATAAAGCGAATCGTCCGGCCCGGTCGCGATGGCGTGGATGTTGTCCGTGCCGGAGGTTCCGCCGAAATAGGTGGCGTAGGCGAGCCGGTAATCGGGTGTGTACTTGACGATGAAGCCGTCCTGGCCGCCGCCCGCGATGGCGGACTGGATTGCGTTTTTCACGGGCAGGTTGGCCGAGGAGGCGCGCCCCGCCATGTATATGTTGCCTTGCGAATCGACGGCGGCGGCGAGTCCCTCTTCGTTGCGGTCGCCTCCGAAGTACGTCGAGAAGAGCAGTTCGCCGGCGGGATTGAACTTCATCAGGAACGCGATGTTGAGGCCGGTCTGGCGGTCCTGCACGGGCCGGACCAGGGGCAGGTCGCGCGCGCCGGTCGTGCCGGCGACATGGACGTTGCCCTGGTTATCGAGCGCGATGGCGCGCGGCACGGTGTTGGAGGATCCGCCGATCAGTTTCCGCCACAGCACTTCCTTGCCGCCTGGGGCGTACTTGGTCAAGTAACCTTTGAAGACTGCCGCGCCAAGGGGCTTGCCACCGACCGGATCGGCCTTCAGGTCGCGCGATTCGGTCTCGCCGGTCACGTAGATGTTGCCGGCCGCGTCCACCGCGACCGCCTGGGCGTCGTCGTTGCGGTCTCCGCCGTGATAGGTGGAAAACACCAGCCGTTTATCGCGGGCGCCACCGCCGGTCTGGGCCGATGCGGCTCCGAAGACGGCCAGAGCCGCCACCAACAGGTTTCTTGTCCGTAGCATGATTTCTTCTCCTCGGCTCTTCACGCGGAGCGAGGGGAGGAAATCGTATCAGTCGCGGGAGAGAAATCTCGCCGCTACATCCATTCGCGGTACAGCTCGACCACCTTGCGGACATCGGCCTCGTCGGCCGGACGCGTGTTCACCAGCGGCGGCCGCACCGGACCGGCGGGCTTGCCGGTCATCTCCATCAACGTCTTCATGATCGAGACTTCGTAGCCCTTCAGGCGGTCGCGCAACGCGTAGAGCGGATGCACGTAGGTCTTCACCAGCTTGTCGAGCGCGGCGAAGTCGCGCTTCATGCCGGCATCGGCCATCGCGAGCGATAACCGGGGCGCGACCGAAGAGATCGACGACGTGTACGATTGGACGCCCACGGCGAAGTAGGCCGACACGCAGTCGTCACCGATGCCGCCGATCCAGGCGAGCCGGTCGCCGACCGCGCCCATGATGCGCTGGTACTTGCGTGCGTCGCCCTGGCCATCCTTCCAGAAGGTGAGGTTTGGGATGCGATCGGCGAGGCGCGCCACCTGCTCGGGAGTGAACGCGGCCCAGTCGCGGCTATAGAGCGAAACCTCGAGACCGGTCGCGCCGGCGATCGCCGCGTAGTATTCCACCAAGCCATCGAACGGCGCGTTGGTGTAGTAGGGCGGCATGATCAGCAGCGCCTGCGCGCCCGCCTTCTCCATGCCTTTCGCCATCTCGATGCCGATCGGCAAATTGTAGCCGACGCCCGCCACCACGGGCATGCGGCCGTGCGTGGCCTCCACGGAGGCGCGCACCACTTCGATGTTCTCGGCCGCGGTCATCGAATAGATCTCGCCGGTGCCGCCCGCCGCCACGATGGCGCAGAGCGGGTGCTTCGTCATCTCGTCGACGTTTTTCGCCAAGCCGTCCAGGTCGAGCGAAAGGTCCTTTTTGAAAGGCGTCACGGGGAAGCCGAACACGCCGGTGAAACTTTGAGCGAGACTCATGCTGAATATCCTTTACCAGCGCGGGAGGACGCGCTTCCAATTCGGGTCGACGTGCTTGCGCATTTCGGCTTCGTCGTCGCGCTTGCGATACGGCAGCTTCGCGTAGCGCTCCTCGCCGCGGGCCAGTTGATCGTAGTCGAGCTCGACGCCGAGCCCCGGTTTGTTTCCGATCCGCACGCAACCGTCGACGATGGGTACGCGGCCGCCGAGCACCACTTCGTCGACATCGGTCTGCCACGGATAGTGCGTGTCGCAGGCGTAGGTGAGATGAGGACACGCGGCCGAGGCGTGCGCCATGATCATCATGCTCACGCCGAGATGGTTGTTCGAGTGCATCGACAGACCCAGTCCGAGCGCTTCGCAGAACTTCGACAGATGCTGCTGATTGCGGATGCCGCCCCAATAGTGGGGATCCGAGAGGACGATCTGTACCGCGTCCATGCGGCGCGCCGGCGCCAGATGTTCGAACGCGGTGGTCGCCACGTTGCTCGCGAGCGGTGTGTCGTTGCCTTCGGCGAGCAGCCGCCGCCGCACCTCGGCCATGCCGTCGAGCGATGCGGTGGGATCCTCGAGATAGCCGCCGTCCGACAACTCGTCTTTCAGCGCGCGGCCGATCTCCACCGACGTCTCCACCGACCAGGCGCAATTGGGATCGATGCGCAACGGGAACGCCGCGCCGAACTCCTCGCGCAAGGCTCGGATCGTGTCGATCTCTTCGGCCGGATCGAGCACGCCGCCCTTGAGCTTGATCTCCTTGAATCCGTACTTGGCGATCATCTGCTTCGCCTGCCGGACCATGGACTGGGCGTCGAGGCACTCGCCGTACTCGTCCTCGCGGACATCGGCCCCCAGGCCGCCACCGCCGCCGTGCTTATAGAACAGATACGCGGAAAACGGAGGCTCGCGCCGGGCGGCTCCGCCCACGATGTCGCAAATGGGCCGGCCCATCGCCTTGCCGATGATGTCGAGACAAGCGACTTCGATCGCCGCGAACGTTCGGGCGTGCACGTCGAGCGGGTTCTCGCCGGGAACCAGGTAGGTCTGACTGCGATCGCCGCCCTTGCGGTCCTGCTCGGCCCGCTGCGCCAAGCTCATCCACAGCGAGGTGAGCTGGTACGGGTCGCTACCCATGACGTACGAGCGAGCGGCCTCGAGCGCGGCGGCCGGACCGTCGCCGCCGTAGGTCTCGCTGATGCCGGTGAGGCCGTCGTCCGTCTTCAGTTCGACGACCGACCGCAACGCATACGGAGCGTGGCGTCCGTAGGAGCTACGGAGCGGCCCGTCGGCGATGGCGACGGGATGAATCCGGAATTCCGAGATCCGCATCCGCCGTAGGCTAGCGCCGGGCGCCGCGTTGCGGGTTCTTCAGTTGCGTCTGGCGCTTCTTGTGATTCTTGCGCTTCGGCTTGCTGATGATAAAGGTGCCGCTGCCTTGATATTCGGCGCTATAGAGCTTCTCGTTTGCCAATGATGGTCTCCGGTGTGGAAAAGGTTCGAACCTCTGATTGTAGCGCGCCTAGAACAAGATTTTCATCACCGCCACCGCCTGCCGCGTGTCGTTGTTCTGGGCCGGGTTCAACTGGCCGAAGCGCGGATCGGTGACGTTGTTGGAGATCTGCTGTCCGAAATAGGCGTAATTGAACGCGTTCTGGAAGTCCGCGCGGATCTGCCAACGAATGCGCTCGCGGATCGGGAATTCCTTGTACACCGAAATTTCCCAACTCTGCAGGTACCGGCTGCGGACATCGGGGAAGCGTGTGGGGAAGTCGCGCAACGTGAACGGCGCCTGCGCGGCGCGCGGGAACAGCGACACGTCGTAGTACTTGTCGAAGAACGGATTGAACTTCGTGCCCCCACCCGCGCGAGCCGCCGCGTCGCGCTGCTCGTCAGTCAGCTTGGCGCTGCGGGCGGCGATGGGCGCGGCGTTGGGGAAGTCGAACGGCACGCCGCTGCGCACCATGTACTGCATGTTCAGATTCCAGCCGCCGATGAAGCCGTTGCCCACCTTGTTGATGCCGGCAAACAGCGGCTTGCCCTTTCCAAAGGGCAGTTCCCAGGTGACCAGGCCGCTGAACGTGTGCGGGATGTCCCACTGCTGCAGGCGCTGCTCCGTCTTGGTGTCGAGCAGGTTCGACAACACCGTGTCCTGCGCGTTGAGCAGGTTGGCGCGCTCGAGCGTCTTCGACCACGTATAGGCGAACTGCGCCATCACGGCGTTGGCGAACCGGCGCGTGCCGCGGACCTGTAGCGAGTGGTAGTTCTGCGAGGCGATGGGCACGTTGGTGATGGTGACCTGATCGAAGTGCGGATAGGCGTTCAACAGGCGGCTCCGCGGCAGCGTGGCGCCGTTCAGGGCGGTGCCGGGCAGCAATCCAGCCAACGGATTGGCCACCGTGCCGTTGAAGTACGCCGGGCGGTCGGCGACGGGCCGCGAGGTCAACTCGCCGCCAGGAATGAAGTTCAACCCGAGGTTGACCGGCAACTTGCTGGTGAGGTTGCCCGAGTAACTGCTATCGATGAGCCATGTGTTCCCGATCGTGCGTTGCAGCCCGAACGAGAACTGCTGGGAGTACGGCAGCGCGCGGTTCAGATATTGCGCGGCGACGCCCAGTCCGAGATTGGTGGCGAGGCCTTGACTCGAACCGATCGGCCTCAGCAGCCCGGACGGGAACAAGTTCGAAGGATACGGGTCGTTGATGAACGAGGCCGGCGTGAGGTTGCCATCGGTGCTGACGACCATCGGCGAAGGCTGGCTGAAGCCCGTGTCGGGTCCAGCCGCGTTCTGGCCGAGGTAGCTGAGGCCGTAGCCGCCGCGCATGACCCACTTCGGCATGAACCGCCAAGCCACGCCGATGCGCGGCTGCCAGTTGTTGCGGTCGCGAATGAACGCCTGACGTTCGGCGCCGCTGGTTCCGGCGTAGAGCAGGCCGCCGCGAAGTTGCAAGCCTTGGACACGGCTCTGCAGCGGACTGGTCTGGTCGAACGCGAATCCGCGCACTTGCCGGTTGTAGCGCTCCACGATCGGCGACTCGTAGTCCCAGCGCAGGCCGAGATTGACGGTGATCGTGTTGGTGAGCTTCCAGTCGTTCTGGAAGAACAGCGCGTAGTAGAAATTCGAGTAGGCGGGCCAGATGTTCTTCTCCACCGATCCGCTGGTGACGGCGCCGGTGAGGAACGTCGCGACTTCGTTGCCGCTTAGGGCGTCTGCCTGGAGCGGATTCCGCTGCGTCCAGTTGCGGCTGAAGTTGAACGCGCCCGAAGCGCTGCCAGGGTTGTGGGTGTTGGAGTTGTACTTGCGCAACTCTGCGCCCATCTTCCAGGTCTGCCGGCCGCGAACCCACGTCATGTTCGGCTGCGCGGACCAGGTATCCTGCGCCTCGTAGTTGGCCGTGCGCGTGGATCCGAGCGCGGAGTAGTTGTTGCCGGTGAAGTTGAATCGCGGGTACTGCCGCACATCGTACTGCCTGACGGTCGCCGCTGGGAAGCCGAGCGAAACCGGATCGAAGCCGCGTCCGAACACGTTGCCGGAGAAGCCCTCATAGCGCGCCAGTCCGCCGCGCAGGTTGAACAGCATGGTGGGGCTCAGCGTGTAGGTCCAGTCCGCGCCCCAGTTGCGGGAGATGCGGGTCGACGGAGCTTCGGTGGAGGGCTCGGCGGCGTTGGTGCCCCATTGGACGCGGGCGAAGTTGGTCCACGGCGTTTCGCCATAGCGCCAGCTCAGCCGGCTCTTGTTGGAAACCATCCAGTCCATCTTGCCGAGCCACTGGTCGTATTCGTTCCTGGAGCTGTTGACGAACAGGTAGTTATTCTGGCCGTCCGGACCTTCGCTGACTCGGTTGGGAGCGGGGAAGAAGCCGAGCGCGTTGGTGGCCACCGGATTCAAGCGGGCGCGCGGAATCACGTTGCCGGGAAACTGCTGGCGGATGAAGCCGCCGGCCGGATTGGCCGCGTTGGTGAGCGGATCGAAAATGCCGATCTGGCGGCGCTGGTTGTCGGTGAGCTGGCTGAAGTCGCCGCCTCGTTGCGCCGCGGTGGTGTCGATCACGATTCCGAAGTGATGCCGATCAGCATTCCAAACTGAAGCCGATCAATTCGGCGGTGGTAGTTCGGAACAGTGATCGGCATGAGATTGGAACGGCGCGCCGGGCAGCCGTGGCGGTTGCGGGGTCCAC
>SYLY01000109.1 GCA_005808475.1 Acidobacteriota bacterium
ACCAACGAGGCCATCGCGGCGATGGAAGAGACCACCCGCGAAGTGGTCGGCGGTTCGAAGCTGGCCAACGAAGCCGGACAGCGGCTGTCGGAAATCGAACAGGTGTCGGACCAGATCGCCAACCTCGTCCGGTCGATCTCGGACGCCGCGCGTACGCAGGCCGACTCGACCGTCCAGGTGGCGCGCGGAATGTCGGGCATCTCCCGCAACACCGAACAGACGGCGCAGGAAGCGCGGGACGCCGCCGTGGCGATCGCCAGTCTCAACGACCGCGCCAACACGCTTCGCCAATCGCTCGATCACTTCCGGCTGCCTCGTCAAACGGCCACCGCGACCGTCGTATAGCGTCATCGGAATCGAGGCCGGACGGCTCCCTGCCGTCCGGTCCCGGCTCGAAGTTCGTTTCACTGAAAGGCGCGGAATCGGAGAAAGCGATGCCCATATTCAATGAACAGGTGCTGGACGGCTTCCGGGCGGAGCTATCGAGCTACGTACCCAAGCTGCAGGCGCAGCTGGCCAAACTCGTCGCCTCGCCCGCCGACATGGCGTGCGCGGCGGAGTCCCACCGTTTGCTGCACAGCATTCGAGGCGCTTGCAACATGATCGGTTTGGCCGATTTGAGCGAACTCGCGCAAGGCGGCGAGGAACTGCTCGACCGCGTGCTCGAGGGCGGCGAGCCCGTCGACGAAGAGTGCGCCACGATGCTGGTCGAGGTGGCCGGGATGATTCGCGAGAATCTAGCCGCCGCGTCTTCCGCCGAGCCGGCCCAGGCGTCCGCGCAACGGCAGCCCCCGCGCGCCCGTCCGGAGCCCGTTCCGTCGGGACCTCGAATGGAAGACCTTCCCGCCGAACTGGTGGAGGGATTTCTCCAGGAGGCCGAGGAGCATCTGCAAAGCATCGACCGGCACCTCCGGGAATTGCGTGACGATCCTGGGAAGCGGCCCCTTTTGCAGGAGATCCGCCGGTCGGTTCACACATTGAAGGGCGCCGCCGGAATGGTGGGCTTCCATTCGATCCAGCAACTCGCCCATCGCGGCGAGGATCTGCTCGACGAACTCTACGAGGGGCAAACCCACTTCACGCCCGATCTCCATTCGCTCGTCACGTCCACCTACGACACGCTCTGCGATCTGGTGGCGCGCGAGAAGCCCGAATCCGAAATCCAGCCCGACATTGCCGCGCTCTACGCCCGCTACGATGTGGCGCTTCGGCCCGGCTCCGCCTCCTCCACTTCGGACGAGAAGCGGCCGGCCGCGGCCGCGTCGATCGAGGAGCAAATCCAGGCCCTGGCCGGTGCAGCCGAGCCAAGCCAAGCCAACGAGACCGGCCAAACCGCCGAGCCTCGCGATCCGAGCCGCTTCGTTCGCGTGCCCATCGAGCGGCTGGACGAACTGGTGCGCCTGGTGACGGAACTGCTGGTCAACCGCTCCACGTTCGAACAGCACCACTCCTGCTACGTGCACGAAGTCGGCGAACTGAGTCTCACGTTGCAGCGCTTGCGCCGGGTTTCCAACCGGCTCGAGACCGGCTATGGAATTCCGGCGGTCGCGCACGCCGCCGCCGGGGATTCCACCCGCGGCCGGAACGGCGAATTCGACGCTCTCGAGTTCGACCGCTACACCGAGTTCCATCTCCTCACTCGCGACTTGGCCGAGACCGGCAGCGACATCGCAACGGCGAGCACCCAGCTCACCGGATTGATCGGCGATTTCGACGGGTCGCTCGGCCGCCTCGGGCGGCTGGTCACCGAAGTCCAAGACAAGCTCATGCGGCTGCGCATGGTGCCGTTGGCGCAAATCGCTTCCCGGTTGCATCGCACCGTCCGCGTTACCGCGGAGAAGCGCGGCAAACAGACCGACCTCGTGATCGAGGGAGGAAACGTCGAACTCGACAAGGCCGTCCTCGAGGAAATGTCGGGTCCGCTCGAACACCTGCTGCGCAACTCGGTGGACCACGGCATCGAGGAGCCGTCGCGCCGCGCGGCCGCCGGAAAACCGGTCAAAGGTCTCATCCGTCTGCGCGCCTCCCACGAAGGTTCGGACGTCGTGATTCGACTCGCCGACGACGGCGGCGGACTGCACCCGGAGACCATCCGCGCGGCCGCCGTGCGGCAAGGCTACGTGGACGAGGCGGTGGCGGAGTCGCTCTCGTCCCGCGAACTCCATGCGTTCCTGTTCGAGCCCGGTTTCAGCACGGCCACGGAGGTGACCGACACCAGCGGCCGCGGAGTCGGCCTGGATGTCGTGCGCGACGCCGTCCGGCGTCTCAAAGGCTCCGTGTCGGTGGACTCCGATCCCGGCGAAGGCATCTGCTTTTCGATCCGCCTTCCGATGACGCTCGCCATCGCCAAGGTGCTGATGGTCCGGGAAGCCACCGAAACGCTGGCGATCCCGCTGGCGTCGGTGACGCAAATCGCGCGCGCCGAGGCCAACCAGATCGAGTGGACCAGCCACGAGCCCGTGCTGCGGCTCGACGGCCGCATCCTGCCCATTGTTTGGCTGGGCGAGTCGCTCGGCATTCGCAAGCACCGGCCCGCGCAAGACGAGCGCATGTCCGTCATCGCCATCCGCGCCGGAGACGACGAGTTCGCTCTGGTGGTGGACAAGATCGTCGAGGCGCGCCAAGTCGTGGTCAAGTCGCTGGGGGGCCTGCTCCGGCGCGTTCCGCGCATGGCCGGCGCGACGCTGATGGGCGACGGAAGCGTGGTGCTGATCGTCAATCCCGCCGAACTCACGCAATCGTCCGCCGCCAAGCCGTCCGCCGCCGTCGAACCCCGCCGGGCGCCGGCCCGCCGCGCGTTGGATGTGCTCATCGTGGACGATTCGCTCAGTGTCCGCCGCGTGGTGGCGAACCTGGTATCCAACGCCGGGTGGAATGCGTTGCAAGCGAAAGACGGCGTGGAGGCGCTCGAGGTGCTGCGGCAGATGCCGCGGCGGCCCGACATCGTGTTGATGGACGTCGAAATGCCGCGCATGGACGGCTTCGAACTCGCCGCCACCATGCGGGGCCAGCCAGCCTATCGCGACATTCCGATCGTCATGCTGACGTCCCGAGCCGGCCAGAAGCACCGTCAAAAGGCGATGAGCGTGGGTGTTGGCGAATACCTGGTAAAGCCCTATCAGGATGAAGAGTTGCTCGGAACGATCCGGCGCTGCGTCGGCGGAGTTCGCCAACCAGTCGAAGCCAGGGCGGCCGTATGAGCTCGCTGCGCCTCATTCCGCTCCAGCGGGACGGCGTCTACTTTTGCGTGGAGATCGGCGATATCGCGGGGCTGGACCGGGACGCCGCGACGGGCAAGCCGCTGGCGGGCTTCCCCGGCGGTGGAACCGCCCAGGTCGACCGGGTGGCCCCGCTGATCGAAGTGGAATCGGATCGCGTGCTGCCGTTTCCTCCCTGGGTTCGCGAGGGACTTCCGGCGTTGCTCGCGGCGGTGATCTGGGAACACCGGATGCCGTTACTGGTGAGCCACGCGTGGTTCACCGGAGGCAATGCCGCGGCGCCGCCTTCGATCCTTCCCCTACTTGACCGCCGCTTCGGAGCGGCGGGCTTGGCCACTCCGCCCGCCGGGGGGCGGCCTCTGACGTTCGAGCTGAGTTGCCGCGCTCCGGAAGGATTCCGGTGCGCGATCAGCCTGATGCAGGTCTACGAACTCGTGGACACGCTGTCCCTTCGCCAGATCCCGGGAGCTCCGCCGTGGCTGGCGGGTGCGATCCCGTGGCGCGGCCAGGCGGTGCCCGCCGTCGACTTGGGGCTCTTGCTCGGACTGGGACCGTCCGGTCCCTGCACCAAAGCCATCGTCGCGCGCGGACTGCGAAATCCGCAGCCCGTGGCGATACCGGTCCTGTCGGCCGCGCAAGGAGCGCCGCCGTGCCATGCCGCGGAACCGCCTCCGCCGGTGGATCCAGCCGCCGTGCTGGCGGCGTTCCGGACCGCCTCGGGCTGGATCGTCGTTCCCGATCTCGACCGCCTGACGAGCGCGTGAAACGGATCGCGCCCCGCGCGCATCGGATAAACTGAAAAAGATGTTCGCGAATTCCTCGATCCGGTTCGCCGCCCTCGCGGTTCTGCCCCTCGCGGTTTCTCTCGCCGCCGACGCTCCGCGCCCGGCGCCGCGCATGGTGTTTCCGACTCCCGACGGCAGGTCCGTGGACACATATCAACACCTGGGTAAAATCGTTGCCCTCGAGTTCATCCTCACCACCTGCCCGCATTGCCAGGACACGTCCCGCGCGTTGCAGCGGCTGCAGGACGAGTTCGGCGCCAAGGGCTTCCAGGCTCTCGCCGTCGCCACCAATCCCATGTCGCACATGCTCATCCCCGATTTCCTCAAGAACTTCGGCGTTCGCTTCCCGGTGGGATACACCCAAAGCGAAAAGGCGTACGAGTATCTGCAATTCCCCTCGACGCAGATCATGTACTATCCGCAGATGGTCTTCATCGACAGAAAGGGGACGATCGTCCGGCACGCTCCCGGCGGGGACGAACTGTTCCGCGGATCGCAGGAAAAGAACATCCGCGAACAGGTAGACAAAATGTTCTCCGGCGCGCCCGCGCCCGCGGTGAAAAAGCCCGCCGCTCCGGCGCCCGCCCGCAAGGCCGGCTGAGAGAGGACCTCGAATGAAGCGCGCATTCACGCTCGCCGCGTTGACGGCTGGATTCCTGTCCGCGGCCGATATCCCCAGACCCGCGCCCAAAGCCGCGTTTCCCGCCCCCGCCGGGCAGACCATCGATGTCTCCAGGCACGCGGGCAAGGTGATCGCCCTCGAGTTCCTGCTGACGACGTGTCCGCACTGCCAGAAGACGGCGCAAATTTTGCAGCGCATGCAGGACGAGTACGGATCGCGCGGATTCCAGGTGCTGGGCGTCGCCACCAACACCGATCAGCCGGCGCTGGTGGAGCAGTTTCGTTCCCAATTCGGGGTGAAGTTCCCGGTGGGCTGGGGCGCTCGCGAACCGGTGCACGCGTACCTGCAACACCCGGTGATGCTCACGATGTACATGCCGCAACTGGTGTTCATCGATCGCACGGGCCAGATCCGCGCGCAGTATCCGGGCGGCCACGCGTTTTTCGACGAAATGAAGCAGCCGGCCAACATACGCGCCGAAATCGAGCGGCTGTTGAACGACAAAGGCGCGGCCGCTCCGCCTGCCGCCAAGCCGGTGTCGCGGGCCGTCGTGAAGAAGTAGTCTCGCCTCCGGCCCCCGCTCACATGGTGCGATACAGCGGCCGCAGCGCTGGATACAGGCTCGCGAACACCGCGTGCCCGGCGCGGTAAATCTCCGCTTCCGCCGCATCCGG
>SYLY01000110.1 GCA_005808475.1 Acidobacteriota bacterium
GATCCGCTATAACTGGGTCGAGGGCGGCAACCGCCAGTTGGACATCGTGCAGGCCTATGTCCCGGAGATCATCAACCAGCCCGGCTACCACGACGCCTACGCCTACGGCAACATCCTGATCGACTACCGCGGCTACGACAATCCTCAGATCACGAATTTCGGCGGCGACAGCCCGGACTTGAACACATATCGGCGGGGCACGTTCTACTTTTACAACAACACGATCATTTCCTACCGGGCCGACGAGACCGAAGTGGTGCGTGTCGGCCACCCGGATGGACGCGTGGATATGCGCAACAATCTCGTCCACGCGCCGTTGGGACCGCTGAAGATCAGCGAGATGCGCGGAACGGTCGACATGCGGAACAACCTGCTCAAGCCCGGCTGGACCGGCATCGCCTATTCCGGCGGCAATGGCGTCGTCAACGACCTTGGCGGCAACGTGGCCAGCAACTTTCCGGGATTCCTGAACGAGGCCGCGCAGGACTTCCGGATCGCCTCTGACTCTCCGGCCGTCAATCGCGGCGCCAAACCCCACGCCTTTGCGATGCCGCTGCACGACCTGACCAAGGAGTACGTTCGCCACTCGTTCTTCCAGGGGCGGCTCCGCGACGGCATCCTGGATATCGGGGCGTTCGAGTACGTGCCGCTGTTCGGCACGCCCATGGTCGGTCTGTTCCGGTAGATTCGGCCCCGGACCGACGGCCGCTTGCCGCGAATCGCGCGGCGCGATACGCTCGTAGAGTCGAACAGGCTGCTCACGGGCGGTCAATCCGCGCCGGGCCCGATCCGGCGCCAAGGTGGTGTTCTAGCGGTTGCCTACTTGCTACTTTCTCGCGCTGGTTCTCACCACCCGGCTGCTGCTTGGCCAGGGAATGGCGTCGCGGGGCGTCACCGCGCCGCCGAAACCCAAGCCGTCGGGCCGCGTGTTTCCAGTCACGTTTCAGGACGCCGCCGCGCGGGCGGGACTCGCGAGGCCGGCCGTGTCGGGCGGCGTGCGCAGCCGCTACATCGTCGAAGCGATGGGAACCGGCGCCGCGTTTCTCGATTACGACGGTGACGGCTGGATCGACATCTTCCTGGTAAGCGGTTCCCGGTTCGAGGACTCCCCCGCCAAGGCCGGCGCGAGCAACCGCCTGTATCGCAACAACCACGATGGCGCGTTCACCGACGTCACCGTCAAGGCGGGGTTGTTTCACCAGGGTTGGGGCCAGAGCGCCGCCGCCGCCGACTTCGACAATGACGGCCTCACCGACCTCTTCGTCACCTATTGGGGCCGCAACGTCCTCTATCGAAACCGGGGCGGCGTCTTCGAGGATGTCACCGCCCAGGCGGGCCTGTCGGGCGACGCCGATCGATGGGGCAGCGGCGCCAGCTTCTTCGACTACGATCGCGACGGCGATCTCGATCTGTTCCTGGCCAACTACCTGACTCTGGATCCGAGGACCGTCCCTCCCGCCGGCAAGGATCTGGCCTGCGCGTGGTTGGGGACGCCCGTCTTCTGCGGTCCGCGCGGGCTTCCGTTCGCGCGCAACTGGCTCTATCGCAACAACGGAAACGGCGCCTTCACCGGCGTTTCCGAGGAATCCGGAGCCGGCACGCGGTTCGACACCTACGCTCTCGGAGTGCTGGCGGCGGACATGGACGGCGACGCCTGGCCCGATCTCTACGTTGCCGGCGACTCGACGCGCAGCCTGTTCCTCCACAATAACGGCGATGGTACGTTCGAGGAGCGGGGAGTCTACTTGGGACTCGCTTACGACGAAACCGGACAGGAGCAGGCCGGCATGGGCGTCGCACTGGGCGACTATGATGGAGACGGTCTGCTCGACATCGCCAAGACCAACTTCTCCGACGACTACCCGAATCTCTACCGCAACCTGGGCGCGCAAGGTTATACCGATCGCGCCTTGCACGCCGGGTTGGGCGTGAATCCACAGTATGTGCTGTGGAGCGCCATCTTCGCCGATTTCGACAACGACGCCTGGCCCGATCTGTTCTTCAGCGCGGGCCACGTGTTCACCGAGGCGCGGGCGTACAGGAATCCCCAGCAGCTTTACTGGAACCTGGGCGGGGGGAAGTTCGAGGACGTGGGGACGCGGGCGGGTCCTGGGATCGCGGCGCCGAGGTCGAGTAGAGGCGCGGCGGTGGGCGACTTCGATAACGACGGCGATCCGGATCTGCTGATCGTCAACATGAACGAAGCGCCGTCGCTATTGCGCAACGACAACAAGAGCGGAAACGCTTGGATTCAGGTGGCGTTGAAGGGAACCCGGTCGAACCGGGACGCCATCGGCGCGCGGGTTGGCGTGACTGCCGGCGGCCGCGTCCTCACCGGAGTGAAGCTGAGCCAGTCGGGCTACTATTCGGTCAACGATCCGCGCCTGCACTTCGGAGTGGGCGCCGCGCGCGCCATCGACGCGATCGAGGTAACGTGGCCGTCCGGCGGCGTCGAGACTTGGCGCGGCGTTCCGCCGAACCGTGTGTTCGAGGCCGTGGAAGGATCGGCGCCGCGATGACCTGGGCGCTGCTGCTGTGTTTGGCCGCCCAACCGGCGCCGCCGAAGGCCGCGATGCTGGCGGCCGAGGGTTCGCGGCTGCTCGAGGCCGGCAACGCCTCGGCGGCGCGGGCGGCGTTCGAGGAAAGCCTGAAGCTCGACCCGGCGCGGTTCGAGGCGCTGCATGGGCTCGGCTTCCTCGGCTACGCCGAGGAGCGGTTCGACGCCGCCAAGGGATTGCTCGAGAAAGCGGTGACGGTGAAGCCGGGTTCTTTTCAGGCCCGATTCCTGCTCGGCGCGGTGTCCGTGCGGCTGGGCGATAACGTGGCGGCCATCGAGCACCTGCGCCGGGCGCACTCGATCGACCCGTCTCATCTCGATGCCCGGAAGCTGCTCGCGGCACGGTATGCCGCCGCCGGCCGGCATCGCGAGGCGGCCGCGCTGCTGCGTCCGCTCGAGGCGGCGGGCGATGAGGAGTCGGCTCTGTTGGCGCTCGAGGCGCGGCAGGGAGCCGGCGACTCCGCGGGTGCGCTGGCGCTGGCGCGGCAGGCGGCGTCACGATTTCCGAAATCGGCCCGGATCGCCGCCTGGCTCGGCTTTCAAATGCAGTTCGCGGGCCGGTTCGACGAGGCCAAGCCGTTGTTTGCCAGGGCGATCGAGCTCGACTCCGCGTTCGGCGAACCGTGCCGTCTGCTCGGTGAGGTCCTCTTGAAGGAAGAGAACCACGCCGAGGCGCGCGGCTGGTTCGAAAAGGCTCTGGCGCTGATGCCCGGCGATACCGAGACCGCGCTGGGACTCGCCGCCGCCCTGGCGGGATTGGGCGATCCGGCGAAGGCGGTGGAGGTGCTGGCGCAAGCCGCGCCCGCGCGCGACGCCCGCGTCCACCTGCAACTGTCGCGTCTCTATTTTCGTCTGGGCGATCGGGAGCGTGCCCGGCAGCAGGCGCAACTCTCGGTCCAGCTTCGCGCCGAAAACGAAAAAGGGCGGCCCCTCAGGCCGCCCTCCGGAGTTCGCTGACGATCAGACGAAGCGCGCCTTGCGCGTCCGCTCGTCCCAGATCACCTTCTTGCCGGCGCGGAGCGACAAGGTGGCCATGTGGCCGCCCACAGCCGCCTGCTGGCCCACTTCCACGGGAGCGATCAGTTCCTTGGTCTTGCCCTGCACGGCTTCGATCAGGTTGCGCAGGTGTGCTTCCACGGCGAGGTTGTCGTTGCCCGGCCGGTCGATTTTCACGGCCTTGCGCGCCGCCACGTGGGCCGGAGGCTTGCCGTAAAACTTCTCTGGCGAGAACACCAGTTGCTGCCGGTTCAGGACCTCGAGCGTTCCCTCGTCGCCGCAGAACTGCTCGCCGTAGCCGAACTGCTCGTTGCCGAGGTAGCAGCTATAGTTGAGGTGGAAGCGATCCTTGTAGTCGTAGATGGCGCTGAATGTATCGGGAACGTCGCGGTCGTCGTCCTTGCTCCAGCGATAGACCCCGCCAGACGCCATGCACGTATCGGGGACGGTCTTGCCGAGGACGAAGTTGGTGATGTCGGTCTGATGCACCAGCAGATCGGTGGAGATTCCGCCCGAGTAGTCCGAGTAGAGCCGCCATTGGAAGTAGCGTTGCTTGTCGAAGGGACGATTCTTGGCGGGTCCGAGGAAGCGCTTCCAATCGGTGTTGGATTCGTTGGTGTCGGGCGGAACGGTGTAGCGCCACGCCGGCGCCCCCGTATTGAGAGCGTTGCGGTACCAGAAGGCCCGGACGTAGTGGCACTCTCCGATCATTCCTTCCTGGACCATTTTCCGCGCGTCCTGATAGAGACTGTTGCTGCGGTTCTGCGTGCCGACCTGGATCAGCCGCTTGGTTTGACGCGCCACCTTGAGGATTTCTTCGCCTTCCTCGATCGTGTGAGCCAGCGGTTTTTCGATGTAGACGTTCTTGCCCGCCTTGAGCGCGGCAATGGTCATCGAGTGGTGCAGATGTTCCGGAGTGGCGATGACGACGGTGCTGATGTCGGGGTTCTTCAGCAGGTCCTGGTAGTCGACGTGAACGTCGGGCGTGTTGTTGCCCTTGGTCTGCACCTTGTCCTTGGCGCGTGCGCGGTGGGCCTCGTAGGTGTCGCAGATGGCGAGCATCTTGATCATCGAGCCCGAGCCGGCGTAGAGCCGGTCGACCAGATAATTACCACGCGTGCCGACCCCGATGATTCCAGTATTCACGGTATCGGCGGCCGATAAGGACGGGAGGAATGCCGGCGCCGCCGAAAGCGCCACGGACCGGGTGAAATCACGGCGGGAGAAGGATTCGGACATTGTAAGGACCACTCCTGAGGGAAGGGATGAAGCCACAGGATACCAGACCGGCGCCGCTTCGCCAACGCATCCTGCGGAGGAGGGGGGACTCCCCGCCGCGTTCGCGGGCATACTATCCTGGAGGGACCGTACCGTGGGCAACAGGGTACTGGCACGTGAAGTACGTGTGGGTGGGCGCTCGAACAACGGATCTGGACGACAATATGAGGGAGTCCGTTGAACCGTCCGATTTCACACGGCCGAAATTCGCGGGTCCTGTAGAGGCCCGGAATCAAGTAACCAAAACAAACGGAAACGAAAGCTGGAGCAAACTGATGAGAATAGAACGAGCACTGCCGGTGGCTTGGGCTCTGGCCTGGAGCGTGGGGCAGGCGGCGCCACTGGCCGAGAAGGCCCGGATGGAGGCGATCGCCGCGCACCCACTACGCTTCGAGCCGAACGCTGGGCAAGCCGACCCGCGCGTCAAATTTCTGTCCCGCGGAGCCGGTGCGACCTTGATGGTGACCGAGCGGGAAACCTACATCGTGGTGACTAAGCGCTCCGGCGACGAATGCCGGCGGCGAGCCGGTTGCCGCGAACCGATGACCTTCGACACCGAAACCGTGCGGATGCACTGGAAGGGCGGTAAGACCGCCGCCTCGCCGCGCGGCGTGGAACTGACCGAGAGCGTTTCCAACTACCTGATCGGCAACGATCCGAAGCTGTGGCGCACCGGAGTCGCCAACTTCGCCAAGGTCGAGTTGAAGGGTGTCTACGAAGGCATCGACATGGTGTTCTACGGGAACCAGAACCGCCTGGAATACGACTTCGTGGTGGCGCCGGGCGTCGATCCGGACGTGATCGAACTGGCCTACGACGGAGTGAAGTCGATGCGCGTGAGCCCGGACGGCGATCTCATCCTCGCGACGCGCCTGGGCGACCTCAAGCAGCACAAGCCCGTCGTCTATCAGGAATTCGAGGGCAAGCGGGTCGAAGTGGCGGGCAAGTACCGGATCCGCGAGACCGGCGTCGCGTTCGAACTGGCGCGGTACGACCGCGACAAGCCGGTTGTCATCGATCCGGTTCTCGAGTTTTCCTCGATCATTGGCGGCACGCGCGGCGACGACGCTCGCGGAATCGCGGCCGACTCGGCCGGCAACGCATACGTGACTGGCGCGACCGGTTCCACCGACTTCCCGATCGCGGGCGGCGGAGCCACCTCCGGCCAGAGCTTCGTCCAGAAGTATTCACCCTCCAATGCGCTCGTCTACTCCACCCTGATCGGCGGAGCGGCGGCGTCGGGTACCGGCACCTCCGTGATCGGCATCGCGGTCGATGGCAGCGGCCAGCCGGCGGTCACCGGCCAGACCAGCTCCATCACCTTCCCGGTGGTAAACGGATTCCTCGCCTTCAATGCCAACCGTCTCACAAGCGGACTGCTGTTTGACGCCTTCGTCGCGCGGCTGAACGCGGCCGGCAACGGCTTTGTTTATTCCACCTACTTCGGCGGCACCGGCGATGAAAAAGGCAATGCGATCGCAATGGACAGCACGGGCGCGGTTTACCTTGCGGGCGAGACGTCCGCGCTGACGAACTTCCCTTTGAAGAAGGCGTTCCAGACCACGCTCACCCCGCCCCCGGCCGGCCGTTCCGTGCAGATCGACGCTTTCGCGGCGAAGCTGAGTCCCACCGGCGCCCACCTGTTCGGTTCGTACCTGGGCGGCGGCCCCGAGATTGACGTGGCGTGGGCGGCCGCGGCCGGAACCGACGGGTCGATGTACCTCGGCGGAGAGACCGACTCCACCAACTTCCCCACCACGGCAGGCGCGTTCGATACTTCGAAGAATCCCCAGCGGGACGCGTTCCTGACCAAGATCAATCCGATCACCGGCGATGAGTCGCCGGCGACGCTCGGTTATTCGACCTACGTAGGCGGCAACCTCGGCGACGGCTTCTACGCCTTGGCGGTGGATGGCGCGGGCGCCGCCTACGCCGCCGGCGGCACTGGCTCCACCGACTTTCCGTCCGCCGGCGGGCCTGCCGGGCCGCCTTTCGACGGCCTGTTGGTGAAAATGAACCCGGCCGGTTCGAGCATCGTCTACACCCGCCTCATCGGCGGCGGCTCCTACGACGAGATCGACGGCATCGCCATCGACGGACAGGGCGCCGCGTTCGTGGGCGGCTACACGACATCGCCCAACTTCCCGGTGGTGAATGTTCCGGGCAACATGTGTTCGAGCATTCAGTCGACCAACCAGCTCGACGGTTTTATCGCGCGAGTCAACGCGGCGGGATCGGCACTCGACTGGAGCGGCCTTTTGTGCGGTAACGCCGACGACGCCATCCGCGGCGTCAGTCTCGACGGCGCTGGGAACGTGTGGTTCGCCGGCTACACCGGCTCGTTCGACTTCCCGATTTTCGGAACCGGAGCCACGCCGTTCCAGGGCGCGTTCGGAACCTCCGTGTTCCTGGACGGATTCGTTGGCAGGATCAGCCAGACCGGCAACGCTCCCGCCGCTCCCACCGTTACCTCGCCGGCGCTCGATCAGATCTTCATCGTCTCCGGCGTCCAGTTCGCGTGGACTCCCGTGGCCGGCGCAACCGGCTACGACATTCAGGTGTTGGACCGCGCCACTCGCGGCGTCGTCTTCACCGGACAACTCGCGGGCAACGGATCCACCTCCGCCGTGATCGAGGTTCCGAACGGATTCCTGACTTTCCGGGTCCGCGCCTGCACGGGCGGCGGTTTCACCAACTGCAGCAATTACTGCGGGAGGAACTTCCAGATCCAGCTCCGCGCGCCCACGGGCGCCCCGACGATCACCAATCCCGCCAACGGGGCCACCATCACCCAGTCGACCACCAACTTCCAATGGACCGCGGTGGGGACGGCCGTAGGCGATCCTTTGCCGGTCTCCTATGACGTCACGATCGTCAACACCGCCACCAGCGCGCTCGAGTTGAAGATCCGGGTTTCGGAGACCAACACCATCTACACGATGAAGAGTGGACAGTATCGCGTCCAGGTGCGAGCTTGCCAAACCGCATGCGGTCCCGCGGCATCGGCGAATTTCACGGTGCAGTTATCGGCGCCGCCCACCACCGCGCCCACGATATCCTCGTGCGCGGTCTCGAACAACTCCGGCGTCAATAGCTTGACCTGCACTTGGAACGCCGTTCCAGGCGCCGATCTCTATGTCATCCAGGTGGTCCAGCCCACCGGTGGACCTGGCGGCGGCGCTCTCACGGTGGCGGGCCGGCAGTTGTCGGAAACCACGATCACGCTGCCGGTTCCCAATGGCGCGGCGAACGTCGTGGTGCAGGGCTGCACGGGCGACGGCTGCGGTCCCTTCAGCGCCGCGTCGCCCATCGCGCCGAACTTCGGCAATCCGGCTCAACCGATCCTCGGTACGCCGATCGGTGGACGCGCGGTGGACACGGGCACGGGTCCGGTGGTGGTGCAGTTCTCCTGGAACCGCATCGCCGGCGACACGGGCAACGGAGCGGTCAAGTACCGGCTGTTCGTGCAGGACTTCTCGCGGCAGGCCGCCGCGCTCGACGTGCTGACCACCGACAACTTCTATGCCGCCTACTTCAACACGGCCAGCCGCTACGACGCCCTCGTCATCGCCAATCCCACCGCGAGCGGCGCACCCGGCGTGCAAGGTCCTCCCCAGGGCTTCTCCACGCGGGGCCGCAATCCGAACTCGCCCACTCCCGTCGGGCCGCGTCACAGCGGAAACGGCGCCGTGTCGACGGTGGCGGCTGGCAACGTCCAACTGGAGTGGACGCCGATCCCCGATTCGGCCGGCAGCACCGACAACCGGCTGTATCAGTACTTCGTCGCCGTGCAGGGTGAAGGCTCCGCCAAGGTCACCGGAATCGCGAGCGCCAATCGCGTTCAGGTGCCGTTGGCTCCGAACACCACGCCCCATTCGGCGATCATGCGGGTCTGCACCGCGTCCGCCAACGCCTGCAATCCGGACAACAACACCGGCTGGGGCCCCTGGTCGGTTGCCGGTGAAGGCGGCGTAACCAACTTCACCGTTCAGTAGACCGGGCTAGTCCCTTCCTTACGCCCCGGGAGCCTCCAGGCTTCCCGGGGCGCTTTGTTTTGCGCGATACTCGTATCGAACAATGTCCTCTAGAAATGTTTTCGCGTCACTGCTTCTCGCCGGGTCCTGCTTCGCGCAGCCCGAGGCGGCCCGCCGCCTCGATGCCGCCGCCAGCGTGCTCGGGGAAATCATGGATGTGGCCGACCGCGCCATTCCGCAACGCCTGCTCGACCGCGCCGAGTGCGTCATCGTCGTGCCCAGCCTGAAGAAGGGCGCGTTCATCATCGGCGGAAAATTCGGCCGCGGCTTCGTGGCCTGCCGCAAACCCGGTGGAACGGGCTGGGGCGCTCCCGCCGGTGTCCGCGTGGAAGGCGGCAGCTTCGGCCTCCAAATCGGCGGATCGGAGACCGACGTCGTCATGCTGATCATGAACGAACGTGGCGCCAAGCGCCTGATGACCAGCAAGTTCACCCTCGGCGGCGACGCCAGCGCGGCCGCCGGACCGGTGGGACGCACCGCCACCGCCGAGACCGACGCCATGATGACCGCCGAGATCCTCACCTGGTCCCGCGCCCGCGGTCTGTTCGCCGGCGTCTCCCTGCAAGGCGCCACCATGCGCGTCGACCAGGAGGCCAACCAGGAACTGTACGGCGCCAAGCTCCACAACCGCGATATCGTATTCTCCGATCGCGCCACGCCGGAGAGCGCCAAGAAGCTGTACGACATGCTGGCCAAGTTCTCCAGCCGGAAGTCGAAGTAACATGACCGAACTCCAGTATCCCGTCGGACCCTTCACGGTGGAGCCGGAGCCCTCCGCCGCCCGCGTCCAGGAGTGGATCGCCGAGGTGGCGGCCCTTCCCGCCGCCTTGCGCCAAGCCGCCGCCGCGCTTCCCTCCGGAGGGCTCGACCGCCCCTACAGGCCCGGCGGCTGGACCGGACGCCAAGTAGTGCATCACGTCGCCGACAGCCACGTCAACTGCTACATCCGCTACCGTTGGGCCCTCACCGAGGACAACCCGGTAATCAAGGCCTACGCCGAGGAACTCTGGGCCGAACTCCCCGACGCGCGCACGGCGGATATCGAGGTTTCCCTGCGGCTGCTCGACGCGATCCACCAGCGTTGGGTGCTGTTGATGCGGACGATGACGCCGGAGCAATGGAAGAAGAACTTCATCCATCCGGTGCTCGGCGCGCGCGACTTGGTCACCACGCTGCAACTGTACGCCTGGCACGGCAGACATCACGTGGCGCACCTCGGCCTGATCCGGTAAGATCCGGGAATGCCCCGTGCACACCTGAGCGCGCCGGCGGAAGGCCGCTGATCCGGCGTGCCCGCCACCGATTGGGGTTTCTCGGTCACTCCGGAGGAACTGGAGTCGTGGATCGTCCATCGGGACTCGGATCTGCTGGTGGTGAACAAGCCGGGCGGTTTGGTGTGCCATCCGTCCAAGCGCGGGCCGTGGTCGAGCCTGGTGGGCGCGGCGCGCGAGTACCTCGGCGTCGAGCGGCTTCACATGCCGTCGCGGTTGGACCGGGAAACCAGCGGAGTCGTCGTGTTTGCGCTGAACCGCGAGATCGCCAGCCGGTTGCAGAAGGCGATCGAACGCCGCCGCGTGGCCAAGATCTACTGGGCGCTGTTGATGGGAAGTCTGGCGGCGCCGGTCGTGGTGAATCAGCCGATCGGTCCGGCGGAAGGCGCGCTGGTCGCCGCGCGCCAAGCCGTGCGCGAAGGCGGCCGGGAGTCGGTCACAGAATTCGAACCCCTGGCGGCGAAGGGCGATTGGACGTTGGCGCGAGTCCGGCCTCTGACCGGACGCATGCATCAGATTCGCGTGCACGCCGCGTGGCTGGGACATCCGGTGGCCGGCGACAAGATCTATGGCCCGGACGAAAGATGGTATCTCGAGTTCGTCACCCGCGGCTGGACCGCCGAAATGCAGCGCGCGCTGGGAGTGTCCCGGCACGCGCTGCATTGCGGCGAAATCGGCTTTCCGGACCATCTGTCCTTCCACGCTCCGTGGCCGGACGAGTTGGCGGACTACACCGGACTCAGGCCTTGACCGGGGGAGCTTCCGCCGCGTCCTTGACGTGCATCCGGTAGGAGATGTAGACCAACCCCATCATCGGTAGCACCAACAGGGAGGGCAGCCAGCCCGCGCTTCGAGCCGTGACCGCCATCAATCCGGCCGCCACCGCGCCGACCAAATAGTACGGCAGACCCCAGAAGTACATGCGCTCCCAGATTTGCGCCACCGGCTTGCCTTCCGACAAACACATCGCGACGCTGATCAGCAGCGAGTTGAGCAGGTACAGCACCGCCGTCGATACCAGCAGGGCCACGGGCAGGGAGGCGTTCAACTGTTGCACCAGCAGCCACCGGCAGACCGCCGCCGCGGCGCCCGCGCTCGCGATCAACGCGGAGGCGCTGAACAACACTTGCCGCGCCGACATGCCGCCCTTGTTGAGCAGAGCGCCCGGCGCCAGCGACAGGATCGCCGCCATCCAGATGACCTCGGAAAGCGACATCTCCACCACGGAGAACAGCGTCATCACGAAGCCGCACGACATGGTGCCGCGAATTCCCGGCAACCAGATCTTGCACATCGACAAGGCGACTCCCGCCGCCGTGAAGGCGGCGAAGCGCATCGGATCCTCGGACTTCCAGTGAATCCCACCCAGCGTGATCAGCAACACGCCGATCGCCGAAATGGCCGACACGAAGACCGTGGACGCCGCCCGGTGGCCGGGCGTGTGCGAGGCTATCAGCTTGGACGCCTGATTCGTGCCACGGTCCAATCCGTGGAAGAAGTGGATCATGTAGAGCAGCGGCGGCAGCACCAGCCATGCTTCGGCCGGCGGCGCCGGGGCGCCGCCCAGCGGCAGCAGGCCGACCACGGCCGACCCGATCAGATAGTACGGGAACGACCACACGTAGAACTTGCCCGTCACCTGGGAAAGCGCGCCGCCGGAAAGCAGCTTGAGGACGCCCGATACGATCAGCGTGTTCACCACGAAGTACACGACCGTGATCAGCACGAACCACGCCGGCCGGAACTCGTGCATGCCCCGCGCGAACAAACCGTGCGCCACCAGGTACGAGGCGCAGACGCTGAGCACCAGATTGCCGATGTTGAACGCCGCCTGGATCGGGGCCGGCTTCTTCTTCGTGTTGAGGAATGTAGTCGCGAGCGCCGCCGCGACGCACGCCAGAACCGTCTCCGGCAGGGAGTAGTAGGCGACGCCCGCCAGAAGAAAGAGGAAGTTCAGGGAATAAATGCCGTCGACGCCGCGCAGCCTGATCTTGACGATGGAGGCCGCCACGGCTAGGCCGGCGTAGAGTAGGAAGCTCGGGCCCGGTAGGGACGCCTGCCCCAGTACCACCGCCATCGCCAGAACTCCTGCCGCGATGATGCCATGGATGTAGCGTTTTGCGTTGGTTGGCAGTTGCATACGCGATTTGAGTTGCAAGCCGTCTGCCAACCGCAAGTCGTTGATTGGGCGAACGGCGGGATGGAATAGACCGGACATCCTGTCGGGCGCCGCGGTCAAACTGTCCCTAAATCATCTAAACACAACGGGGATAGTTACCGTAGCCGCATCCGGAGGAAGGCCGGAGGACGCGCCCTCCCGCCGTACTCCGGACGCTGGCGACTGCGAGTACTGGCCGGCATCCTGTCTCGGCCCTCCGCCCGCCGCCGGTGGAGCCGCACCCGCCGGCGCGGAACCGAGGAGCCGGACCTCGAGCGTGCGCGATCCCGACCCGGATAAATGGCCCCGCTCGGGGATCGCATACCGTACGCCCGCCCGCACCGGTCCCGCGAACAGCGTGGGCTCGCCTGGGAACCGGACCACCAGCGTCCCATCGAACGCTGGAACCACAATGGCGCGCACCGAGTCGCTGGATTCGAACGGACCCGAATCGGTCGTGTACGCGCCGTCCGCACCCAGTTTTTCGAGCCTGGCGGCAATAGGGCTGACGGTCTGCTTCCGGCTGGAGAGGGCGCCGATCGCCCCGAGGCGCCCGCCGATCGGAGCCACGATCGGTCCCGCCTTCTTCCGCTCCTCGCCGCGCGCTTGCGTCTGCTCTTCGACGCGAGCCCGCTCCAACGGGGGGGGAGCCGCGGCGGGTTGCGGCGGCGCGGGCGCCGGCGTGGATGCTAGCTCGAGCGGCGGTTCGAGTCGATTCTTCACGGCCTCGGAGGACTTCGCGGCATCGCGCGCGAGTTCCGCGAGTTCCTTCCGGTCTTCCAGCTTGACTGGCGTCGCTGGAGCGGGGAGGCTCGCCGGCGCCGCCGGTCTGGCGGCGGGTAGCGGATCGGCGCGGACCGCGCTATCCCGCTCCGTGGACGCCTCGGGAGCCGGACTGTTCCGCCGCGCCACTTCAACCGGACCCGGAGCCTCTCCCGGAACCAGCACGAACAAACCCACCGCCGCGAGTGCGAGCGCGCCGGCGGCGGCAAGCGGAGCGGGACGGAACAGCCAGTCGAACCAGCCCCTTCCTCCTTCGCCCGACGGGCGCGTGGAGGCCGGCGTCGCGCCCGCGGCCATCCGCTCGCTGGCGGGGTGTACCGGAGACGGCGCCGCGGCCGGAATCTGCCAGGCCGGCATGTCGAGCGGAGCGGCCGGCGTCCATGCGAGCGACGTCAACAATTCCTGGCGAGCCGCCGGATCGGAGAGCAATTCGCGCAAATTCTCCTCGTCCGCCAGCGCTTCGAACAGAGCTTGATTCTCCATCGCGGCCTCGAACAACGCGCTTCGCTCCTGCTTGGTCAGGATGCCCGCCGCGTACCCTCCGAGGAGCTTTTCCGCTTCGATCGGACTCATGCGCGGTACTCCTTTCCTCTGAGGCGGATCATCAGATCCTGACGGCAACGGAAGTCCCAAGTGTAGACGGTGTTTATTGTCGCCGCGCCCAGCTCCGCCTGGATCTGCGCGAACGATTTGCCTTCCAGCTTCAAACGGATCAAATCCCGGCACCGGCCGGTGGAAGCCGCGACCGCGGCCTTCAACCGTTCCAGCAGGCTCGCGCGCTCCATCAGGTCCAGGGCGTTGGGTTTGCCGTCGGAAAGGGGGAGGTCGGCCACCTGCGCCGGATCCCATTCGCCCCGCCGCGTCGTCTTCCGGCGGAAGTCGCGCATCTTGAAGTTGAGGATTTGGAAACAGAGCGGCATCAGGTCGTCGAGCGACGACAAGTGCGAGTATTTCTGTTCCAGCACCAGCAAAGCCTCCTGCGCCAGATCCTCGGCGGTGTCCTTCCCTAACCTAGATGCCGCGTAGCAGACAATCCTTTCGCGAAGCGCGGAGAGAATCCGGTCGCGGGAGGTGGTCATCGTCGGTCCTTGCTTCTATCATAAGCGGCGGAAGCCGGTATAATCCGGGAGTGAAGCGCGTCCTGCCTCCGCTGTTGGCCGCCGCTGCATTCGCCCAGGATATCGACACCGTGGTGTTCGAGACCGATCGCAAGTCGTACCGGCTGCTCGATCAGATCGCGGATGCGGAGGAACGCGCCCGTCTCGCCGCCGTGTTCCAGACGCGCGATCCGCGCGAACGGCTCCGGCGCGCGGTGCGGTTCGCGGCCGGGTATCCGGCGTCGGGCTTTCTCTCGGTGGCGTACGATATCGCCGCGAAGAGCTGCATCGATCTGCGCGATCCCGCCTGTCTTTTCGACAATGCCGCTAGATCCCTGCGATTGCTGCCGGAGAATCCGCTGCTGCTGATCTCGCTCGCCGAGGCGCAACGGGCCTTGGGGCAGGGAAGCGCGGCGGCGGAAAACGCGCGGCTCGGCCTCGAGTATCTGGATCGATTCGCGCCCTCCGCCGGCTTCGAGCCGAAAGCTTGGCTGGCGCTCGAGCCTGGACTTCGACATGCGGCGGCCATCGCGGTGGGCGCCAGTCCGCCGCCCCAGCCGGGCCGTTCCGGCGGTAAGGCCGAGTACGCGGGCACATCGGCCTGCGCGCCCTGCCACGCGCGGCAACACGCCAACTGGAAGTCCACCGGCATGGCGCGCATGTTCGCTCCCTACCGGCCAGAGAACGTCGCCGGCGACTTCACCGCGCCTTCGCCGGAACCCGCCATCCGCCCGCGCCTCGACAACGGCGTGCATTCGTTCGACGTGGCCGGCAAACGGTATCCGGTGCACTTCACCATCGGATCCAAATGGCAGCAGGCCTACGCGACGCGCCTTGCCAGCGGTCGAATCCATGTGTTCCCGATCCAATACAACCGCCTCGCCGGCGCGTGGGTGAACTACTGGAAGGAGATCGATCCGCCCGGTTCGACACGCCACCGCGCGGAACGATTCGCCGAATTCTCCGACGCCACGCTCTATCAACGCAACTGCGCCCCGTGCCACACCAGCCAACTGCGCGCCGGTGCGGCGCTGCCCGAGTTCGCCGAGCCGGGCGTCAACTGCGAGATGTGTCACGGGCCGTCGGCCGCGCATGTGCGCGAACGCGCCGCGGGACGCGCCGTGAGCAAGCCGGCCTCGAGCCCGCCGGTCGACTTCACGCGGTTGGACGCGCCCCGCTACGTCGCGATCTGCGCACAGTGCCACCGCCAGTCCGCGGTCGTGCGCCAGGGTCCGCGCGGCGAGAGGAACTACTCCGGTGGCTCGCCCGATTTCGTGCTGCCGGCGCGCTTGCGGCCCTATCTCGAGTTCTCCCGCCGCGCGTTCTACAAAGACGGACGATTCCGCGAGACCACCTTCATCGTGGAAGCGCTCGAACGATCGTCGTGCTACCGCAAGGGCGGAGCCCACTGCGGCGCCTGCCACACGCCGCATCCGGCGGACTTCCCCGCCAACCTCAAGGCTCTCCGATTCGTGGACGAGCCCGACCGCATGTGCTCCCAGTGCCACGCGGCGCTGACCCGCGACCTTCGCCGCCACACGCGCCACGCGCCGGACTCGGAGGCGTCGCGCTGCGTTGCGTGCCACATGCCGCGAATCGCCAATTCGGTGGGCTTCGCCGCGCGCAGCCACCAGATCGACGACATTCCGGACGCGGAGATGACCGCCCGGTTCGGCGCGGCCGAGAGTCCCAACGCCTGTCTCGACTGCCACGCCGCCCGAGGAATCGCGTGGGTCGCGGCGGAGCTGAAGCGTTGGCGCGCGCCCTGAGGCGATGCGCCACGGGGAACTTTCGCCGCTCGGCGGAGTCTGGAAGGACATGACACGATCCCGAGCACCGGCCGCGGCAACTCTGGCGGCGGGTCTGGCCGCGTTCGCCATCTGTCCCCGGCTCGCGCCCGCCGCCACTCCGTTGCCGGCGCTGATGGTGGCCGCTGTTTGGCTCGTCGCGATCCCGATGGGCGCCGCTTGGCTGGTGTCCTGGAAACTGCGACATCCCGCCGCAGTCCGCCGCCGCGCCACCGTCGCCGCGTTGTGGTGGGCGCCGCTGAGCCTCACCGCCACGCACGGCTCCGAACTGTCGCTGCTGTTCGCGGCGGTTTTGGCCGTCTCTGCCGGTTGGGCGTTGCGCGATTCCGGCGTGGAGAGCCCCGAACCCGCCGAGCCGCCTCGGGACTGGTTCGAACTCGTCCCCTCGATTCCCGCGGCCGCGGTTGGCGCCACCTTCGCCGCGGCGGTGCTGTTGCAAGGTGGGATCGCCATCGGACTCGGCGGATTGACGCGCCTGGGCGCGCTCGCGTTCGCCGCTGGAGTCGCGATGGTGGTTTGGCGGCTGCCCGCCCGCCGCTTCCGTCCGGCCAGCCACGCCGCCGCGAGCCTGCTGTTGCTACTGGTGGCGCTCATGCCGTACGCGCGGCGCACGCCGACCTGGGGCCAGTCGTCCGGCGCACCGGTGGCCGTGAAGAAAGACACCGCCCGTCAGGGCAAGGTCGATTTCGCGGCCGATGTCGAGCGCGGCATCATCCTGATTCCCGAGGCCGAGCCCTTCGTCACGCTGGTCCCGCCGGTCCCGCTGCTGCGCGGCAACCCTTTCCATCGCGACCGCAAGGAACTCTCGATTCCGTTCCACGGAGTCTACTGGCTGTTCCAGCCGCCCGACGAGCGCCCGCCTTCGAACTCGCGCCGCGTTCGCGGGCAGCCCTTGCGCGCATCGTTCCGCATCAACTACGCCGGCGATCTGAAGATGGAGGCGCACCAGCACCTGACCACGCCTTTCGACGTCTCGTGCTGCGCCCGCTTGGGGATAGCGGTGGTCAACGACGATCCGGAGTCGCTGCACCCCTCGCCGGTGTTTCTCGAAGTGACGCTATCGGACACCACGAACCCCACGCTGCCGCGCCTGTCGCTCGGACGAAGGCCGCTTCGGACCGCGCCGGGTCCTCAGGGTCCGGCGCGCGAGGTGATCGAGTTCGACATCCCGGCGGCGGCCGCCTACCGGATGCCGCGATTCGACGAAGTGACCGTGATTTACCATCCGCACCGCTGGCGCGCCGCTCGCAGCGCTCGCGTGGCGGTGGAGCGTCTGGTCTTCTCGCCTCGGCAGGGTTAGCGGCGATACAATGTGGATTGCCGGTGAAAGTCCGCGTTCCGGGGCATCCGGGAGACGATGTTCACAGGAGCACGCTGAAGAGCGTTTTGAGGCAGGCAGGATTGCGACAAATGCCATGAAAAAATATGCGTACGTCATCGAGCGGGGTCCGCGCAACCTTTCCGCGTATGTGCCCGATCTCCCCGGGTGTATCACCACGGGAGCCAACCGGGAGGAGATCGAGCGAAACATGCGGGAGGCGATCGAATTTCACCTGCAAGGCATGCGCGAGGACGGAGAACCCGTTCCGGAGCCATCGACCGACGTAGCCTACGCCGAGCTTCGAGTAGCCTAATCGGCCCCGCGCGCCAAGCCAACTCGTCGCCATGCCGGGTGTCGAAGCCGGCGGCGGCATGCCGAATGAACGCGCGGTCCAGCCGCGCTACTCCACCGCAACTGCTGGCCTGATTTGGCCGAGCACCGCGAGGAAGCCCTGAGTCGAGGTGCTGATGCCGAACCCGAACAGGAACACCTTCAGGTAGTCCTCGTAGGTTCCGAACTGCGTGGCGTTCGCGAACAACCCAGATCCGATCAGGATCGATATCGCCATCGCCACCAGTTCGACCGGAAGATCCCATGCGGCGATCAGATCGCCGGCGCTTCTCACCCTCCCCATGAAGCCCGGCGCCGGGGCGTCGGCGGCCTCGACGGCGACGGCGGACATGCGAACCGGCGCACCTGACAGCCCATCGAGCATCGACCGCGCTTCGGCCACGGTCCGGGCTGCTGCCGCGGCGTCGCCGTCTTCGTTGAGCCGCCTGGCGCCAGCCAACTTTACCTTGATCCCCCGGATCGTCTCACGCGATTCGGGGGCCGGATCTCCCACCCGCGCCTCGAAAAGGCGAAGCTCCTCGGACAGTCGAAGCAGCGCGCTTTGATTCAACCGTCTGGGGCGGATCTGCCCCATCCAAAGGCGAACGCTCCACATCACCGCGTGGCCCAGGATCAGGACAGTCAACGGCCAGCCCCAGTTGTCCTTTATGCGAATCAGGATCGGTACGGCGATATCTTTCCCGGACCCTGCCCGAAGATAGGCTGCCCCCCCAGCCGAGGTGTAGTTTCCCGGTGGCAGGCTCACGGCGATGCTCAGCCTGCAACTGGAGGCGGTCCCTGTCACACCGGCTGTGATCGAGCCGTCCTCCAGTGCGTACCGTTCATCGCCGGAGGTTCGATAGACGTCGGCGCCCGCCGCCTCCGGGCACCGAGTCAGCGGCGCCGGGGAACGGACGGTCAGTTGGCCCGCAACGCCGGACGCGGCGCCGAGTGGATTTCGCTTGGCCAGGATGTACACTGGTTTGCTGTCGAACACCACCAATTCCGATGCGGCCGCTTCCACCGTCAGCCGCGCCTTCTTGGCCGAGCCTGCCTTTCCGTCGCTGGTGAAGTGGATGTCGATCGGGATACTCGCGCCGTTCACCGCGGCTCCTTCGTTGAGCTTTAAAGTAATCGCCGCAACGGCATCCGCCGGGGCAAACACCGAGTTCGACTCGAAAGTCCCGGCCTGGCTGGCGTCCGCCGCTTTCGCGTGCACTCTCTGGAGGTGGCCGCCTTGCGCTCGTACGCGGAGCACGCAGGGGCTCCGCGGGCCGCACCGGAGGTCCTCGTCGAGCACCTGCAGGTCCGCGGCCGTCGCGCATATGGCCGCGACGGCCGCTACGCGACACAGCCGGGCCATCACTGTTTGGCTCCTTGCGCCTTCATCAGTTTGTCGAGATCGAACGTAAACCCGAACTGGAGCTTCGTATAGGTGGCCTTGACCAACTCCGCCCGGTTCGCCCACGACACCGCCACCGGGAAGTTCACGCCGGAATTACCGATCGGGAACGTCAGCTTGGCCTGCGCGGTGAATAGGGAGCCTTTCGTATCCAATAGGATCTTGGCCGGCTGGCGCAAGGGGATGCCCGCGAACGGCGTCACTTCCCTGTTGTCGAACTGAAGGACTCCCTTCTGCGCCAAGTATTGATAGTAGCCTCCCAGTGAGAATACGGCCTTCTGGGAGCCAGACTTCACCGGAAGCGCCCGGTCGAGTTGCACCGCGCCTTGCACGTCACGGACCGCGCCTGAGCCCGTTGGATAGGCGTGGTAGAGGGAGAGCGCCAGATTGGCGGTGAACTGGCTGAGCGGCGCCTCGCCTTTCGTCATTCCCGCCGTCTCCCCTTGCTGGCCGAACGGCTTGCCGATCACCAGGCGGATCGTCGAGTATTCCGGCTGATTCGCCGGACGCTGATAGAGATACTCGAGCGATGCCGCGGCCGGATAGAGGGCGTCGTACAGCAACTCGTTCCGCTTATTCCGGAATTCGGTCAAGCCCTCCATGGCCGTCAGCGCCGTGCGAGTGAGAGACTCGCCGGCTTCGGAGACGAACGCGGCGGCGTCGTCGCGATAAGCGCGGAACATCCGCTCCAGCTTGACCGCCTCCGGGTCCTGGGAGCGGGCGATCTCCTCCAATCTCTTCGCCGAGGTCTCCTTCCATGTGGTCCAGCCCGGCGCCGACGTGAGCGCTTCGATGTACCTGTTCATCGCGTTCCCCAACGCTTGTGCCTGCGCCTGGGCGCCTTTCATGGCTTCACGCCACCTTTCCTGTTGGTCACTGTGGCGGAGACCCTTTCTCTGCCGGAACTCCCACCGCAGGCTCATGGTGCGAAGCGTACCTGCCCGGCTGAGCCCGGGAAGGGCGGCGCCGGTGGGAAGCGCCGTACTCGTCGGCTGGACCGTGCCGGTCGCTTTCGGATCCGCTGCCTCCGCGCGGGCCTGTTCGAAGGCCGCGCCGATGCTCAAGGCCTTCAGCCGCTGCTCGAGTGTGGGCTGACACTTCTCCGAACGAAGGAAACAAGGCGGCTGAGGATCGAAGAACCGGGCCAGCCCCGAAGCATTGAGGCGGAAAGTACTGATCGCCCCTTCCGTCGTGCGGTTGATCAAACCGCTCTCGAGCGCCGCGCTCACGAAGTCGGTAACGCCCGATAGTGACGCGACCGACGTCGTGCCGCTGTTGGCTGCGTCTCCGGCGAGTTGTTGGTCGACTCTCCGGGAAGCGGCGAGAAACTCCGTCCTCCGGAAAGCGGCCGTTTCCGCCCCGGAAACGGCCGCCGGCGCCGTCTGTCCCAGGACCCTTCGGATTTGATCCACGTAGAGCTCGGACTCCGCGCTCTCCCGTAAGCTCATGTCGCCCCTGGTGACGCCGTCCAGATAGTCCTTGATACTGGCGCGGACCACCGTATCCTGACCTGGCGCGCTCACCGCGAGGGATAGCCACAAAGCGATAGTGGTGCGTCTCATGGCGCTACTTTCCCCGGACCAAGATGGCCTGGAACGGTTCTTTGTCCTGGTAACGCCGCTTTCTCAGAACTTGGTTCTGGCCTCCTGCGATCTCGCGGAGTTCGACGAACTCACCTTCGTTGTCCCAGTCGTAAACGGCGGTCAGCCCTTTGTCTCCGGCGAGGACCGTGAACTGAAATGGCGGCGCCACGAGGCAGCTCGTCCCGTAGCAAATGGAGTGGACCAAGAAGGGCCCGCCGCCGGTCCCCGGCTTAACCTCGACCTCGAACGTGTCACCGGTACTTCCGGACCAGATGGGGGCGGTTACTTTCGTCAGTTTGAATGCCATGTCTCGCTCCTTTCATGAGCGCAGCCGGGCATCGCGGCATGACGGCGGCAGGATGCTTGCGCGTTCCGTCCGTCCGGTATGCGGTGTGCTTTTTCCGGTGCGTCCTTACAAGCGAGTCCACCGCGCCAACAGGAACATCATTCCGGGACTTTTTCGCGCAACGGTGGAATTCGCACGATGGCGGCGGCGATGTCTCCACGCCCACCCCTACGTCGAACCGCCTCGGTGAGAATCCGGCAGGCAGCGCCCGGCTCATGTTCCGCCGTCACGCGCGCCATCTCTTCCTCCGAGGCATGATCGAACAGACCGGCGGTACACAGCAGCAGGCGGTCGTGGGGGAGCAGCGGCGCCGGACGCGCGAGAGACATCAACTGGGACCGGCACAGCAGGATGTCGCGGAGCGAGCGGTGTCCGTTCATCCGGTGGACCCTGCCCTCTCGTATGAGATAGACCCGGCAGTTACCGGTCCGCACGGCATAGGCGTCGGGTCCGGCGATCGCGAGGGCGGCGAAGCCCACGCCCGCCGGCCGGGAGCCGCCGGTGTCCCGTGCAAGCTGGAAAACAGCAGCCTCCGCCGCTCGGGCGGCAAGTTCCAGTGCTTCGCCGGGCTTCGACGCGGTATCGCGATAGTAGTGTCTGCGGATGGTCTCGAGGACCAGCGAACTCGCCATCTCCCCCGGGACAGGCCCACCCCGCCCGTCCGCCACCGCAACTAGCATCCCCCGGTCGCTGGCTTGGGGGTGGTCGCGCGGAAGATCGAACATCGCGCCGTCTTCGCAGGTCGCGCCGACACGGCCAGGATTCGTGAGCGCCGCGATCGCCGGAACTCCGGCGGCTTCGGCGGCGCCCGCCGCAGTCAATGGCGGGGTCCAATCGCGATGTGTGACCAGTAGGCTCACCGGTATGTTCTCCCAGTAGCGGGGGGTTCGATGGCACCGGCCCCGGCCGGGCCGGCCGCGGCTCTGCTCGATGTTATTGGCAAGGTGACGAAGCCGCCCGCTCGAGCGAGCGGCGGTCCGTCCCAACCAGGGGAAAATGCGCTACTTGTTGTATTCCTCCAGCGCCTGGGACAGCGCCCGGTCGCAGATCTTACAAAAGGGACTGTTCCGGTTGCGCATGTGGCATTGGTCCTCGGACCGCCACGCGCCGGTTTTCCGGTTCCATGCACCTGGAAACAGGTTCTCCACCAGGACATTGGTGGCCAAGGGGTAGTTCACCGGGTCCAGGGTCACGTTGATCTGACACTTGTTGGGGCCAACGCCCGGCGGCGGATCTGGCTGGGTGGGATCACACTTGTAACAGTCGTATTCGTCCCGTAAGTTGCCGATGAGATGTCCCAACTCGTGGGTCACGATGGTACTCATCTCCCCGGAGATCGTGACCGCGACATAGTCCTTGTCCCGTCCGCCCGCTGGCCAGTGATCGTTGGAAACGATCACGATGGCGTCCGGTTTCAGGCCATATGCCGCGATCGCGCCGGACACCAGCTTCTTAGCGCAGGCCGGAATGACTAGCATCCTGGGAATATTTTTGTCCACCGCCAGGGACAGCACGGTGTCCCGCATCACGCCGTTCGCCTCGTTGTCGAGGCCTGTCTCATTGGATTCGAAAGACAACAACCACACGTTGAATCCCCGGAACTGTTGGGCGTACGGAGCGAAGCTCCTCATGCGGTTCAGCACCTGTTGGACCTTCTTCTGGAACAGTTGCTGGTCCTGGGCCCGGAACCCGTCGCCTACGAACACGAGATCGTACTTGTCGTCCTGTTGGCCGCGATAGATAATCGATTCGCAAGGCGGCGGCGGAGCGGCGGGAGCCTCGCCGGGTGGATTGATTCCGTCGAACACCACCTTGACGGACGGACCACCGGCGGCGTGGATGGCGAAGACCTCCCTCGAATCGGCCTCCGCGAAGCCCATCGTGCCGCCTTCTCCGTGCCACTCCACGGCCTGGGCGCTCTGAGGTTCCGCGACACCGGCACTCAACTCCTTGCCGGAGGCGTCCAGCACCTTGAATCGCAGTGCAGCCCGTTCCGCGCCGTCGGCCTGCAGGGTCCCCCGGCCTTGCAGAAAGGTCCCAACCAACCGCGGCGGACCGCCGGTAAGACGGTCGAACCGCAGTCGCCGGCTGGAGGGCTCCGTGATTTCCACTCTACCCAGGTCACCCCCACCTTCCTCCGTGATCGGGTGGCTTCCCTGCGCGACATCGGGTATCAGCAGTCCCGGTTGGCCATTCGGCAAGGCCACGGCAATGGACCGGGCCGGCCCTACTCTCGCAAAACGCCCGGTGGCGAGAGGGCGGGGGAGAGGCACGACGTCACCCACCCGCGCGGTCAGACCGGCCGTTTGGGCGGAGCACACGCATACACTCGCCAGGGCTGCGAGGATCGCTCCGGTGCGATGATATCGAGTCCGCATCATTTCTTCGATTTCTTCTTGTTCAGGTCGAAGGGTGGCGGTAATTCCGTCCCCTCCTCGATGACGATCTCCGGGTCCACGCCGTTCGCCCAATACTTGAACTCACAGTTCCCGCCGCCTCCGGCGCAGTTCGCTGTGACGTGGCAGTAATTCGGGGAGTCGACATCGACGAGGCCCTCGAAGTGCTTTCCCCCTCCTTCGCAGGGCGATCCATTCTTGAACTCGACCTTCCACTTGTCCTTGGAACTGCCACCTTTCTTCTTCTTCTGGAACCAATGCACCTTGGGACGCTCGTCCTTAGTTTTGCCGTTGTAATAGTCCCTGCATAGGAAAATGGGATCGGGACTGGCTGTGTCGTTCTCGGCGATCGTGATCTTCTCGGGCGCCGGGGTCGTGCAGGTCGGTTTTTTCGCCACGGCGACCTCCGCGGTATCCGGGGGTTTTTCGCTCCCGAAAGGCCCGCAGGCGAAATTCAGGATCATTGCGCTGGCGAGGAATGCTCTCGCCATCATTGTCCGGTTCATTTGGTATCCTCTCTACTTGTTCGATGTCGCCCTCGTCCGCGCAGCGAGTTCACGGATACGATCGAAGGCGGGATCGCTCCGAAGACTGTCGAACTCCGGCGTCTCCGAGATCTGGCGTTCCGGGTAGCCTCTCCGGAGAGCCGCTTCTAGGCGCTCCAGAGCCGTGGCCCGCTTACCCGAAAGCTCGTACGCGGCGGCGGCTCGAACCAGCGTCTCCGCTTCCTCCACGCGTGCTTTCTCCAGGCCGCGGAGCGCGGCGAGCGCTCCAGCGGCATCCGGAATCTTCGCGCGGTACAGCGCCAGACTGGACATCAGCGCCGTGTCGGTGGGTTTGACGGTCAGTTGCTCGCTGGCGAGCCTCGCAGCTTCGCGATAACACGCCGCCGCCTCCCAGCGCCGCTTCGGGATCGCCGTCAGCGCGTCGCCCAGGTTGCGCCAAAGTACGTGTTCCTTGGGCTGCATCCGCGTGGCCTGTTCCATCGCGCCCGCCGCCTCTTGATGGCGCTTCATCCGGTAATAGCAGTTACCCAGGTTCGAGTAGGCTGCCGCGGTTGGCGCGAGTTCGATCGATTTCCGGAACATCTCCACCGCCTCGGAAAGCCGGCCTGTGGCGGCGAAGATCCCACCCAGGTTGGTGTACCCCGCCGTCTGATTGGGCGCGATCCGCGTGACGAACCGGAACGCCTGCTCCGCCTCGGCGTACTGCCCTCGCCGGTAGTGGAACGACCCCAGCCAGTTGTACGCCGTCCAGTAGTTGGGCCTCAGACGGATCGCCTCGCGATAGGCGCCTACGGTCTCTTCCGCGAGCCCCTTGGCGCGATACTGGTGTCCCAGAATCAGCCAAAGCGACGCGTCGCCGGGATCGATCTCGAGAGCCCGCCGCAACTCGCCGATAGCGGCATCGGTCCGGCCGTGCGCCGAATGCACCAAAGCGGCGCCGTGATGGACACGGGCGGAAAGCGGCGCCAGTTCGCGGGAACGGTCCAGGTTTCGCTCCGCCATTTCCAGCGACTGGTGGTCCCGGCCGAGCATGTGCTGGTTCACGTACTCGATGGCGAGCATCGAATACGCATCCGCGAAACGCGGGTCGAGTTCGGTCGCCTGCGTGTAATGGACGATGGCGCGATTCACCCCGTCGAGCGTGCGGCTGGTGGACGCGGCCCGGCCCGATTCGTACTGGCGGTAGGCCTCCGCCACCTGCGTCGGCGGCGCCGCCACGCCCGCTCCTGGATCGAGATGTAGCATTCGTGCCATCGTTTCCGTCGTCAAACCGGACAAGCGAAAAAGCTGGTCCACTGGGCACACGATTTGTTCCGTGGCGAGCGTTTTCTCCGAAACAGCGTCCACCAGATCCAACGTGAGCCGCACATTCCTGCTGTCGTGCGTCATCGCGCCGCGGAACAGCAGGTTGACCGAATACTCCTTGCGGATGGCGGCCGCGGAAAGCGAACGCGTATCGGCGGGCGGCACGATCCAGAATTCGGCGTCCAGCGGTTCCCAACGCGCCAACTGGTTCGCCGCGTCGTCCACCACGCCGCGCGCCACGGCCTTCAACTACGGACGGGATGGCGTGTCGAACGGCAGCACGGCGGCGTGCCTCGTCTTTGGAACCGGGGAGAGCCAGCGGCTCACCGCGGCGCGGCCGGGGAGCAGCCACCCGGCGGCCAGTAACGCGACCGGGGCGGCGGCCCACAGCCACTTGCTTGGCGGCCGGCGTCCCGTGCCCTCGATCGTTTGGATCGCCGCGCTTGCCCGCGCGGGCCGGTTCTCCGCCCGCTGGTCGAGACACGCGGTAATCGCCCGGCGCCAGCCTAGCTCGGCCGGCATCGCGGCGCCCAAGCCGGGGAGGCCTCCCATCCGCATCCGATACAGGATCACGCCGAGCGAAAAGAGGTCGGCCGCCGTTGTCACGGGAGTCCGGTTGAGCACTTCGGGAGCCGCGTAAGCGGGCGTCGCCAAGACCAGCGAACTGTGTCCGGCGGACGCCCCTTCCTCGAACGTCCGGGCCAGTCCGAAGTCGGTGAGCGTCGCCGACTCCACGCCATCGTTGTCCGCGACGATCACGTTGGATGGCTTCAGATCGCCGTGGATCACGCCCGCCTTGTGCGCCGCGTCGATTCCAGCGCAGACCTGCCGGGCCAACGGAAGCGCCTCCACCGCCGATAGCGGCCCGCGGCGGCGGAGCAGCGCGTCCAGCGTCTCTCCGCGAATCAGACGCATGGTCAGGAACCGGAGCGGACGGCCTTGCTCCTCGGCTTCGAACAGATCGTAAATGGGGCAGACGTTGGGATGGACGACTTCTCTCGCCAGCACCACCTCCTTCGTCAGACGCTGCACGAAGCGCGAGTCGCGGGCCAAATCGGGCCGAATCGTCTTCAGCGCGATGTGCCGGGAGCCGAGCCGCCAGTCGCGCGCCTCGTACACCTCGCCCATGCCTCCGCTCCCCAACAACCGCACGATCTCGAAGCGGTCCAGCAGGCGCGCGCCCACGGCAAGACGCAGGTCGCTTCGATCCTCGAGGAAGTCGCTGGGCGCGGCCGCCAGTTGAAGCCGCAAGACTTCGCGCCGTACGTCGTCGTCGCCCTTGCAGCCATCTTCGAGAATCCGGTCGCGCTCGGCCGTCGACGCCTCCTCCACGAGGTGAAACAGGGCCTTGACACGCTCCCACTTCTCAGGGCTCACGGCGGGGTTCCAAGGTCAAAGCGCTGGCGAGCCAGGCGCGCGCGATATTCCAGTCCCGTTTGACCGTCTCGCGCGAAACCCCGAGCACCTCGGCGCTCTCGTCCAGGCTCAACTCGGCGAAGAATCGGAGTTCCACCACCCGGACCAGGCGCGCGTCGATCTGTCCCAGCTTTTCGAGTGCCTCGTCGATCGCCAGAACGCCTTCGAAGTTGTCCCACGAGCCTATCTGGATCTTGTCGAGCGCGACGGGTGTCCGGCCGCCACCATGCTTTTCAGAGCGATGCTTTCTGCCATGGTCGACCAGAATCAGCCTCATCAGGTGCGCGGCGACGCCGAAGAAATGCGTCCGGTCGCGCCAGTCGATATCTCTCTGGCCCACCAGCCGGCAATAGGTCTCATGCAGTAGTTCCGTGGGCTGGAGTGTGTGGTCCGGCCGCTCGGACCGAAGATAGGCCCGTGCGATTTGCCGCAACTCCTCATAGACGAGCGGGACCAGCCGGTCCGGCGCTTCGGGCCGCCCTTCGCGGAGAGCGGCTAGAAGCTGTGTGATCTCCCCCGCCTGCGCCATGGGACTTTCCGGCATCGTCGGCCCTCCCGAGCATGATACACGATATCTCCGGTCTCCGCACCGCCGGTTCGTGAATTGCCTGGATTTCTGTTTCCCCGATCCCAGAAAATCCGAGCCCATATTCAACTCTGGAGCGAGATCTTCGGGCCGAATCGCCGTTCCGCGTTTCGGCAAGAATTTTGTAAAATCTGCAAGCTACTTGATTGTAACCACTTGCATGCGATTTCAACGCTCGGGAGGCGCCATTGTTTTGGACCACTCCCCGGCGCCGCCGTGGCATTCTTCGCGTGGGAGGCGAGCTACGCCCCCCACACCAAAAGGAGAAATCGAATGGCAACCGAACTGCAAATCGCGGCATCCCGCAACAACGGCGCCCGCTCTCAGGGACCCGTCAGCATCGACGGCAAGGCGCGCAGCAGCCGGAACGCGGTCCGCCACGGGCTGACCGCCAAAACCGTCGTCCTCAATAACGAGGACCCGGCGCAATTCAAGATCCTCTGCGAGAATCTCTCCAACGACTATGAGCCGCGGACCGAATACGAGCACGAACTCGTCAGCCAACTCGCGGGAGCCCGGTGGAAGCTCCGCCGCTGCAACATCGTCGAGAAAGGCATCTTCGACAAAGCCGTTGACGAGATCCGGCCGAAAATCCAGGCGGAATACGAAGGCGCCGACGAAGAGATGGTTACCATCTTCGCGCTCGAACAGGCCATCGACTCTCCCCAACTGAAGTCGCTGCGCCGCTACATGACGCAGATCCTGCGCGAGGAGAGCCACGCCTCCTCCCAGCTCGAGAAGATCCGCCGCGAGCGGCCGTCGCAGCCCCCGCAGGCCGTTCCAGCCTCCGAAAACGCCCCTACGCGAAACGAACCTGGCGAAAAACGCCCCGAAAACACCGCTGCGCGAAACGAACCTGACCAGAACGGCCGAACCGGCCAGATCGGCCCCGTTCCCGTCCAACCGGAGCGCCTATGACCTGGGCAATCCTCTTCATAACCTCTCCGGAGCCCCGTTTCGTCCGCCTAAACCGGCCCGAAGGGCACAATCCAACCGTCGCCGGACAAGCGACACCCGGCTCGCCCACCATAAGTGGGTCCGAACTCCGCGGAATCGGCCTCGATCCGCTGACCTTCGCCCGCGAGATCCTCCACTTCCAGCCTTTCGAGAAGCAGGCCCAGATCCTCGACCCCTCCATTCGCCGCGCCATCCTTCTCTGTTCGCGCCAGTGGGGTAAGTCCACCGTCATGGCGGCCCGCGCCACCTGGCTTGCCATCAACAAGCCGGAGTCCACCACGCTCATCGTCGCGCCCGTCGGCTCGCAAGCCAACGAGACTCTGGTGAAGGCCACCGGATTCCTTTACGGCCTCGGCATCCGCACGCGCCGCGTCAAAGGTTACGAATACTCGGCCAAGCTGCCCAACGGCTCCCGCCTGATCGCCCGGCCGGGAAATCCCTGGAGCATCCGCGGCATCGCCGCCGACCTGCTCATCCTCGACGAAGCCGCCTTCCTCCCCGAGGATCTCTATCCCGCCGTCCTCCCCATGCTCGCCAC
>SYLY01000111.1 GCA_005808475.1 Acidobacteriota bacterium
CGGGCTGCGGGAAGATTCAGTATCCGGCGCACATCCTGAAACAGGAGCTGACGCCGGAGGAGTGCTTCAAGGCCGCGGACGAGTGTCCGGCGCCGGTGGTCAATCTGCCCGGCGGCGAGCCGCTGATGCACTCGCGCATCGGCGAGATCGTGGAGGGTCTGGTCGCGCGGAAGAAGTACGTCTACCTGTGCACCAATGCACTGCTGCTCGAGGAGAAGCTCCACCTGTTCCGGCCCGGCAAATACCTGACCTTCGCCGTCCACATGGACGGGCAAAAGGAGCACCACGACTTTTCGGTTTGCCGCGAGGGTGGCTACGACGTCGCGGTGAAGGGCATCCGCGCGGCGGTGGCGGCGGGCTTCCGGGTCACCACCAACACCACGCTGTTCGATGGCGCGGACCCGCGGAGCGTGCGCGAGTTCTTCGACGAGATGATGTCGCTGGGCGTGGAGGGCATGATGATCTCGCCCGGCTATTCCTACGACAAGGCGCCCGATCAGGGCCACTTTCTCGGCCGGGCCCGCGTGCGCAAGCTGTTCAAGCTGATCCTGTCGAACCGGGCTTCGCACTGGCGCTTCAATCTGTCGCCGCTGTTCATGGAGTTCCTGATGGGCCGGCGGAACCTGAAATGCGCCGCGTGGGGTATGCCGACGTACAATCTGTTCGGCTGGCAGAAACCGTGCTACCTGATCGCCGACGGCTACGCGGACACGTTCGGCGAACTGATGAACGGCGTCGATTGGAGCGCCTATGGCACCGAGTCCGGCAATCGCAAGTGCACCAATTGCATGATGCATAGCGGATACGAGACCGGCGCGGTGAACCTGACGTTCAGCGGGTTGCGCGGACTGCTGGACACGGCGCGGGCGATCCGGTCCCCGTATCGGGATCCGGAGGCGGCGCGCGAGCTGGCCGAGTGGAAGCCGCCCGCTCCGCTGGTGCGGATCGCCCCGGCGGCCACCCCCGCCGGAGGCCGGCAAGTGGGAGTGGCGCGTTGAACGCGGACGAACTCGAGGTTTTCGAAGGGTTCGAGAAGGACGACCTGCAAGGCAGGATCTGGCGGGCCGCCACGCCGGAGGATCTGAGGGAAGGGCTCGAGAAGGCGTTCGGCTACCGCGGTGACGTGACTTTGGAATTGAAGGATGGCCGCCGGTTGGAGGGTTATCTGTTCGACCGCCGGGAAGGCGGTTCGCTCGAAACCTCGGTGGCGCGTTTGATTCCGAAGGACCGCCGGGAGAAGGTCGAGGTCCGCTATTCGGAGATCGCGGGAGTGGCCTTCAGCGGGCGCGACACGGCGGCCGGTAAGAGCTGGGAAGCCTGGGTCGGCAAGTACAACGAAAAGAAGGCCAAGGGAGAGACCGGAATCGCGCTGGAGCCGGAGAGTCTCGACGACTGATCGAAAATCCCTCATAGGTAGTGCTTCCGGGGCCGATGAGCCGGAATGTAGCCAGTGAAGAGGGAGGCGCCAGATGGCATTGGACGTAATGATCGTCGACGATTCGGCGGCGATCCGGAAGATTCTGCAGCGCGTACTGCTCCAGATCGACATACCGATCGGCAAGGTTTACGAAGCAGGTGACGGCGCGCAGGCGATGGAGCAACTGAAGGTGAACAAGGTGGGTCTCATCCTGTCCGACATCAACATGCCGGTCATGGACGGCCTCCAGTTCTTGAGCGAACTGAAAGCGGCGCCCGATTACAAACACGTTCCGGTGATTATGATCACCACCGAAGGAGCTCAGGCCAAAGTGCTCGAGGCGGTGAATCTGGGGGCGGCCGGCTACCTGAGAAAGCCGTTCAACGCCGAGCAGATCAAGGACAAGCTGGCGGGCGTGCTTTAGAGGAGGTGGGATGGAACCGAAGAAGGCCGCGGAACAGATTGTGGAGGCGACGACCGGCGTGTTGTCGATGATGCTGGGCATCGAGGCGTCGGTGCGCGAGACGGTGCTCGAAACGCGGGCTCAGGGGCCTAGCGAGGGGGTGGTGGCGCTGGTGGGGGTAGCTGGCGCGTGGGCGGGCACCGGCACGGTGAGTTGTTCCCCCAAGGAGGCGTGCTGGCTGGCGGGCCAGATGCTCGGCGCCGAGTTCGACGAAATGAACGACGAGGTATTGGACGCGATCGGCGAGATCGCCAATATGGTGATCGGCAACATCAAGACGAACCTCGAGGACGAACTGGGTCCGATGGCGCTGAGCATCCCGACCGTGGTCTCCGGCGAGCACCTGTCGACCCGGTCGCTGAGTAAGCAGACCTGGACCGTCGTGAAGTTCGACTGCGGGAACGGGACCATGACGGTGCACGTGATGCTGGCTCCGTCGCAACAAGCGCCCGCGCTGACCCACCGGCGGCCGCAAGAAACGGCGGCTGCCTGACGGCCTAGCCCCCCCCAGGCTATACTTAGGGGCTCGATGCGAGCCTCTCTGTGTGTGCTTTGCGCGTTGGCCGTCCGCGCCCAGTCGCCGCTGGGAATTAGCGCGGCCGTGGAAACCGCGGCGGCGAAATACGGCGCCGTGTCCGTGTCCGACCAACGCATCGCCGAGGCCGCCGCCGGCATCTCGCTCGCGCGGCAGGCGTTCCTGCCGCGGGCCGACTTCACCAGCCAGATCAACCGCGCCACCCGGAACAACGTCTACGGGATGCTGTTTCCGCAGCAGACGATCGCGCCGATCTCGGGTCCGCCCAATCCCTCCAACTCCCTCACCAACGTCTGGGGCACGGCGGTGGGATTTCTGGTGTCGTGGGAGCCTTTCGACTTCGGCCTGCGCCAAGCCAATGTAGACGCGGCCGCCGCCACCCGCCGCCGCGCCGAAGCCGCCGCCAACCGCACGCGTTTCGAAGTAGGAGCCTCCGCCGCCGACGCCTTCCTCACGATCCTCGCCGCGCGCCAAACCGTCGCCGCGGCGGCAGCCGGCGTCGAACGCGCCAAATCGCTCGAACGCGTGATCGACGCGCTTGTAAAAGCGGATCTGCGCCCCGGAGCCGACCTCTCCCGGATCCGCGCCGAGGCCGCCATGGCCGATTCGGCCCGCATCCAGGCCGAGCAATCGGTGAACGTCGCGCGCGCCGCCCTGGCGCAGTACCTCGACACGCCACCGGCGGGAATTGACGCCGCTCCCGGCCGCCTCCTCCAGGACCCCGACAAGATAGAGGCCGTTCTCACCGCCTCCAGCGGCCATCCCGCCATCGCCGAACAGCAGACCGCCATCGACGAAAGCAAAGCGCGCCAAAAGGTTCTCGACAAGACCTACTACCCGAAGTTCAACACCCAGGCGACGCTCTATGCGCGCGGCACCGGCGCCAATCCCGACTTCTCCACCGGAGGGGCCGCGGCAGGCCTGGGTCCGAACATTCATAACTGGGGTCTCGGCATGTCGATGTCGCTGCCGGTGACCGAGTATCTCAGCTTGCGCGTGAAGCGCGAAGCCGAGGCCGCGCGCGAACGCACCGAATCGGCGCGGCTCCGGCAGATCCGCCAGGATCTGGCCGCGCGGCTGGAACAGGCCAAGGCGATGCTCGACGGCGCGCGCAAGATTTCCAACAACACGCCGGTGCAACTCCAGGCGGCTCGCGCGGGCTTGGAACAGGCTTCGGCGCGATACAAGGCGGGCCTTTCGAGCGTAGTCGACGTCGCCGAGGCGCAACGGCTGGTGACGCAGAGCGAGATCGACGATTCGCTGGCCAAGCTCCAGATCTGGCGCGCGCTGCTGGCGGTGGCCGCGGCGCAAGGCGATCTGACGCCGTTCCTGCAACAGGCCGAGGCCAGGTAGACTCCCATGTGGCTCGTGCTCTCCGCGCTACGCCGCCCCGTCACCGTGGTGGTGGCCGTTCTGGCATTGCTGCTGGCCTCCTATCTGGCGGCGCAGCGGATGAAGAAGGATATCTTTCCCCAAGTGGGCTCGCCGACGATCTACGTCGCGCAACCCTACGGCGGCATGGACCCGTCGCAGATGGAAGGATTCCTCACCTATTACTACGAGTATCACTTCCTCTACATCACGGGCATCGAGCACGTGGAGTCGAAAAGCATCCAGGGCGCGGCGCTGATGAAGCTGGTGTTCCACGAGGGCACGGACATGAATCAGGCGGTGGCCGAAACCGTCGGATACGTCAATCGCGCCCGCGCGTTCATGCCGCCCGGCGCGGTGCCGCCCTTCATCACGCGGTTCGACGCCGGCTCGGTGCCGGTGGGTCAACTGGTATTTTCCAGCGGGTCGCGCGCGCCGGCCGAAATGCAGGATTTCGCGCTGAACCGGGTGCGGCCGTTGTTCGCCACGCTTCCAGGCGTATCGGCGCCCCCGCCTTTCGGCGGCAACCAGCGATCCATCCTGGTCCGGCTGAATCCCGACAAGCTCCGCCAGTACCGGATGGCGCCGGAGGAGGTGATCGCGGCGGTGAACAAGGCCTCCACCGTGCTGCCGTCGGGCAACGTCCGCATCGGCGATCTGAACCGGATCGCGAACACGAATTCGGTGATCGGCGGTAACCTGCAGGAACTCGCCGACGCGCCCGTGCGAATGGGCAGCGGGACCAACGTGTTCATCCGGGACGTGGCCGTGGTGGAGAACGGAACCGACATCGTCACCGGGTACGCGCACGTCAATGGCAAGCGCACGGTGTACATGAACGTCACCAAGCGATCGGATGCGTCCACGCTCGACGTGATCGCGGCGGTGAAAGCGAACCTTCCCAAGTTCAAGGCGGCGGTGCCGGAAGACGTGGAGGTCCGGCTCGAGTTCGATCAGTCCGGCTACGTTACGGACGCGCTGCGCGGGCTGACGAACGAGGCCGCGCTGGGCGCTTTGCTCACCGGGTTGATGGTGCTGGTGTTCCTGCGGGATTGGCGCGGCGCGGCCGTCGTCGTCGCCACCATTCCGTTCGCGTTGCTTGGAGCGGTGGCGGGATTGTGGGCGGCGGGGCAAACGATTAACATCATGACCCTCGGTGGACTCGCGCTCGCCGTGGGCGTCCTGGTCGACGAGGCGACGGTCGAAATCGAGAACATCCACGCGCATCTGGCGAGCGGCATGTCGCGGCCTCGCGCCGTGCTCGAAGCCTGCAAGAAGACCGCCGTGCCGCGGCTGCTGTCGATGCTCGCCGTGTTGGCGGTTTTCGTGCCCGCGTTCTTCATGACCGGAGTGGCGCGGCAACTGTTCGTGCCGCTTTCGCTGGCGGTGGCGTTCGCGATGATGGTGTCCTACGCGCTGTCGAGCACGCTGGTCCCGGTGATGTCGGTATGGTTGCTGCGCCGTGGTCATGGCCAGGGCCGGAACAAATGGTACCGGGCATACCTGGGCGCGATCGTGAAGCTGCGCTGGATTCTGGCGCCACTCTACATCGCCGGCGCGCTGCTGATCCTGTGGACGCTGGCTCCGCGCCTGGGCACCGAAGTGTTTCCTTCCGCCGATACCGGCCAGTTCCAGTTGCGGTTGCGAGCCGCCACCGGCACGCGCATCGAACGAACGGAACTGATCGCCCTGCGCGCGCTCGAGACCATTCATGCCGTGGCCGGCAAGAACAACGTGTCGATCTCGACGGCGTTCATCGGCGTCCAGCCGGCCAGCTATCCGATCAACACGGTCCACTTGTGGACCAGCGGTCCTCATGAGGCCGTCCTCCGGGTTGCGTTGCAGGCCGGTGCGCCGCGGGGCGAGGCCTTTCGCGAGAGGCTCCGCGCCGAACTGCGAAAGTCGCTGCCGGGAGTGAAGTTCAGCTTCGAGGCAGCCGACATCGTGGGCCAGGTGATGAGCTTCGGGTCGCCCACGACGATCGAAGTTGCGATCCAGGGGCCGAACATCGCCGCCTCGCGAGACCATGCGAACAAGGTTCACGCCGAACTGGCCAAAATCGCCGCGCTGCGCGACCTGCAACAGGCGCAGCCGCTCGACTACCCGACGGTGGACGTGAAGGTGGATCGCGAACGCGCGGGCCAGTACGGGCTCACCACGCATGGCGTGATCCATTCGCTGGTGGCCGCCACGTCGTCCAGCCGCTTCGTCGATCCCAACTATTGGCGCGATCCGGTGAGTGGCAACGGATTTCAGATCCAGGTGGAGATTCCGCAGCATCGCATGCAGTCGCTCGACGACATGCGCGATCTGCCGCTCACCAACGGCGTGGACGGCCGGCCATTGTTGGGCGATGTCGCCGAGTTGAAGGCCGGCACGGCGTTCGGCATGGTGGAGCGGTACAACATGCAGCGCGTGATCAGCTACACCGCCAATCTCGACGGTAGCCCGCTCGGCGGCGTCGCGGACCAGGTGGCCGCGGCGATCAAGAAAGCGGGCGAGCCGCCCCGCGGAGTGTCGGTGGCGGTGCGCGGACAGATCCCGCCGCTCGAAGCGATGATCGGCGGATTGAAGCAGGGCTTGGCGCTGGCGGCCGCCGCCATCTTTCTGCTGCTCGCCGCGAATTTCCAGTCGTTCCGGTTGGCGCTGGCGGTGGTGCTGATCGCGCCCGCCGCGCTGTGCGGCGTGGTCGCGGCGCTGCTGTTCACCGGGACGACGCTGAACATCCAATCCTACATGGGCGCGATCATGGCGGCCGGAATCGCGATGGCGAACTCGATCCTCATGGTGTCGTTCATGGAGTTGGCGCGCCGCGGCGGCGCCAGTCCCGCCGATGCCGCGGTGGAAGGAGGATCGGGGCGTCTGCGCGCGGTGACGATGACGGCGTTCGCGATGATCGCCGGCATGATCCCGGTGGCGATGGGCGCGCCCCAGACGGCGCCGCTCGGCAAGGCGGTGATCGGCGGTCTGGCCGCCGCGACCTTCGCCTCGCTGACCGTGCTTCCCGCCCTTTACGCGATACTGTCCAGCCGCGCCGCGCATACGCCTTCCCTCGACCCCGACGATCCCACGAGCCGTTACCATGAAGCTTCCTAGCATCTTCGTCCTGTCCTGCCTCGCCGCGTTCGCGCAAGCGGTGGAGACCGCTCCCGTGGTATCGCGCACGTTGTCGAAGAAGTCACGCCTGCCGGGCGAACTGTATCCGTACATGAAGGTCTCGCTCCAGGCGCGGATCGAGGGATTTCTCGAGTCGATCGACATCGATCGCGGCAGCTTGGTCAAGAAGGATCAGACCGTGGCGCGGCTGAGCGCGCCCGAACTGAAGGCGCGCATCGCCGAGTCCGAGTCGAAGGTGCGGGCGGTGGAAGCGCAGCGCGCCGAGGCCGAGGCGAAGCTCGCGGCGGCGCAGGCGACATACGAGCGATTGAAAGCGGCGGCGGCGATTCCGGGCGTGATCGCGGCGCACGAAGTCGTGCTGGCGGAAAAGGCGGTTGACGCTGAGAAGGCTCGGATTCGCGCCCTGGAGTCGGCGGCGGAGTCCGCCAGGAGTTCGGTGAAGCCGTTGCGCGAGCTCGAGTCGTACCTCGAGGTGAAGGCGCCGTTCGACGGAATCGTCACCGAGCGGATCGCGCATCCGGGCGCGCTGGTGGGTCCGGGCGCGGGCGGCAACGCGGTGCTGGCGGTGATCGAACAGCACGCCCGGCTTCGGATGGTGGTGGCGGTGCCGGAGGCCGACGCGGGCGCGATCGGACGTGGAACCCGGATCGCCTTCAAGGCTCCGGCGTTTCCCGGCCAGACGTTCACCGGAGTCGTTGCGCGCACGGGCAACGCGATGGACGCGCGCACGCGGTCCATGCCCGTCGAACTGGACGTTCAGAATCCGGGGATGCGGCTCGCGCCGGGAATGTACGTGGAGGCGGAATGGCCCGTGCGGCGCGCGCGTCCGTCCCTGCTGGCGCCGGCCACCGCCGTGGCCGCCAACACCGAGCGAGTGTTCGTGGTGCGTGTGAACGACGGCCGCGCCGAATGGGTCAACGTGGTCAAGGGAGCGGCCGACGGCGATCTGGTGGAAGTATCGGGCGCGATCAAGGAAGGCGACGTGGTCGTGAAGCGCGCCACCGACGAGATCCGCGACGGGTCGGCGCTCAATATCAAGCGCTGACCGCGTGTATACTCGTGAGTCGATGCAGACTCGCGCCTCGATTCCCCTGCTCGCCGCGGCGATTGCCTTCGCGCAGCAACGCCCAGCCGGATATCCGCCGGAGATGCCCGGCTCGGTCACCGAAGTCTACAAGACGGCGTCCGGGGCGGATCTAAAACTCTATATCTACAACCCGCCCGGGCATTCGGCGAAGTCGAGGAGCGCCGCGATGGTGTTCTTCTTCTTCGGCGGCTGGACCAACGGAACTCCGAAGCAGTTCGAGAACCAGTGCAAGCACCTGGCGTCCCGTGGCATGGTTTGCATGAGCGCGGATTATCGCGTGGCGAGCCGTCACAAAGTGAAGGCTGTCGAGTGCGTGCGCGACGCCAAGTCGGCGATCCGCTACGTGCGCCGCAACGCCGCGCGGCTGGGCATCGATCCGAAGCGCGTCGCGGCCGGCGGAGGTTCGGCGGGTGGGCACCTGGCGGCCGCCGCGGGTACGGTTGCCGCGTTCGACGAGCCGGGCGAGGACTCCAGAGTTTCCTCGCGCCCCGACGCGATGGTGCTGTTCAATCCGGCCTTGGTGTTGGCCGCGATCCCCGGACGCGAGACGGGCAAGAGCATCGATCTGAGCGAACGTGCGGGAGTGGATCCGAAGGAGATCTCGCCGTATCATCAGGCGTCCAAGGGCGCGCCGCCGGCAATCGTGTTCCACGGCCAGGCGGACACGACGGTGCCTTACGTTACGGCGGAGTTGTTCGCCGAAAAGATGAAGTCGCTGGGATCGCGCTGCGATCTCGAAGGCTACGAAGGCAAGGCTCACGGTTTCTTCAATTACGGGCGCGACGGGAACGAGGCATACGAATCCACGGTGAAGAAGATGGACGCGTTCCTGGTGTCGCTTAAATTTCTGAAGTCGGCGAAGTAGCGGCTGGCGGACGAAATTCGACGATCCCTGTTAGATACAATTCCATCATGCCAGTCTCGCCCGAAGAGTTCCAGGAGAAGGTCAAGGAGATCGTGCGTGGGCACTATTCGCGCACCAGGACGCCGCTTCTGCTGGCTCGATTGGGATTGGAGATTGAGCGCCTCGAGGCTTGGCCTTCAAGCCGCGGCCAGCGCAACCTCAAGCGGCTGATCACAGAGACCTGTGCGCCGGATCTCGATATCGTGTGGGATAAGAAGTCGCCTGCCTACATCGCCGTGGTGACGCCGGAAGCCAAGGCCGAAGTCGAAGCGAAAATTGCCGAGAGGCAGGGCGATGAAGGTTCTGCGAAGATCCGTTTGAAGGACCTCGCGCAACCGCTCTTGTTGGCTTTTTGCGTCGATGTCCAGGACGAGGAGGTCTACATTCGAAAGACCCGGCCGTTCCGATACGAAGTCGGCGCGCCTCCAGCCGGCCATTCAGCCGACTACATTCTTGTGGAGCGGGAATTCCGGCGCCCAGGACTTAGGATCGACCGTCCGCATCAACTCCCCCGCGATGAGCGGGCCGATCTCGAGGGCCGTATTCAAAAATGGGCCGTGGCCCACGCCGTAGGGATCGATCTGTTCTCAAAACTCGATCAAGGGGAGAAGGGCGCGCCGGAGCGCGGGAGGAACGCGCTCGATCGTCTGCTGGCCGCGCAGCCGGCCGGCTTGGCACAACGCCTGATGATTCCAGCCGACATCGCCCAGCTTCTGACCCGGGCTTCCTGACCGCCTGATGGGCCCCAAGAAAGGGCGGCGGCTGCTGCCACGCATGGCCGCCACTCCAGTCGACCTATTCTTGCTTGCCGGACTTCCCGACCCTGTCCATAATGGAGCCAAACGCTTCTTGAGCGAGATTCCCGGCCAGCGCGCCGAAGTGATTGCCGTACCATCTTCAAACGAGAATGGGCGGCTCTACCGTAAGGGCGCCGTCTCGAGCCTTCTCGATGGCGCGGTGCGATTCGCTCTTCGGCAACTGAAGAACCGAAGGGACGACGAAGCCGTCCGCCCCAGGAAGATCGCTCTCTTCTATGTTCCCTCCGATGACTCCCAATCGCTGTTGGCGGAGTTCGACTTCTTTGTTTTCCCTGTGCCCCTGCACGACTTGGATGCCTCTGACGAAAGCCGGAAGCAAAATCGATATCGGCGTGAAGCGTATGAGCCAGCGATCGAGAAGGGCTTGGAGGTCTGTAAGCGGGAGTTCACAGGGTTTCTTCAGCCGGCGATAGGGAGCCGGAAGTCGGCCCAACCTCTTTTGCTTCCACCCCGCAATTTCCACTTGACCGGCGGGCGGCTGGAGCAGGCATTCCGCGAGTTGACCCGCGGCGGCCGGCAGTGGCAAGACTGGGAGGCGGCCTGGTTGGAACGGGCCGAAGTGTTCAACCATGATCGTCTTCCCGGATTCCTGGGCAAGACGGAGCGGCAGACCATCTTCCGCGATGCCCGCGGCGTCGTCTTTCCCTGCGCCCGGCCCACGGAAATGCACGGCGCCCAGGAGATCGACCTCAGCGCCGCCGTCCTGGATCTCCGGGAGATACTCCGGAGCATGTATCGCTTCGGCGCCCCGCTCCCCCAGGGGTTTCACCACGACGCGCAACTCGAGGATGGCAGCCGTTTCCACGGCGCCCGGTTCGACTGTTCCCGGAAGGGCGAGTTGCCGGTGACGGGGACTCACGTCAACATATACCCGAACGACTTCGTAAGGTGTCCGTAGCAAGCCGGACGTTAAAATACCGCAGCGCTAACATGTAGCAGACTGCGGTAGTTGTGATCGAAAAGGTGGTTGCGTTCACCTACGTCCCAGCCGGTCGGTTTGAAAGGCGCAAGCCAATCAACCACAGCGGTTCCAGCTTGGCGCCGGAAACGCCGGACCCAGATAGGGCCATCGGATCTCAAAGCCGAAGCTCTGACGCTTCTCCGCCCTCTTCGGGTCGGTCCGCGCGGATGCCAGTAAGCACCACACCTTGTTCGCCTTCATGCTCTCATGGATTCGCGTGTCGCGTCAATGGCGCTAGCCGGCCACGCAGGCGATCCGTCCGGCCCCGGCCGCCGGGCTGCATCGGTGGAATTTCGGCTCGCGAGCGAAGTTCTCCCGGTACCCGCGCGATAGCCGCTCGCGGAACTCCTCCTCCGCTTCCGGCCGCATCAGGTTCACCGTGCATCCGCCGAATCCACCGCCCGTCATGCGAGCCCCATGCACACCCGGAACGCGCACCGCCGACGCGGCGAGGAAATCGAGTTCCGCGCAACTGACCTGGTAGTCCCGCGCCAGGCTCTCGTGCGACGCGGTCATCTCGCGCCCCATCGCCACGGCGTCGCCCGCCGCGCAGGCGTCGATGAAGTTCTCCACCCGGCCGTTCTCGCTCACCACGTGCCGCGCGCGCTTCAAGGGTGCGCCGAAGAGGCCACGCCATGCCTCCACCGGGATGTCTCGCAGCCGGTCCACGCCCAGGATGCGAACCGCCTCGCGGCATTCGGCGACTCGTTCGGAATAGGCGGAACTCGCCAACTCGTGCTTGACTCCGGAGTCCACCGCGACGAACAGGAGCCCATCCGGCAGCGCGACGTCCCGCATCGACTCGTCCGCGCAATCGATCCGCAGGGCCGAGCCTTCGCGTCCGAACACCGACACGAACTGGTCCATGAATCCGCACGGCAAGCCCACGAAGTCGGTCTCGGCGCGGTGGCAGAGGCGAGCCAGCTCGGGCGGTTCGCACGCGCGCCCGTCGAGCAGCGCCAACGCCACCGCCACTTCCAGCGCGGCGGACGAACTCAGCCCTCCGCCGATGGGCACGGTGCTCGACACCAGGATGTCGAGCGCCGGAATCTCGCGTCCCAATGCCTGTGCGACGCCGAGGACATAGTCGGACCAGCGCCGCTCGGGACGCATTCCGGCGATCGCTTCGAGCGGCCATTCGGCCTCTTGGCCGAGGTCGTGCGCGCGCACCCGAAGGACTCCTTCGCCGTTGGGCGCCGCGGCGGCGAAGCACGCCAGATCCAGCGCCACCGGCAGCACCAGGCCGCCGGTGTAGGCGGTGTGTTCGCCGATCAGATTCACCCGGCCCGGCGCGCGCCAAATCGCGGCGGGAAGCGCGCCGAATCGCGCCGCGAACAGCCCGGTCAGCCGCTGCGTCTGCTCGACCAAAGCAGAATCCCTCCGAACGCGAGCATCGCGATGCCCGAATACAAGTTCACGTTGACATCGGTGAGCCGGGCCTTGGCGTCCGGCAGGAAGAAGGCGGTGAGGCACAGGATCATGCCCAGCGCGCTGAAGAACGACCCCGAGGGCTTTCGCAGGTCCATTGTCTATCCGAACGACAGATTCAGGATCAGGCACACCGCGCCCGCCACCATCGCCAATGGCCCCGGCCGGCGATACCATGAGACGCCGGTCTCGCGCGGCATCTCGGTGAGCCCGTAGACCAGTCCCGCCAGTTCCGCATGCGGCCGGGGCGCGCTGGCGAGGCTCACCGCCACGGTGACCAGGAAGCACGCGCTCCACGCGAAGATCGCGATCCAGAAGTTCTGCGCCATCGACGATGGGAAGGCGTGCGACGCGGCGATCCAACCGCCTTTGCCCTCGGCGGTGGTCAGGCCATGCACGATGGCGGCCGCTCCGGAACCCGATAGCAGACCGGCGAAGGCTCCGTGGCCGGTGGCGCGCTTCCAGAACATGCCGAGCAGGAACGTGGCGAACAACGGCGCGTTGACGAATCCGAACACCAGTTGCAGCAGATCCATCATGTTGTTGTAGAGCTGCGCGAGGTAGGCGGTGGCGATCGACAGCGCGATGCCCACGACCGTGGCGCCACGCGCGACGTTGAGATAATGCGCGTCCGGCGCGCCGCGGCGGATGTAGCTCTGGTAGATGTCGTAGGTCCAAACGGTGTTGAACGCGGTGACGTTGCCCGCCATGCCGGACATGAAGGACGCGATCAGGGCGGTGAGTCCGACGCCGAGCATGCCGTTCGGATAGAACCGCGCCATCAGCGTGGTGAGCGCCTGATCGTAGTCGTAGCCGGAGCCTTTCGCCGGCAGCGCGTAGCCGCCGCCCATCTGCTGCAACGACACCGCGGCGATGCCGGGCACGATCACGAAGAACGGCACGATCATTTTAGGAAACGTCGCGATCACCGGAGTGAGCCGTGCGTTCGCCATGGAGTTCGCCGCCATGGCGCGCTGCACCACCAGGAAGTCCGTGCACCAGTATCCGAACGACAGCACGAAGCCGAGCCCGGCCACCATCCCGAACAGTTCCACTCCCATCGGGTTCTCGGCCGGCGTCGACATGTACTTCCACGAGTGCGTCATCACGGGCGGGATGCGCGCGGCCATTCCCTCCCATCCGCCGGCCTTGCTCACGGCGAGCCACGCCAGCGGAGTGAATCCGAACACCACCAGGAAGAATTGCAGGACCTCGTTGTAGATGGCGCTGGTGAGTCCGCCGAGGTAGGTGTAGACGAGCACGATTCCCGCCGACAGCAGCACGCTGGACGAAAAGTTCCAGCCGAGCAGCAACTGGAAGAGCAGCCCCAGCGCGTACATCGAAATGCCGGAACTGAACACCGTCATCGCGGCGAACGTGATGGCGTTGAAGCCTCGCGTCTTCTCGTCGAACCGGAGCTTCAGATATTCGGGGACGCTCCGCGCGCGGCTGCCGTAATAGAACGGCATCATGAACACGCCCACGAAGATCATGGCGGGAACCGCGCCCAGCCAGTAGAAGTGCGCCGTCATGATTCCGTACTTGGCGCCGGACGCGCACATTCCAACCATCTCCTGCGCGCCCATGTTCGCCGCCAGAAAAGCGAGACTGGTGATCCACAGCGGCGCCGAGCGGTTGGACGTGAGGAAGTCCTCGCTCGAGGACACCTTGCGCTTCAACATCCAGCCGATGCCGAGGACGAACGCGAAGTAGAGGCCGATGATCAGGTAGTCGACGGCGTGGAGCGCCATCAGCCGGAGTATTTGCGCGCGAGCTGATTCAGCTTGGCCAACATGCGCGGCATCGCTGTCTTCGGATCTTCCTTGGCTTCGTACTCGAGGGCCATGTAGCCGCGATAACCGCCGTCCGCCAGCATCTTCGCGAGGCGGTCCCAATCGGACGGCTCGTGCTTGCCGCCTTCGGTGCGGATCTCCGTCTTGAACTGGACGTTCGCCGTGTAGGGTAGAATCGCGGCGATCTGCTGGTAGGCATCGCTATCGAAATTGCCCGTATCCAGGTTCACCTGCGCCCAGGGCGAATTCACCGTCTTGACGATCTGCACGATCCGCTGAGCGCGCGAAGTGATGCCGCCGTGGTTTTCCAGGCCCAGGATCACGCCCGATTTTCCGGCGTATTCGGCGCCGCGGGAGAGCACATCGGCCACCCATTTGGCCGCTTCGTCCTCGCTTCGGCCCTTGGGAACCGTGCCGCCGAACACGCGAATATGGCCCGCGCCCAGTTTGGCCGCCACGTCCACCCACTTCTTCACGTCGGCCACTTCCTTGTCGCGCAGTTCCGGCGTGGCCTGGCACATGTTGGTGCGCACGGAGATCGAGTAGATCTCGACGCCGTTGCGATAGGCGAAGCCGCGCAGCGGGATCAGGAACGAGTCGGAGGTGTTCGGGAACCAGTAGACCGTCATGTCCAGCCCGTCGACGTTGTTGTCGACGGCGGCGCGCACGACGTCGTCGTACGTCATGCTCTTCTTCGCGAGCGCGTCGCGATACGAGTACGCGCAGATCGCGCTCCGCAGACGCGGCTTCTGGCCGGGGCTGATGGGGGCGGCGGCCAACGGCGCGGCCAGGGTCGAGAGGAGGAAGTTGCGGCGTTCCATTTCCGATCCATTGTACTCCCGGATCTGTTTTAATAAGCCCTATGCTCACCCGCCGTCAAGTCCTGGCCGCGCCCCTGTTGGCGGCCGCCGCGCCGCGCACCCGCAACGTGCTGTTCGTCGCCGTCGACGACTTGAATACCGACGTCGGCTGCTACGGCGCGCCGGTGATCACGCCGAATATCGACAGGCTCGCCAAACGCGGCATCCGGTTCGACCGCGCCTATTGCCAGTATCCGTTGTGCAACCCGTCGCGCTCGTCCATGCTCGGCGGCCGCCGTCCGCCGCGCACACGCATTATGGAGAACAGCACGTGGTTCCGCGAGACGATGCCGGACGTGGTGACGCTGCCGCAACTGTTTCGCGAAAACGGCTTCCACACCATGGCCACCGGCAAGATCTTTCACAGCGGATTGGACGACGACAAGGCGTGGGTGGAAGGCGGGACGCCGCTGCTCCGGCAGGCGGCGCGGACCAAGGCCCAGCAAAAGGACCGCGAGAAGACGGCCGACCGTTACCTGGCGCTCGACGGGCCGGAATCGGACACACTCGACGCAAGGAACGCCCAGCGCGCGGTGGACTTCCTGAAACAGAAGCGGGACAAGCCGTTTTTTCTGGCGATGGGGTTCGCCAAGCCGCACGTGCCGTTCCTGGCGCCGAAAAAGTACTTCGACATGTACGATCCGGCGAAGGTCGAACTACCGCCCGACTTCGCCGCCGAGCCCGCCGGCTCCACGCCCGCGTACCGCCCCAACTTCGACATCTTCATTCGCCGCCCCGCCAGCCGGGACGAGGCTCGCCGCATGATCGCGGGGTATCGCGCGGCCACGACGTTCATGGACGCGCAGTTGGGGCGCGTGCTGGACGCGCTGGACACGTCGGCGCACCGCGAGGACACCGCGGTCGTCTTCTTCGGCGACCACGGATTCCATCTCGGCGACAAGGGCATGTGGTCCAAGCAGTCGCTGTTCGAGAGGTCGACGCGAGTGCCGTTGATCGTGTCCGCGCCGGGGATGGTGGCGGGCAAAGCCTCCAGGCGCACCGTGGAACTGCTCGATGTGTATCCAACGCTGGCGGGGCTGTGCGGATTGCGAGCGCCGGCGGGAATCGACGGCGAGAGCCTGGAGCCGCTCCTCGCCAAGCCAGACGCGGCGTGGGACCATGCGGCCTACACGTTCCTCCGCCGCGGCGAGACGATGGGGGCAAGCGTTCGAACCGGGCGGTACCGCTACACGGAGTGGGACGGCGGGGCCAAGGGAGCCGAACTGTACGATCACGACAAGGATCCGCGCGAGAGCCGTAATGCGGCGGCGGACGCGGGAATGGCGGCCGTGGTCAAGCATCACAAGGAACTACTGGCGAAAGGGTGAGCGGCAAGACCAACGCGCTGCGGCTGCTCGACCGGCTGGGCGTGACCTACGAGACACGGTCGTACGAGGTGGATCCGGACGATCTGGCCGCGGAGACCGTGGCGGCGAAAATCGGGATGCTGCTGGAGCAGGTGTTCAAGACGCTGGCCGCCATTGGCGACCGCAACGGTGTGTGTCTGGCCGTGATCCCGGGCAACACGCAGCTCGATTTGAAAGCGCTGGCGCAGGCGAGCGGCAACCGCAAGGTCGAACTGGCGCCGCTGAAGGATGTGCTGAACCTGACCGGCTACATGCGCGGCGCGGTGACGGTGTTCGCGTGCAAGAAGGACTATCCGGTGTTCGTGGACGAGACGATCTGGCTCTGGGACGTAGTGTCGGTTTCGGCGGGCATGCGCGGGATGCAGGCGCTGCTCGCCCCGGAGGACTACGTGCGGGCGACTGGAGCGACAGTGGCCGCGATCGCGCGGGAAAAGGCTACTTGACGAGCCTGTTGTGGATGCGGGCGACGTCCCACATGTAGTGGCCGACCGGGTACTTCTTCTCGGCGATGCCGATGTTCCTGGCCGCTTCCTTGCGGCCGCCCGCGGCCTCCTGGAACAGTCCGATGTACAGATGCGAGTAGAACAGGCGCACGTGCAACTCTTTTTCCGCGGGCGAGCCCTCGCGGGCCTTGGCGAACACTTTCTCCGGCGTCGATTCGCCGCGGTACATCGCGTAGACCTCCATCATCGGAATGCGCTCGTCGGCCTGGATCGGAATGAGGCCTTTGCGCGCGGTCTCCACTCCGCTGACTCGCGCCACGCAGAGGTAATGCCACACCGCGTTTTCGACGTCTTCCGGGTTGACCGTCTTGTGCGATTCGAACTGCTTGCGGCACTCGTCGAACTTGCCCGCGTAGTAGAGCGAGATGCCACGCTGCCAATGGTGTGGCGCCAGGCGTGGCTCGGCGGCGATCGCCTTGTCGAACTCGCGAATCGATTCGGCGACGCGGCCTGCCTTGAACGCCTCGGTTCCGCGCGCGTTGTGGAGATCGGCCCCGCCTTGCAGGAACGCCAGGAGGAAGAGGGAGAGCATTCGATCATGATAGGCTCTTCCTACGATGCTCATCATCGACACCCACGCGCACATCTACGCCAAGGACGAGAAGAAGTACCCGCCGGTCGCCAAGCCATTGCGGCCGCCCGCCGGCAAAGGGGCCGTCGAGGATTTGCAAGCGGCGGTGAAGGCGAACGGCGTGCGAGCGGTCTGCGCGATCCAGACCACCACGTTCTACCGCTTCGACAACCGCTACATTTGCGACTCCGCCGCCGCGCACCCCGATTGGATCGCGGGCGTGTGCACGTTGGATCCGGACGATCCCGCCAGCCCCGGGACGCTCGCCGATTTCGGCAAACGATACGGGATTCGCGGTATGCGGTCGATCCCGGCGAAAGACGGGCGGCTGGATCATCCCGGCGTCCGCGCGCTGTGGAAGACGGCGCTCGACAACGGCTTGGTGATCAACGTGCTAGTGGGCCGCGAGAAGACCGCCGAAGTGGATCGCATGCTCGCCGCGTTTCCCAAGCTGCGCGTGGTGCTGGACCACTGCATGAACGTCAAGGCCGGTCCCGACATGGCCGCGATTCTCGCGGACGTGCTCCGGCTGTCCCGGCGCCCGAACCTGCACGCCAAGCTGACGTTCGTTCCCACCGGATCGATGACCGGCTATCCCTGCGCGGATCTGCATGGCGCTTGTCTGAAAGTGATCGATGCGTTCGGCGCGGATCGTTGCGTCTGGGGCTCCGATTTTCCTAACGATCTCTGGACGCCGAAGGTCGGCTACGCGGAGCACTTGCGAATCTTCGTCAAGGATCTGGGGCTGAAGGATGGCGCCCGCGCGGCGATCCTCGGCGGGACCGCGCGGCGGCTGTGGTTCCCGCGACTGGCCGCGTGACGGTATCATGACCGTTCATGAACCAACTGCTGCGCACCAAGAACATCGATCATTTGATCGCGGCGTCGGAAGACCCGGACCGGCGGCTGAGCAAGACGCTGGGACCCTGGTCCTTGACGGCGTTGGGAATCGGCGCCGTAATCGGGTCGGGAATTTTCATTCTCACGGGCACGGCCGCGGCGGGTGAGACGCTCAGCTTCAAGTCCGTTCTGCACGCGCCGTTGATCGATCTGCTTCGATACGGTCCCGACGCGCTCTCCACGGTGGGACGGCCGGGGGCGGGGCCGGGCATCGCGTTGTCGTTCTTCCTGGTGGCGCTGGCGTGCAGCTTCGCCGCGCTTTGTTATGCCGAACTGGCGTCGATGATACCGATCGCGGGCAGCGCGTACACGTATGCGTATGCCACGCTCGGCGAGGTCTTCGCGTGGATCATCGGCTGGGACCTGATTCTCGAGTACGCCGTCTCCAACATGGCCGTGGCGGTTGGCTTTTCCGCCTATTTCAACGACATCCTGGAGGGACTGTTCGGGGTGCGTCTGCCCAAGCAGTGGTCGGAGCCGATGCTCATCGAGGGGCAGTTCACCGGAAGCTGGTTCAACGTACCGTCGTTCCTGATTCTGATGGTGCTGACATGGCTGCTGGTGAAGGGGCTGCGCGAATCGGCCGGCGCCAACAACGTGATGGTGATCGTGAAGCTGTTGGCAATCTTCATCTTCGTCATCGGCGCGGCGGGAGCCGTGAAGCCCGAGAATTGGAATCCGTTCTTCCCGAACGGATCGTCCGGAGTGCTGACCGGCGCGGCGATCGTGTTCTTCACCTACATCGGATTCGACTCGGTCTCC
>SYLY01000001.1 GCA_005808475.1 Acidobacteriota bacterium
CCAGAAGCTGCCGCCGCCGTGGCCGACATCGAATAGCACGCCCCGCTTGCGCGCCTCCATCATGTACGGCTCGAGCTTTCCGTTCGCGTCGATCTGCGGCGTGAGGCGTCCGTAGAAGTGCGTGTGCAGATCGCCGGGGCGCATGTGCTCGAGAATCAATTCCCGGTAGCCGCGTCCTTGCTTGGGATGGAAGTCCACCATGCAGATCGTATCCGTTTGCGACGCGGCCTTCACCGCGTTGTCCACGGCGATCCAGTCGGCCGGCTGATAATGGGCGGTCTTCATGCCGACGATGACGTCCTTGTTCTTGCGGATGGTGGCCACGGCCTTTTCGACGTTCATCTGCTTGGGGTCGTCTTCCACTTGGCCGCCGTACATTCCGGCCGCCACGATATTGAGCCAGGCCAACACGCGGGTTCGAGCCTTGTCGATGACCTCGCGCCGGAACTTTGCGAAATTGTCCGCGCCGGAACTGCCGGCGTCGACCGCGGTGGTAACGCCGAAACGCAGCGAGTTGTGGTCGGGGTTGAGGTTTAGCGAAGCGCCATAGGCGTCGTAGTGGACGTGCAGGTCGATCAGCCCCGGAGTCACGACGTAGTCGCTCGCGTCGGCCACCAAACGGGCCCGCGACGAGGGCAGTCCCGGCGCGACCTTGGCGATCTTGCCGCCCACGATGGCGATGTCCATCCGCCCGTCGCGCTTGTTGGCGGGGTCGATCACGCGGCCGTTCTTGAGGAGCAGGTCGTAGATCTGGGCGCCCAGCGGGGCGGCCAGCAGAGCCAATAGGAGCGGCTTCACGGAATCACCTCGTACTTGCCGGCCTTGGTCCATTCGGGGAACCCGCGTCCCTCCGAATCCCATTCGAGTTGGCCCGCGCGGATAGTCAACACGTTCTCCACCTTTTTCGACGCGAGGCGCTTCTTGCCCCACGAGTCCTTGAGCGCGAAGACCCCCTCGCGCACCGCCAGCACGGCGATGTCGGCGGAGTGGCCTTCGCCGAGCGTGCCGATCTCCGGCAGCCGCTTGATGACCTTGGCGGGGATCATGGTGGAGCGCTTCACGGCTTCCTCGAATGTCATGCCGAGCGCCATCATTTTCGACATGCAGTTGGGCATGTCCGATTGCTGCATCATGATGCTCGAGTCGTGCAGATCGGTGGAGATGGTATCGGGGAAGAAGCCACCGCGCGCGGCCGCGGCCGCCACCGGCCAGAGGAAACTGCCGCCTCCGTGTCCAAGGTCGAACAGCACGCCACGCACGCGAGCCTGCTGAGCGTACTCTTGCACCTTGCCGTTGAAGCGGCTGACCACTTCCACCTGGCGGTCGTTGTACATGTGCGTGTGCATGTCGCCGGGGCGCATCACGTCGAGCAGCTTTTCCTGGGACGTGCGGCCGGCGTTGGTGAAGATCTTGTCGTCCACCATGACGGGGACATCCGCCAGGCGGCCCGCCTCCACGGCGCGCTTCAGCGCGTCCCAGCCGGGCTTGCCAAAGTGCGCGACCTTAATTCCGACCACCACGTCGCGATTCTTCTTGATCGATTCCGCGGTCTCGGCCGGGCGCATGTCGGCGACATTGTCCTCCGACGCCGATCCGATCATCCCGCGTCCTGCGATGTTCATCAGCGCCAGCACCCGGGTGCGGACCTTGGTGATGATCTTGGCGCGAAAGTCGTCGATGGTTCGGAATCCCGCGCCGCCCGCGTCGACCACGGTGGTCGTGCCCGTGGGCAGTGCGGTATCGTCGGGGAAGATCGCGCCGGAATATCCGTAGGCGTGGAAGTGGAGGTCGATCAGACCGGGCGTCACGTAGCGGCCCTTGGCGTCGATCGCCTTCTTGGCTTGGGATGCGGGGATATCGGCGGCGACGCGCGCGATGCGGCCGCCGGCCACCGCCACGTCGCGGACGGCATTGATGTTGTTGGCGGGGTCGAGCACATGGCCGCCTTTCAGTACGATGTCGTACTGCTGAGGCCACGCGGCGGCGCAACCGAGCAACGCGAGGATGGGAACTTTCATCTCATCGACTTGTATCACACTGGGTGCATGTTCTTCACCTTCGTCGCGAGTCCGGTGGGCCGGCTGATGCTGGCCGGGAGCGGGGATGCGTTGCGGGTGTTGGCGTTTTCGAGCGGGTCCAAGGCGCGAGGTCCAGCGGAGGATTGGGTGGAGGACGAGGTTCCGTTTCGCGAGGCGGCGCGGCAGTTGCGCGCGTATTTCGAGGGCGAGTTGCGGGAGTTCGACTTGCCGCTCGCGCCCGGCGGGACCGCGTTCCAACGGCGTGTGTGGAGCGAACTGCGGCGGATTCCGCACGGCGAGACGATCTCGTACGGCGAACTGGCGCGGCGGATCGGGCAGCCGAACGCGTCGCGAGCGGTGGGGTTAGCGAACGGCGCGAATCCGATTGCGATCGTGATCCCGTGTCATCGCGTGATCGGGTCCACCGGGAAGCTGACGGGGTTCGGGGGCGGGTTGGATGTGAAGGCTCGGCTGCTGGCGCTGGAGCGGCCGGTCCCGCTGCTGGGATGATCGCGCGCCGTCAGCGCAGGCCGGCTCCCAAGGGCTCGGCCATCGTCGCTCGCTCCTCGAGGTTCGACAGGATGGCGGCGATCTTGGCCTTGGTGACTTCGCTTTCGTGCACGGCGCCCAGTTGTTGGTAGACCGGAAGTTCGTCCTCGCGGCGGATGCGGAGGGCCTCTTCGAGTTGTCCGCGAGCTTGGAAGATATCGGCGATCTTGCCCAGCGTCACGGCTCGGGAGCGGATGTCGCCCAGCTTCTCGTACACGGGAAGTTGGTCCTCGCGGCGGATGCGGAGGGCCTCGTCGAGTTGTCCGCGAGCTTGGAAGATATCGGCGATCCTGCCCATGGTCACGGCACGCTCGCGGATGGCGCCCAGCTTTTCGAAGACGGGCAGTAGCTCCTCGCGGCGGATGCGGAGAGCCTCGTCCAGTTGTCCACGAGCTTGGAAGATATCGGCGATCCTGCCCATAGTGATGGCACGGGAGCGGATGTCGCCCAGCTTTTCGAACACGGGCAGGAGTTCCTCGCGGCGGATGCGGAGAGCCTCGTCGAGTTGTCCGCGAGCTTGGAAGATATCGGCGATCCTGCCCATGGTCACGGCACGCTCGCGGATGTCGCCCAGCTTTTCGAACGCCGGAAGTAGTTCCTCGCGGACGATGCGGAGAGCCTCGTCGAACTGGCCGCGAGCCTGGAAGATATCGGCGATCTTGCCCATCGTGACGGCGCGGGAGCGGATGTCGCCCAGCTTTTCGAAGACAGGCAGTACGTCCGTTTGCAGAACTCGCAGGGCTTCGTCGAGGTCTCCGCGAACTTCGAATATCCTGGCGATCAGAAAGCCGGCCGCCGCGCGCTCCCAAGGCTTTCCCGCAAGCGCCTCCCGAGCCGCATCAAGGGCTCTGTCCAAGTCTCCTTGGTCCTTAAGCATCTCCGCCAGTGCCAGCGCGTCCGCCGCTGTCTTGGGTCGAGCGATACCTTCCTGGCGCAACTCCCGCACCAGTTGTCCGAGCCGTTTCGCGTGGCCTTCCGCCTCTTGCATCAGCCCGGCCGACCGCAGATCCTCGAGAGCCGGAGCCACGAATTCCCGCCAGACCTCGGCCCACGGCTCGCCAGCCCGAATCGCTCTCTCCGCCCTCGCCAACAGCGAAGCGGACCGCCGCCTGCCTTCTTCCGGCGCAAGTGTCCACCGGTCCGCCACCAGTTCCAAACGGGCCGCCGCCGGTAACTCCGTCAAGGCGAGCTTCAAGTCGAACCACGAATCGAGGTCTGGCGCCGACCGCAGGAACACGCCCACCACTTCGCTCGGCAACCACCAGATCTGCGCCGCACCGGCTTCGAGGAACGTCTCGCGTTGCAAATTGAGCGCCAAGAGTTCCCCGGGCAACGGACCCGCGAACGCCCGTTCGAATCCGCGGAAGCAGACCACGGTCCTGACCGGAGCCGCGGCCGCCCGCCGTAGCGATTCGATCATCCACCCCGCGACTTCGGATCCCTCGCGACGCTCCGGGAGAGGAGCGTCCTCCACGGCAACGCGCGACGAGAGCCACGCCATGACCGCTTCGCGCGCCGCCTCCGAGAGGTACTCGACGCGCGCCATTCGCACGCCTTCTCGACTCAGCCAGATCCCGAGGCGGGAAATCGCATCCGCGACGGATCCCTCGGCGTGGTCCATATCAGGAGCCTGACGCCGGTAGCAACCCGCCCGACGATCCGGTAAGCAAGAGCCCCTCCTTGATCAGTATGTCCACGACGAGGGGCGACACGGCGAAGCGGCCCTCTCCGTTGAACTCCTGGACCGCTCGGATGCGGACCAGCGAGTGAAGGGCGGCGTCGGGAATATCGGAACCGGGATCGCGTCGGTGAATCGAAACGAGGCGTTCGGCGCGCTGCTTCCAGGGAATGGGATCGGGATCGTAGGGACTGTCTCCCAACCGCATGACCACTTCGCGCCGCATCTTCGCGATCGCGCCCGATACATGGCCTTCTCGAATCGAAGCCGGGGAGGGCTCCTCGTCGATCGCGCGATCGGAGGCCTCTCGCACCAGGTCGAAGAGGTCGCGGAGATGACCACCAGAGGCCACGATCAGGCGGTCCAGTTGCCCCGGCTCGAAGCGATCTGGATCGATCCGCTTGGCGAGCAGGTCCCGCAGCACCGTACGCCCCTGGTCCGGCTGGAGATCGTCCGTGTAGACGGGACAATCGAGGATCGAGTAGACCGGGAACGGCAGCGCGACGCGGCTGTTCGACCAGCCCAAATCCACCGGAATCGTGAAGACGAGGTGCGTGCGCAGGCCGGAAAATACAGCCGACTCGCGGACGAAGAACACTTCCGGCAGCCGGGCGTCGAGGAGTTTCTCGAAGTCCTCGCCGAGGAATAGCCACTCCTGGCCGGTCTTTTCCAGCAGCTTGCGGTTGGCCGCGTCGAACAGATCGTTCAGCACATCGATCAGTTCGGGCAAGCGCGCGGTGCGGCGCTCGATCACTTCGCGTTTGCGGTCCGACGAGAAGCGCACCTCCGCCTTCAATTTGGCCCACAGACCTAGGACCGCCGCCCAAGCCGAACCCCGTCCATTCCCGCGCCCGCCTCGGCGGAGGCGCCCGCGTGAGTCCCGCTTGTCGAGGTGACCGTCTCGGTGTGAAACCACTCGAGGACCCTGTTTGTAAGCGCCTCAGGAAGGCGCCATCCGAGGCCTTCGGGCTCCGGCTTAGCCATCTCTTCCGCCAGCCGGATCATCATCACGATCAGGACGTCGAACGGCTTCGCGCTCGCGGGGTGAATTTCGTGCTTGGCGCTGAAGCGAAGTGCGCGATGTGTCGGCACGACGGCCCGAGCCAGCCGCGTCAACTCCGTCGACTTGCCGCAGCCGCTGTGGCCGGCGAGGAAGGCGAGGAAGTGCCGTTTGTCGTGGACGCGGGTCAGTTCCCGCTGGAGTTTCGAGACGTTGTCCGCGCCCCGTATGCGATTGATCGGTTCATGATAGAAGGCCTCGATCTCCGCGGGGGACACCAGAGGCTGAGCTTGGAGACTCGTGTAGAAGCGGTCGATGGTCGTGGCGCGTTGAGGGGAGTCGCTCGACATTCCGTTCCTTTGACTGTACCGGTTGGTTCGAAGCCAAGCAAGCCAGAAGCGGAACTGGAGTTCTCGAAGTAGGGGAATGGGGGTGGCTCCGCGGCTACCCCCGGTTCCGCGTCACCGGCGCACCAGGGCGCTCAGCGGACGGTCGCAGCTCGATCTCGCCTCCGTGTTGGCCGCGGCGGGCGCGGCGGGAATCTCGCAGGGCGTGAAGCCCGGAAAAGAAGTCGGTCGATTCATGTCGGTTCATCCTTCCGGCGGACTGGCTCATGCGCGTCCGCCGGCCACAGTTTTAACGCCGCCACCGGGCGAATCCGGAAAACAATGGCGCCCTGCCAGCGGCGATTCCCGGCAAAGGCTTGATTCCAGGGAAAATCGAGTTGCAAGTTTTTTGGGCTAGTTGCGGAACGGCTCCGGCGGCTGGGACTGGTAATCTGGTAGCGATGCGCTTCTTACCTCCCGTCCTCATTCCCGCGATCTTCCTCGCTTCCTGCGGCGGTGGATCGCCGACCGAAACAGCCAAGAAGGAACTGAAAGCCGTGACCGAGGCTCCGGCCGCGCCCGCCGGATCGGGCGTGGTGGCCGGCAAGATCACATTCACCGGCGCCAAGCCCGTCATGCGGACCGTCAGCATGGATGCCACGCCCGCCTGCGCGCGGATGCACAAGGAACCGCCGAAATCGGAAGAAGTGGTGATCGGCGCGGATGGCTCGCTCGCCAACGTGTTCGTATGGGTCAAGTCCGGGCTGCCCGCCCAGAAGTGGCCGGTTCCCGCGGGCAAGGTCACCGTCGACCAGAACGGATGCGTCTACAAGCCGCACGTGGTGGGCCTGGTGACCGGCCAGGACATCGAGTTCCTCAATAGCGACGAGACCAATCACAACATCCACCCGCTGCCCCGGACCAATCGCGAATGGAACGAATCGCAGCCGCCCAAGGGCGATCCCAAAGTGAAGCAGTTCACCCAGGAGGAGTTGATGATCCCGGTGAAGTGCAACGTCCATCCGTGGATGAAGCTCTACGTCAACGTCGTGCCGCATCCGTTCTTCGCGGTGAGCGGCGCCGACGGATCGTTCGAGATCAAGGGGCTCCCGGCGGGCGACTACACCGTCGAGGCGGTTCACGAGCGCTACGGACCGCAAGAGATCAAGGTAAAAGTGGACGCGACCGGTACGGCGAAGGCGGATTTCGCCTACAAAGGGTAGAATAGGATTTGGGTTCTACCTCCCCCAATCCCCTTATGCCGGACTGGTTGCATCGCTACGCAATTGTTCTCGCGGTTTGCACACTTTTCCTTGTCGTCGCCGGCGCTTCCGTCACCTCCACCGAATCCGGTCTTTCGGTTCCCGATTGGCCGCTTTCCTACGGACAAGTGATGCCGGAGATGAAAGGCGGTATTTTTTACGAACACGGCCATCGGATGATCGCCTCCACCGTGGGGTTCATGACCATCGTTCTGGCCGTTTGGATTTGGCGTTCGGAGCCGCGCGCATGGATGAAGCGCCTTGGATTCGCGGCTTTGGGCGCGGTGATTTTTCAGGGCGTGCTGGGCGGCCTCACCGTGTTGTATCTGCTTCCCAAGCCGGTGAGCATCTCGCACGCCTGCCTGGCCGAACTGTACTTCTCCACCACTTGCGCGATCGCCTTGTTCACGTCGGAGCAGTGGAAACGGGGACCGGTTCCGGTGGAGTCAGCGGGCTGGCCCGCGAAACCGGGCTCCGTCGTCTGGCTGCCGGCGATCGTTTTGTGCCAGGTGGCGCTGGGCGCGGCGTTCCGGCACAAGGCGCTCGATTTGGTCTGGCACGTCGCGGGCGCGTTCGTGGTCACGGCGGTGGTGATGTATTCCGCAATCGTTTTCCTGTTGAATTTTCGCGATCACCAACCGCTCCGTTCCACCGCGATAGCCCTGCTCGCCATCGTGTTCGCTCAAGTGTTCGCCGGCGTGGCCGCCTACATGAGCCGGGTGTCGACGGCGGACGCGCCGCAGCCGATGCCCGTCATGGTGGTGTTCACCGTGGCGCACGTCGCGCTGGGAGCCCTGACCATGGCAACCAGCGTCCTGATGGCGATTCAAGTACACCGGCACGTACGGCGGCCATCCGCCGTCGAAGCGCCGGTTCGCGGCGGGGTGAGCTACGCACGATGATCCGAACCTATATTGAACTGACCAAACCGCGGATCACGTGGCTGATCCTGATGAGCACCGGCATCGGCTACTACTTCGGCATCCGGGAAGGCTCGTGGTCGTGGTGGGCGCTGTTCCACACGATTCTCGGCACCGCGCTCATCGCCAGCGGCACGGCGGCGCTCAACCAGTGGTACGAGTGGGAAGCCGACGGCCAGATGAATCGCACGCGCCACAGGCCGATCCCATCGGGCCGGTTGACGCGACGGCAGGCGCTGGTTTTCGCCGTGGCGCTTTCGATCGCCGGGTTCGCCGAACTGGTGTTGGGCGTCAATCCGCTCACGGGTTTTCTAGGGCTGTTGACGCTGGCGAGCTACCTGTTCCTCTATACGCCGCTCAAACGCAAGTCGTGGCATTCGACCACCGTGGGCGCGATCCCCGGCGCAATGCCGCCGCTGATCGGGTTCGCCGCCGCCGCCGGCACGTTGACCGCGGAAGCGTGGGCGCTCTACGCGATCCTGTTCGTGTGGCAGTTCCCGCACTTCTACTCGATCGCCTGGATGTACCGCGAGGACTACGGCCGGGCGGGCATCCGCATGCTTCCCGTGGTGGAGCCCGACGGCGTGTCGACGGCGCGCCACATTCTCGCGTTCCTGCTGCTGCTGTTCCCGGTGAGCCTGCTGCCCACGCTGCTGTCGATGACGGGCAATCTCTACCTGGTGGGCGCCATCGCGATGGGTGCGTGGTTCCTGCGCGCCGGACTGCGCGTGATCCGGGAGAAGTCGATCCTCAACGCGCGCAAAGTACTGCTGGCTTCCGTGGTGTACCTTCCGGTGCTCTATGGCCTCATGCTTGTCGACCGCCCGTAGCGCGGCGTTCGCTCTCGCCCTGGTTTCCTGGTCCGCTTGCGGACGCAAGGGCGAACCGTTGCGGATCTACAACACGGTTCCCGAGTTCACACTGACCGGCGAATCTGGCGCCGATGTGCGCAGCGCGGATGCGCTGGCGGGCAAGGTGTGGGTGGCCAACTTCATCTACACTACCTGCCCGGGGCCGTGCCCGCGCACCACGCGCCAAATGGCGCTGCTGCAGACCAAGTTCGAGCAAAGGGCCGATGTCCGTCTGGTCTCGTTCACCGTGGACCCGGAGAACGACACGCCATCCACGCTGGCCGCCTACGCGCAGAGGTACGGCGCCAAACCCGGCCGCTGGATGTTCTTCACCGGATCGAAGCAGCTTCTCGACAAACTGTCGCGCGAGGTGTTCCTGCTGCATTCGGTGGACGGCAAGGGCAGCGACCATTCGACGCGCTTCGTCCTGGTGGATCGCAAAGGCCAGATTCGCAAATATTACGACAGCGTGGAAGCGTCGTCGATGGATGAATTGGCGTCCGACGCGGCGACGCTGCTGGCGGAGACGTCGTGATCGGGATCCGCGATCTGCCCGCGGTCAATGCCACGCTCAACGCGGCGTCGGCGTGTCTGCTGGTGGCGGGATACGCGTTCATCCGCCAGGGACGCCGCGCGGCGCACAAAAAAGCGATGCTTGCCGCTTGCGCGATGTCGGTGCTGTTCCTGTGCTGCTATCTGATCTACCACTTCAACGTGGGGTCGGTGAGGTTTCAAGGGCAAGGCGCGATTCGCACGGTCTATTTCACGGTGCTGCTCACCCATACGATCCTGGCCGCCACCGTGCCGTTCCTGGCGATCGTGGTGGTGAAGCGGGCGTTCGGCGGCGAATTCGGCCGGCACAAGAAGCTGGCGCGATGGGCGTTGCCGGTTTGGCTCTATGTGAGCGTCACGGGCGTGATCGTCTATTGGATGCTCTACCGGCTCCGATTCTGACTCTCAGCCTGGCGGCATCAGTTCGAAGCAGCCCTTGCCCCACACCGTCTGGCGGCCCACGCCGGTCCACTCGCCCGCGCGAAGAAACCCGAGGAAAGGGCCGAGTTCGCCCTCGTATTCCACCTCGCCGGCGAATCCGCCCAAAGGATGCCGCTGGTGTGTCCGCGAGCTCCAGCGCCGCTCGACTTGTTCCCGCAGCCGGCACTCCACGATGCGCGTGCGATCGGCCTCGGCCGCCAAGCTTGTAAAGTCGATCTCGAGCGGCCCACCCTGATAGAAAGCCCTCAGATTCGAGACCCGGTCCCGCAAGCGGCGAAACAGGACGCCGAACTCCGGCCGCGACACGGGTTGGCCGCCGGACTTCAGCTCGGTCGGAGTCGTGAAGCGGAGGCGCACACTCCCGCACGGTTCGCCGGCAGCCGCCAAGTCGAGGCGCAGACCTTGAATGCTCTCCCGATGGAAGCGATTGCCGTCGAAGACCGCCGCACCGCCCGGAAGCCCGGTAACACCAACCAGTTCCGCCCGCCCGCGCCCCGGTCCGAGGCCCGATCGCGCCACTTCCCGGAAGGTCATCACGAAATACGGCAGCGTGTTCGCCGGCTCGTCGAACAGAACCAGATCGAACCAGAACTCCTCTCCCGGTTCCACCCGCCGTCCATCCAGATGCACCGCGCGGAACGCGAACGGCCGGGGCCAGTCCGCCACGCCGCTGGGGCCCAGCGTGTCCACCCACTCCTGGCGCGGCTCGAACACGCGGGCGTAGGGGCAACTCGACGCGCCGGCGCAGGACTGGGCGTCCGAGCAATCCGGCATGCAGGCCATCCGCTGGAAGATCGTGCCGAACGCGCCGCGCAGAATGTTGCCGGCCTTTCCGGGCGGAAAGACGACGTGCTCGAGGGCGCGGAAGCGGAAACGGTAGGGCCACACGGCGAAATCCCGCGACAACGCAAATCCTCTACTTCGAAAAGAACACTTTTTCGGCGGTACGGCGGAGCAGCCAGTCGCGATCGTCCGCCGAGAGGAACGGCATGCGGTCGCGAACCAGTTCCACCGACGCCGCGTAGCTGTGTCCGTTGACCACCTGGAACGGCGAATCGGAGGCCCACATCAGGCGGCGAGGTCCGAAGTCCTCCACCAAGCGCCGGATCATCGGAATCAGATCCGTGTAGGGCGGCTGTTTCTTGCCAAGCGCGTAAAAGGCGCTGATCTTGACGTAGGTGTTCCGATGACGCGCCAACGCGGACAGCGCTCGGATATCGGCGTCGCGAACGGGAGCGGACGCGCCGATGCGCGCCATGTGATCGATCACCACCGTGGTATCGGGATGCTTCTCGCACATGCGGTCGACGGCGGGAAGCGCGTCCGGATTGAGCAACGGACACATCGCCTGGCCCAGCTTGGGGCCAAGCGTCCACATCCGCTCGTAGCCGGGCGAATCGAGCCAATTCGACGGATTGCCGCGCGGTCCGATCCGGAAGCCGCGCACACCCTGCTTCGCGAAATCCTCCATCGCTTTCTCGATATCGCTCCGTTCGTGCTCCACCACTGCCACCGCCGAGAACACGCCCGGATGCTCGCGCACCGCGCCCAGCATGTACGAGTTATCGAAGCGGTACGAACTGATCTGGATCAGCACGATCCGCGACACGCCCAACGGCCGGCACTGCGCGAACAGATCGGCAGGCGTGAACCGCCCCGGCGACTTCGTTCCGGAGCTTTCGTCGTAGACGTGAACGTGGGCGTCGATGTAGCCGGGCGGCTGCATCCTAAGCTCCGCTGGGTTCGAACTTCCAGGTGGGCGGCACGATGCCTTTCACTCGCAGGTAGCAGACAGCCTGGCCGCGATGATGCGCGGTGTGCATATACGCGCGCATGAACAGATCGGTGCCGCTGTGCGGCTTGAGGCGCGGGCTGAACTTGTAGTCCTGTTTCAGCAGTTGCTTCTCGTTCAGCTTGTTCAGCACGTCGGTGATCCAGTCGAAGCTGGCGGTCAGGAATTGCCGCACCGACTCCTTGTCGTTCGACTTGGGCGGCTCCGGCGCCTTGCCGATTCCAATCACCGTCACATACGCGTTGTTGGCGCGGGCGATGTGAACGAACTGCTCGCCAAAGCCGCGCTGGGCCGGGTCGGGCTTGGAGTCGAACCCATCGGCCGGCATCGCTTCCATCATCTTCATCGTGTATTCCTTGGTGTCGGCCCAGTGATGGAGGAACGTGTCGCGCCAGGCGCGGGCGAAGGTATCGGACCAGTCGGCGGCGGCAGCGGGCGCGGCGGCGGCGGCCAAGGCAGTCAGGGCTTGTCGGCGTTTCATGGAAAACCATGATACCGAACGGCGCGGCGCCGCGGCGAGCTACGGTGTCGGTTTGCCCAGACGTTCGCGGTCGAAGATATGATCCAGCCAGAGCGGCTTCGCCATCCGGCCGCTCCAGTCCCGCCACGCGGCGCCGAGCCGCTGGGCGTCCAATGGCCGGCTCGCGGCGAGGTTGGTATTCTCGCCCGGGTCTTTGTCCAGATCGTAGAGTTCGCCGGGCGCGTTCTCGCCTTCGCGGACCCACTTGAGCGGACCTTCGCGGACCGCCGCGCCGTAGCCTCCGAAGGTGCGCCAGAAAAGCCGGCCGTGCGGCGGCGATGCCGTGTGCCCTTGCAGGTGCGGGAGCAAGTTGACGCCATCGATCTCGCGGTTGGACGAGGCGGCCCCGGCGGCGGCAAGCGATGTCGAGAAAATATCGAGCGCGATCGCCGGATGATCGAACGTCTTGCCCGATGGCAGCGCCCCCGGCCATCGAACCACGAACGGCACGCGGATGCCGCCCTCGTAGAGCGTCCGCTTGCCGGCCCGCAACGGCAGATTCGACGAGGCGTTGTCCTTGGGACCGCCGTTATCGCTGAGAAAGAACACCAGCGTGTCCCGCTCGATGCCGGTGTCGCGAAGGGTGTCGAGCACGCGCCCCACCGCGTCGTCCATGGCCGACACCATCGCGGCGTAGGAGCGGCGGTCGGGATCGGCGATGCCCGGGTAGCGGCGCAGGTACGGCTGCGGCGCCTGCAATGGCGAATGCGGCGCGTTGAACGCGAAATAGAGGAAAAACGGATGGTGCGCGTGACGGCGCACGTATTTGTCCGCCTCGCGTCCCAAGGCGGTGGTCAGGTACTCCTTCTCCGGAACGACCGCGCCGTCGCGCTCGATCGGGTAGAAATGCTGGTCCTTGTCGCCGGGGACGCCAGGATGGAAGTAGTCGTGCCCGCCACCGAGGAAGCCGTACATCTCCTGAAAGCCGCGGCGCTTGGGATGGAACCGCGGGTGCGCGCCGAGATGCCACTTGCCGACGAATCCGGTGGCGTAGCCGGCCTTCTGGAGTTCGGCCGGAAGCATCGTCTCGGAGACGGGCAAACCGGTCTCCGGATCGTCCGGGCGCACCACCATGTTGTTCTCGTGGCCGAAGCGGTGCTGATAGCGGCCGGTGAGCATTCCGGCGCGGCTGGGGCTGCAGAACGGATGCGAGACGTAGCCGTTGGTGAATCGGACGCCGGAACCGGCCAGCCGGTCGAGATGCGGCGTGCGAATGCCGGAGCTGCCCTGGAACCCGAGGTCCGCGAAGCCGAGATCGTCGGCGACGATGAGCACGATGTTCGGCCGCCGGGGCTGTTGGGCGGGCAGCGCGGCGGCGGCGGCAAGCGAGAGGAAGTCCCTTCGGTTCGTCATGGGTGGCTCCTTTAGTTCGCCAGGGGCGGACCGCCCGGCACCATGATCGCGCCGGGGCGTCCGCGGCCGTAATCGTGGCGGCGGGCGGTGAACCTGGCGTTGAGGTACTCGCCCAGGAAGAGCGGACCGGAGAACGAATCTCCCGAAAACGAGCCCGCGAACGTGAACACGATCGCGTCGCCCGCCTTCTGATCGGAACTACGCAGTTTGACGCTGCCGCCCTCGATCGCGCCGAAAACGTCCTGCACCGAAAAGTCGCCCTTGTGGACGCCTCGCAAAAGGTTGCCGTCCTGCTCGAGCGTCAGAGTGTGGCGGCTCTTGCCGCTGAAAAACTCGATGTCGACGTCCCAGCGTCCGGTCAAGTTCGCGGCCGGAGCGGCGGGCGCGGGCTTGGGATCGCGCTTCTGGGAGAGCACGGCGAAGAGGCGGTCCGCCACCACGCGGTCGTCGCCGGGCCGCATCATCCAGGCGGTAATGCCGATCGAGGTCTCGGGCGACTCGGGCGCCTGCCGGCCTCGGAATCCGCCGTCGGCTCCCAGGGCGATGCGCGGCTTGGAGCGGGCCACGATCTCCGCCACTTCCTCTCCGGTCACGTGGAGCCGCGACGGGTCCCACGAAATCGTCAGCGAAGGGCTCTTGTTCGACAATCCCTCCGGCTCGCGAATCGCGGTCTTGACGCCGTCCACGCGCGACACGCTCCTGGCGATCGTATCGAGGTAAGACAGCCACTTCTTCCATTCGGCGTCGTGGTCGCGCTTGACCCATGCCTCCACCGCGGCCAGCATACCGAGGGTTTCCTCGCGCCCGACCTTGTTGTCGCGGCCCGGTCCATGGTGCGGCGAACTCGCCTGCCACGCCGACATCAAGATGTCCTTGCGGCCCAGGAGCAAGCCGGCGCATTGCGGTCCGCAAATCGCCTTGCCGCCGCTGTAGGCCACCACCGTGGCGCCGCGCTGGAGATGCACGTTGGGGATCGTGAGCACTTCCGCGGCGGCATCCACCAGGATGGGGATGCCCCACGGCTTAGCCATGCGCGCGACGTTCTCGAGCGAGAGCGGACCGGAGTTCATCGCGCCGCCCGCCGACAGGTAGATCATCGCCGTGCGCGAACTCAGCGCGCGATCGAGCTCCTCCGCCGTGTCGACGGTGATCATCTTGACGCCGATGTTGCGGATCGCATGGTCGTAGGCGCTACGCGACCATCGCGGCGAGACGACCTCGGTTTTGTCGAACCCGGCGAGATCGGGAATGCGCAACAGCTTCTCCGGATTGCCTCCGGTCACGCAGGCGGCGGCCACATGCTTGAGTCCGGCGGCGCAACCCGACGACACCATGCCCCATTCCGCGCCGGTCAGTTCGGCAAGGCGCCTTCCCACCGCGGCGGCGAGCTCGTCCAATTGCACGAAGTGTTGGGACGCGGCGTCCATCGCGGCGCGAACCTCGGGCAGTTCGATGGATGCGCCGATGATGGTGAACGTGCCGCGGCAGTTGATCACCGGCTCCACGCCGATCGACTCGTAGATCTGCTTGCCCGGCCGCAATGGGCCTGTTGTCGCGGCCATGGCGGACGCGCCTCCCATCAGCGCGGGCAGCGCCAAGGCATTGCCCACCTGGAACAGATCCCGGCGAGTGGCGCCGTACTTTCGGGTCGCTTTCGATTTGCTCGGCATGCCACTCAGTCTATCGCCGCGGAGGCGATGCCGTCAGAGCGGAACCAGCCCCGAGCGGATCAGAAGCGGCTGGATGCCAGGGTCGCGGCCGGCGAACTGGCGGTAGAGCGAAGCGGGATCCTCGCTGTCGCCTTTCTCGAGAATCGTGCGGCGGAACCGCATTCCCGTCTCCAGGTTGAAAATGCCATGGGCGAGAAACAGGTCGAAGGCGTCGGCGTCGAGCACCTCCGCCCACTTGTAGGAATAGTAGCCGGCCGCATATGCGATGGGGCTGGCGAACAGATGCGAGAACGCGAGGATCGTCGCGTAATCTTCCTGAAGTGGAGCGGGCGAGTAGGAGGAGTAAAGCCGCCGGCAATAGTCGACCGGGTTCCCGTCGCGATCCGGATCGTAGCGCCGGTGCAGGGCCATGTCGATGGCGCCGAACGCCAACTGCCGCATCTGGAAGTTGCCCGCCCGGAACGTCCGCGCGCGGCGGAGCTTTTCGAACAGGGTGGCCGGCAGAGGCTCGCCCGTCTCATGGTGGCCGGAAATCAGGTCGAGCGATTCCCGCTCCCAACACCAGTTCTCCATGATCTGCGAGGGCAGTTCGACGAAATCCCAGGCTACGGCGGTGCCGGACAGACATCGCACCGGAACGCGGCCGAGGCAATGGTGCAGCAGGTGGCCGAACTCGTGGAAGACCGTCTCCACGTCGCGGTGGGTCAACAGGGCGGGCTTTCCTCCCGAGGGGGGCGTGAGGTTGCCGCACATCAATCCGACGTGGGGGCGCGATCCACCCGCATCGGGATCGCCGGTGACGAACGCGTCCATCCATGCGCCGGGGCGCTTGTTCTCGCGGGGAAACCAGTCCGCGTAGAAGGCGCCGAGAAGGCCGCCGCCCGAGTCGTGGATCTCGTAGAAGCGGACCTCGGGATCCCAGACCGGCGCTCCCTTGCGCTCCTCGACGCGGATGCCGAACAGGCGGCCGGCGATGTCGAACATGCCCGCCTTCACCCGCTCCAGCGGGAAGTAGGGACGCAGCATCTCCTCGTCGAAATCATAGAGCGACTTGCGAAGCTTCTCGGCGTAGTAGGCGATGTCCCAAGATTCCATGGGGCGCGACGCCGCGCCCTCGAGCCTGTCGCGGAACTCCTGCAGTTCCCGGTTCTCGCGATGGAAGAACGGTTCGGTCCCGGCTCGAAGGTCCTCGAGGAACCGTTCGGCGCGGTCGCCCGAGGCGGCCATGCGGTCGGCGGTCACGAAGTCGGCGAAGTCGCGATAGCCAAGCAAAGCCGCCTTGGCCCGCCGTAGTTCGAGGATGCGCGCCAGGTGGGGCCGGTTGTCGTGGGGCGGGCCCGAGGCTCGCGAATGGAACGAGCGATAGAACCGCTCGCGCACCGAGGCGTCGTCGAGATAGGTCGTCACGGCGAGGTAGCTGGGCGCCTGGAGGGTGAAGCGCCATCCGGGAACGCCCTTCGTCTGCGCGCTTTCGCGGGCCATGACGATGGCCGTGGGAGGCAGGCCGGAGAGGGCGTCCTCGTTTTCGACGACGTACTCGAACGCATTGGTCGAATCGAGAACGTTGTCGCTGAAGGCGGTGGTGGTTTTCGATAACTCGATATCGATTTTCTCGAGTTCGGCCTTCTTGTCCGGCGGCAGATCGGCTCCATGGCGGCGGAAATCGGCGATGGTTTTGCTCAGGTAACGCGCCCGCGGCCCGGCAAGCGCGGCGGCATCCGCGGTTTCCGAGTATTCGCGCAGCGCCCGAAACAGGCCCGCGTGCAGCACCAGCCGCGAGTGGAACGAGCTGACCACGGGCTCGATCGAGGCGTGCGCCAGGCGGATCTCCGGGGTGGAGCAAGCCTCCTTCAAATGGCGGACCACCGACATCGCCTCGTCCAGTTCACGCGTCAGGGCGTCCAGCGCGCCGGCCGTGTTCTCGTAAGTGCGGGGCTCGTCGAGCGCCGCGATCGATTCCAGGCGGAGTTCGCAGAGCGACACCAGTTCGCGGGTCGCGGGTTCGACGTGTTCGGCGCGGATGCGGTCGAAGGGAATGGGAAATGAGAGTTCTGACAGCGGATTGATCATTCGGCTGGCCGTAATCGTTCTTCCAAGGCATGGGTGATCTCGCGGGACCGTTCGGCCGCCGCTTCCACCGCGGATGTGAAGCTGGCGCGCAGGCCGCCCCGTTCGAGTTCGTGAAGTCCGGCGATGGTGGCGCCGCCGGGAGTGACTACCTGGTCGCGCAGGATGGCGGGATGTTGGCCGGTGTCGCGAACCAGCTTGGCGGCGCCCAGCACGGTCTGTTCGGCCAGACGCGAGGCAACCTGGCGCGGCAATCCGGCCTTCAGACCGGCGGCGGTCAGCGCCTCGATCACCAGAAAGATGTAGGCGGGTCCGGCGCCGGACAATGCCGTCGCCGCGTGCAGCAGATCCTCGTCCAAGTAGCAAACCACGCCTACCGAGCGGAACAGACGCTCCACCATGTCGTAATGCTCGGGCCGGGCTTGCGGGTTGCCGGCGATGCAGGTGGCGCCTTCGCCGACAAGGACGGGGGTGTTTGGGATCGCGCGGAAGATCGAGATCGGCCGGCTCACTATCTGCTCGATCGACCGGATGGTGAACGCCGCCGCGAGCGAAACCAACACGCGCCCTTCGCGCAACCCCCAACGGATCTCCTCGAGCAGGGACGGCATCACCGACGGCTTCACGGCCAGGATCACGACATCGGAGTTCTCAGCAGCCTCGAGATTACCGCCCGCGCCGGCCAGCGCGCGGATGCCATGCTCCTTGGCGAGCGCGTCGGCACGCTCCCTGGTTCGAGCGGTGGCGATCACGCGATCGGGACTAGCCGCTCCGGTACGCAACATGCCGGCGAGCAACGCGCCGCCCATGCTGCCGGCGCCGAGAACGGCGATTCTTGGATTTTCCGGCATCGATCCTAATATTGTACCGGTCCGGCCGGGTTACAGCGGTTTAGACGCCGCCAATTCCACCTTTTTGCCAGACTTCCTGTCCTCCACGATCAGCTTGCCACCCTCTTGCCGCACGTCGTCCACCTGGAGAAAACCGTCCGGAACGCGTGTGTAGAACATCAGGAACCGCGTGCCGATCTTCGACTTCGCCGGCAGCCAGCGAAACGCGGATTGGCCGAACAGCTTGCCCATCTCCACCGTCTGGCGGCGCGACACATCGAACGGCTGCGTGCCGAACTCGAGGCCGCGAGCCAGATTCAGGTTCTTGCTGTAGTTCATCCACTCCTGCAGCCACGGGTACTCTTCGCGGCGGATCAGATAGCCGAACAGCATCTTCTTGTCCGTGCGCAACGCCGTGACGAACACCAGCCGGCGCGCCGGATCGAGCAGGCACCCGGTGTGATCCATCGAGTCCGGCTTGGCGGGAACCGCCCGCAAATTCGCCAGTCCGCCCTTTTCCAGCGGCGCCATCGGATAGGTGAATTCTTTCTCTGAAACCAAGCGCCGGTTGGGAGGCATCTTGGTATGCGGCCGCGTTTCGCAACGGCCCACGCTCGCGTCGACCACCGTCTTTTCCGGCGCGAGGAACGGCGATCCGATGGTGCCGTGCTCCGCCCAGTTGATGGGGCGGTCGAAACCGAGATGGCTTTCCAGTTCGCTTTCGACGTAGACGACCTGCTCGCCGTCGACCAGTTCCAGCTTTCGGGTGAACGTCTCCTGAACCACGGGAAGCTTCACGCGGAACGTGACTCCTGTTTCGTTGCCGCGCCGGCCTTGTTCGACGATCTCCCATGGATAGCGGTGCGCCTCGCCGTGGCCCTGGAATCCGGCCGCTTGCTCTTCGCGCGAAGTGGGGCCGAAGCCGTCCACGCAAACGAAATGGCCGAGCGAATCGCCGAACCGGGGCGGATCGCCGGCTTCGCGCGCGCCGCGGACGGGGTTCCACATGGGGCTGAGTTTATCGGGATCGTCTTTGAGCACCAGGCTGGCGAACGCGCCGCCTTTGGACAGTGTGATCAGTTCGATCTTGCCGTTATCGAGCGCGATGCCGCTGCGCTCCTCGAAGGTGACGGGCCTTTGGGCCAGAAGCGGCAGCGCCGCGAACGGAAGCAGCAGTCGGAGTTTCATTGCCGGTAGAACCGTAGGTTATCCAATTCGAGCCATGCATGCTGGTTGGCTGGGCGAGAGAGTTCGAATTCGACCACCTGGAGGTCTTTCGCGCCGGCGGCGGGTTGGAACGCGGCGAACGCAAGCCGCACCACGCGCCAAGCGGGTCCCGCCTGGAACGAAGCCGCGGGCTGGCGATAGCCCCGCATCGAACGCGCTTGCAAGTTCACCCGGTAGGGGCCCTCTCCCCGCGCTTCGAACTGAATGCCCGCGAACGCGCTCGCATCCACCGGTTCGACGCCTCCGCGGCTCAGCGGAAACCAAACCTGGGCGAACGGCCGCGCCTTGAGGGCCATCTTCGCCTGCACGATCAGCGCGTGGTTGCCGGGCGCGCGCGCGGCGGTGGTAAACAGCATCGGCGAATGCACCGCGCCGGAATCGGTGGCGTTGACGCGCAACGTGCCGAGCCTGGTGCGGCCAACGGTGGATTCCATGTCATCGATGAGTTCCGAGGCGGGCAGGGCGGGAATCGGCGTGACGCCGGGTTCGGCGATCGCGCCCAGCAGGCCCGCGCGATCGAGTTCCTTGCCGCCCAGAAACACCCGCGCGACGTTCCGCGCATCAGCGATGTTTTCGTGAGGCGCGCCGTGGATCAGCACCAGATCGGCGCGCTTGCCCGGCTCGATCGTGCCGCGATCTCCGTCCACGTGAATCGCCTTCGCGCCGCCACCGGTGGCGGCCGTGAGCGCTTCGAGCGGCGTCAGTCCGCCTTGCACCAGCAACTCCATTTCGCGGAGCGTGGAAAAGCCATGCATCGTGCCGGTGACTCCCGCGTCGGTGCCGGCGCCGAAGCGCACCTGTCCCGCCTTCAACAAAGCGACGTTCGCCATCAGGTTCTCCCATCGCCGCTTGCGCGAGGCCGATTCCGCCCGTTCGCGCCGCTGCGATGCATCCAGGATCTTCAAAGCCGCGGGTTCGAGCAAGGACCGGAGCAGAGGCGCCAGCGGCCCGGACTTCCATTCATAGACCGCGAGCGTGGGAGCGTAAGTTGTTCCGTTCTGGCGCATGACGCGGATCAGTTCCGCGTCGGCGCGCGCGTCTCCGATTCCGTGCGCGATCACGTCGACTCCGGCCCGCGCGGCCTGTTTCGCCTTTTCGAGCGTTACGGTGTGGGTGAGCACTTCCACGCCCTTGGCATGCGCTTCCTTGACGATCGCGGCGAGCGTAGCCTCTTCCATTCCGGTCATGTCGGGCCCGGCTCCGTAGCGCCAGCCGTCGGTGAACACCTTGATGGCGTCGGGCTCGTAGGCCAGCCAGCGCCGGGCGGCTTCGCGCGCCTCCTCGGGCGATTCCACCTCGAGCGAGAAGAAGTCGCCGCGTCCGCCCTCCGCTCCGTGGCCGAGCGGTGTGGTGATGCGGCCGGCCAGATGCAAGCGCGGTCCCGGCAGCACGCCGTCGCGAATCAGGCGGCGCATCGGTTCGAAGGTTTCGGGATAGGTGCCGAAATCGACGACCGTGGTGACGCCGCACGCCAGATAGGCCTTCAACACCTTGCCCCAGTCGCCCTTCAAGCCCGTCACCGCGGAATAGGGCAAGTGCGTGTGGAGATCGAAGAAGCCGGGCGTGAGCGTATGGCCGGCGGCGTCGATCGTGCGCGCTCCCGCCGGCGCTTCGCCACCCACCGAGGCGATGCCGCTCCCATCGATCGCCACGGTAGCCCTTCGCGGCGCGGCGCCCGTTCCGTCCACGACGGTGGCGTTCACGATGGCGATCGTTTCGGCGCGCCCCAGCGACGCGGCCAACACTAGCAAAACTCCCGTGCGCATGGAAAAAGCATGATAGCGTAGACGCGATGCGGTCCCTGCTTACACTGCTTTTCGCTTCGGCGAACGTACTGACGGTCGCGGACACGCCGTCGCGCGCCACCGGCCCGGACGGGAGATTCATCTCATGGAAGGAACATCTCATCGACGGCGAGCGCCTTTCCGGCGGCGTCCAGTTGCGTGGCGCCGACGGCTTGCACATGGCGGATTTCGACAAGGACGGCCACTTGGATATCGTGTCCGTGCACGAGGACTCCAGCCACATCCGGCTGGCATTCGGGTCGGCGAATCCCGACCGGTGGCATCTGGCGACACTCGCCGAAAACGCCGAGGCCAACGCCGCCGAGGACGCCGCGGTGGTGGACCTCAACGGCGACGGCTGGCCCGACATTCTCGCCGCGTGCGAGTTGGCGCACGTGATCTACTTCCAGAACCCGGGCCGCGCCGATCTGGTCCGCGCGGGCAAATGGCGCCGCGTTATCCCGGACAAGATGAAGGACCGCGGCTCGTTCATCCGCGTCTTCGCCGCCGACCTGGACGGCGACGGCCGCCACGAAGTGCTCACTCCCAACAAGGGCGAGCAGCTCCCCACCGACAACCCGAACACCCAGCGCGACTGGCGTTTTCCCAAGAAGGAAATCTCCTGGTGGACCGTGCCGCGCGATCCGCTCGATCCCAAAGGCTGGATCGAGCACGTGCTCACCAGGGTGGAGATCCCGATCAACGTTCAGCCCATCGACATCGACAAGGACGGCGACCTCGATATCCTGGCCGGCGCGCGCGGCGAAGGACGCAGCATTGTCTTCGAGAACGTCACGGCGAAGGGCGCCGCCCCGCGCTTCCGAGAGCATCCCATCAAGGTGACCGGACACACGGAACCTCACGCGCTGGGTCCGAAGAACCTGACTTCGTTCATGGCGGACGCGGCGGACCTGAACGGCGATGGCCGCGTCGATCTGGTGATGAACGAGACTAACGCCAAGCTGTGCTGGCTCGAGCAACCGAAGTCGCTGGACGAGCCGTGGGTGCTGCATCACATCGGCACGATCGCGCCCGACACGCCGACCGGCATCACGCTCGGCGATATCGACGGAGACGGCAAGCTCGACGTCATCACCGGCGGCTACTCGCAGAATCCGCGAGACCACGACGGCGCCAACATCACCGCGAAGAGCGTGGCGGGCCGCATCGCTTGGTTCCGGAATCCCGGCGATCCCACGCGGCCGTGGATCCGGCAGGACATCGCAAGGAACAAGCGCGGCATGTACGACGCATTCGTCGCGCGCGACATGGACGGCGACGGCGATCTCGACTTCGTGGGTACGCGCGGCAACTCGGGCGAGTTCGACGGGGTGTACTGGATCGAGCAGGTGCGCTCGCGAGAGCCTCGCAAGGCGTTCACGCCGGCGCGCGCGAAAGAGAGTGAACCGCTGCCGTTACCGTGACCGGCGCGGACCCGCGCGCTGCGATAAGATTCTCATGACTCCCGAATGCGTTCCCTAATCGCGTTGCCCTTCGCGGCGGCGGCCCTCGCGGCCGATTCCGCCGATTTCTTCGAGACCAAGGTACGCCCGGTTTTCGCCGCGCAGTGCCTGGAATGCCATGGCAAGGCGGAGATGGGCGGATTGCGCCTGGATTCGCGGGCTCGAGCGCTGAAGGGCGGCAAGAGCGGAGCGGCGGTGGCGCCGGGCAAGCCGGATTCCAGCCTGCTGATCCAGGCGGTGAGCCACACGCACGCCACGCTGAAAATGCCGCCGAAGGGCAAGCTCGGCGACGAACAGATCGCGGACTTGCGGCAGTGGATCGAGTCCGGGGCCGTGTGGCCGGAAGGCGGCGGCGCCAAGGCCGAAGCCAAGGGCTTCTGGTCGTTCCAGCCGGTTCGCAAACCAGCGCTCCCGCAGCCTCGGTCTCGCAACTGGGCCAAGACCGGCGCCGACCGCTTCGTGCTCGAGCGGCTCGAGAAAGAGGGCATGAGGCCCGCGCCCGAGACCTCGCGCCGCAACTGGATCCGCCGCGTCACGTTCGACCTGACGGGGCTGCCCCCCACGCCCGCGGAGACCGCTGCGTTCCTGGCGGATTCGTCTTCGCGAGCGCGGGAGAACGTCGTCGAACGGCTCTTGTCGTCCCCGCACTACGGCGAACGGCAGGCGCGGCTGTGGCTGGATCTGGCGCGATATGCCGATGGACAGCAGGGCGCTCGCGACGACACTCCCTACGCGAATGCCTACCGCTACCGGGACTGGGTGGTGGACGCGTTCAACAAGGATCTGCCCTACGACAGTTTCGTGAAGGCGCAGATCGCGGCGGATCACGCGCCAGCCGGCGAACGGGAGCGGCTGCTGCCGGGCCTGGGATTCCAGACGATCGGCGAAAGCGACGACGACCGGCTCGACGTGACTACGCGCGTGTTCCTGGGCTTCACCGTCGGATGCGCGCGCTGCCACGATCACAAGTACGATCCCATCCCAACGCGCGACTACTATTCGCTGTTGGGCGTCTTCAAGAGCAGCAAGGCCGGCGAGCATCCGCTCGCGCCCGCGGCCGATGTCGAAGCGTACAAGAAGGCCAAGACGCGGCATCAGGAACGTCAGGACGAACTCAACCGGTTCCTGAAGGCGCAAACGGGCTTGATCGCCGATATCCTCGCCGCGCAGACACGGCGCTATGTAATGGCGGCTTGGCGCACGCTGGCCGATCCGGCGGTGAAAGCGGCCGATGCCGCGGCGAAAGAGAACCTGGACCGCGAAGTGCTCGAGCGCTGGGCCAAGTACCTGAGCCGCGAGCCGGACGACCACAAGCACATGAGCGCGTGGCACGCGGCCGCGCGGAAGGCGGGCGGGCCCGGCAAGATCGCCGAGGCGGAACTGGAGCGGCTGGCATCCACAATTCACGACGACGTCCAGAAGGTGTTCGCCGAGAAGAAGGCCGTGGACGACCGCAACTACGTCAAGGTCGGCGGCATCGAGGGAATGAAGAACGCCGCCGCCGTGATCAAGACCCTGGTGGACGCGCTTCCGGTCGACAAGTATTATTTCTGGCGAGACCTCGCCTCAGGCCCGTACAAGATCGAGGATCTGTCGTTCCCCGGCGGCGTCTACTACGTCGCGTCCAAGGATGTCGAGCGCTTCTTCAGTCCGCAGTGGAAGGAGTACCTCGCGTCGTTGCGCGCCGAGGTGAAGGCGCTCGAGAAAGCGATCCCAACGCCCTATCCGTTCTGGCACGTGCTCGAGGATCAGGCCAAGCCGCGCGACCTCAAGGTGGCCTTGCGCGGCAACACGGCGACTCCCGGAGAAGTGGCCCCGCGCCGGTTCCTGTCCGCGCTGTGCGACGGCGAGCCTCAGCCGTTCACCAAGGGAAGCGGGCGCGCCGAGTTCGCGGAGGCGATCGTGGCGAATCCGTTGGCCGCGCGCGTGATGGCGAATCGCGTCTGGAAGCAGCACTTCGGGGAAGGGCTGGTGCGCTCCACCAGCAACTTCGGGCGGAACGGGGATCGTCCCACTCATCCGGAACTGCTCGACCATTTGGCGGCGCTGCTGGTGGAATCCGGCTGGTCGGTGAAGGCGCTGCATCGCGAAATGGTGTTGTCGGCCGCGTACGCGATGGCGTCGGCGGAACTGCCCATCGAGTACGCCCGCAAGGATCCAGAGAACAAGCTGCTGTGGCGCGCCAACGTGCGGGAGCGGCTGGACGCCGAGGCGTTGCGCGATTCGATTCTGAGCGTCGCCGGGGCGCTCGATCCCACCGTCGGCGGGCCGTCCAAGCCCCTCGACGACGAATTGACCCGCCGGACGTTGTACGCGACGGTCAGCCGTTCGAAGCCGGACCGCATGCTCGCGCTGTTCGATTTCCCGGATCCCAACGCGACGTCCGAGCAGCGCATGGTAACCGTGGGTCCGATGCAGCGGCTCTTCTTCATGAATAGCGCGTTCATCGCCGGACATTCGCGCAAGCTGGCCGAGCGGATGGCGAAGGACGCGGGCGAGAATGCGCAGGCGCGCATCGCGCGAGCATACGATCTTTTATTCTCGCGGCCAGCCACGGCGGAGGAAACCCGGCTCGGCGTCGAGTTCACGGCGGGCAAGCCGGACTCTTGGCCGCGGTACGCGCAGGTGCTGCTCGGAGCCGCCGAGTTCAGTTCGATCCAATAGAGGTGACGACGATGAATCGACGCGATGCGTTGCGAATGATGGGATGCGGGTTCGGCTCGCTCGGCCTGGCCGGGTTGGCGTCCGCGGAGCAGGGGCCGCACTTTGCCGCAAAGGCGAAGCACGTCATCTTTCTTTACATGAACGGCGGCTGGTCGCAAGTGGACACGTTCGATCCGAAGCCTCGTCTGACCAAGCATCACGGCCAGCCGATGCCCGGGCCGAAGGTGAAGACCGACAGCGCCACGGGCAATCTGATGGCGTCGCCGTTCACGTTCCAGAGGTACGGCCAGAGCGGCCTCGAGGTAAGCGAGATCTTCCCGAAAACCGCCGGATTGATCGACGACTTCGCGGTGATCCGCTCCTGCTATGCCGACAGCGGCAACCACGGACCGTCGATGATGCTGATGAACACCGGGCATCAGATCGCCGGGCGGCCATCGATGGGATCGTGGCTGTCTTACGGGCTCGGCTCGCCGAACCGCAATCTGCCGGGCTTTGTCGCGCTGTGCCCCGGATACCCGGTGATGGGTCCGCGCCTGTGGAGCTCGGGCTTCCTGCCGAACATCCACCAGGGCGCCTACGTTCCAAACAACGAGCGGACGCCGGACAAGCTGGTGCAGTACATCCGCAACGAGAAGCTGACCATCGACGAACAGCAGCGGCAACTGGCGCTGCTCGACCGGTTGAACAAGCTCTACCTCGGCGACGGCGCCGCGCAACCGAAGCTCGCGGCCGGCGTACAGGCGATGGAGTCGGCGTTCCGCATGCAGATGGAAGCCCCCGCGGCGTTCGACATCGATCAGGAGAAGCCGGAGACTCGCGCCCGCTACGGCGACACGGACTTCGGCCGCGGCTGCCTGCTTGCCCGGCGGCTGGTGGAACGGGGCGTGCGCATGGTGCAGGTCTACTTCGGAAATTCGCAGCCGTGGGACAGCCACGAGGACATCAATTCGCACAAGCACCTGGCGCGCGAAGCCGACCCTGGCATCGCGTCGTTGATCCAGGACTTGAAGGCGGCCGGGCTGTTCAACGACACCGTGGTGATGGTGGGCAGCGAGTTCGGCCGCACGCCGATGATCCAGAGCGCGGGCCAGTTGCGCGTCAATCAAGGCCGCGACCACAATACTCCGGCCTTCACCACGCTGTTGGCGGGCGGTGGAATCAAGGGCGGTATCGCCTACGGAACCACCGACGACTTCGGCTACAAGGCCGTGGAAAAGCGAGTGCATCCGCACGACCTGCACGCCACCGTGCTCCACCTGCTCGGCATCGACCACACCAAGCTCACCTACCGCTACAGCGGCCGCGATTTCCGGCTCACCGACGTCGGCGGCAACGTGCTGAGGGAGATCCTGGCTTAGAACCATGAAGGCTGCGCTGATCCTCGCCGCCGCCGCGCAAGCGTTGTTCGCCCAGTCCGCTCCCGCCGAACTGAAGCGAGCGCTCGACAAGCACTGCGCGGCGTGCCATTCGGGACCGGCGGCGAAGGCGGGGCTCGACCTTAGTGCCGTTCCTTTCGACCTCGCCACCCGCGCCACGCGCGAGCGCTGGGTCCGCATTCACGACCGCATCGAGAGAGGCGAGATGCCGCCCAAAGGAGTGGGCATCGGCGAAGCGGAGCGCGCCGCGATCGTCCAGAGGCTTGCCGCCGGGATCCACACGGCGGACTACGCCGATACGGTCAAGCACGGCCGAGGCCCGATGCGCCGAATGAATCGCGACGAGTACGAGCAGAACCTCCGCGATGTTCTCCAGCTTCCGCATCTCGACATCCGCGACATGCTGCCCGAGGATCGCGAGGCGCATCACTTTAACAAGGTTTCCGATTCGCTCGACATGTCGCGCGTGCAGCTCACCGCGTACCTCGACGCGACCGAGGCCGCGCTACGCCAGGCGATGGCGGGCTCGGCGCAACCACCGGAGCCGGTGAAGTTCCGAACGTCGGGAATCCGGTTGTTTCCCGGCCTTCGCAGCACGGGCGGCCGGGAGTCGATGTTCTTCATCAAAGGGGACCAGGGCATCAACGTGGCGAGCGAGCGGCCCGGGCCCGTCGGTCCGGAGATGGAACAGGATCCAGCCGTCGAGATGGGACTGTTCCGGTCGCCAGGCTGGCCCTACGGTGCGTTCCCACGAGGCTTCTCCTCTCCGCACGCCGGCGAGTATCGCGTTCGATTCCACGCCCGTGCCGTGCTGCAACACCCCGGCTTCCGGCTGACCGAGGCGCGTCAAGCAGTACCGATGACGTTCCGTTCCCGGCGGCCCACCAATCACGACATCGCCGAGGACGTGAAGTCCACCGGCGGAATCCTCGAGATTCAGCCGCAACCGCAAGTATATGAGACGGTCGTACAGCTCGCCAAGGGACAGACGGTGGAGTACGGACTGCTCGGACTGCCGGTCCCGCAAGTGGACGCCATCCCCAGCAAGCCGGGGAGCTACCGCTATCCGCCGTTCCCGCCGGATGGCCAGCCGGGCGTGGCTTTCCAGTGGATCGAGATCGAAGGACCCATCGCCGCCCCGTCGTGGCCGCCGCCAAGCCACCGCGTGCTGTTCGACAATCTGGGCGCCGCGCCCGATCCGAAACAGCCGAAGGAAGAGGCTCGCCGGCTGTTGCGGCGCTTCATCGCGGTAGCCGCGCGCCGGCCCGCGCCGGAGGAAGCCGTCCGGAAATTCGACGACCTCGTGTTGGCGCGGCTCGACAAGAACGAGCCGTTCGCCGAAGCGATGATCGCCGGGTATCAGGCGGTCCTGTGCTCGGGGCTGTTCCTCTATCTGCGGGAGCCCGGCGACGACTTCGCCATCGCCGAACGGCTCTCGCACTTCCTCGCCAATTCGCGTCCCAGCGGCGATCTGTCGCGGCTTGCCGCGGAAGGCCGGCTCCGCGACGCCCGCGTGCTGCGCCGGGAAACGGAGCGGCTCATCGCCGGCGCCGGCTTCGAACGGTTCGTGACCAGCTTCACCGATTACTGGCTGAGCCTGCGTCATCTGCGCCGCGACGATCCCGACATCCGGCTCTATCCGGAATACCGGCTGGACGAATATCTGGTCGACTCGATGGAACGCGAGACCCGCGCCTACTTCACGGCGATGGTTCGCGAGAACCTGCCGGTGCGTGCAATGGTGGATTCCGATTTCGCGTTGGTCAACGACAGGCTGGCACGGCACTACAACCTGCCGCCCGTGACCGGATCGGCATTGCGCCGGATCGCCTTGCCGAAAGGGAGCCCACTAGGCGGATTGCTGACGCAGGGGGCGATCCTGAAGCTCACCGCGAACGGGACATCGACGTCGCCGGTGCTGCGCGGCGCCTGGATCATGGACCGGATCGCCGGCGACCCTCCACCTCCGCCGCCGCCCGGCGTTCCCGCCGTGGAGCCCGACATCCGCGGCGCGAAGACGATTCGCGATCTGTTGGCGATGCACACCAAATCGGAAACGTGCGCATCGTGCCACGCCAAATTCGACCCGGTGGGGCTGGCGCTCGAGAACTTCGATGTTCTCGGCAAGTGGAGAACGCGCTACCGCGGCGTTAGCGAAGGCGAACGGGTGACCGGCATCGACCACACCGGGCACGACTTCTCGTATACGATCGCCGGCCCGGTCGACGCGAGCGGAAAGCTAGCCGATGGGCGGAGCTTCCAGGACGTCCGCGAGTTGAAGGCCATCTTCGCGGCGAATCCGCGCCAGCTCGCGCGCAACCTGATGCATCAGTTCACGATCTACGCCACCGGGACGCCGGTGCGCTTCTCCGACCGCGCGGAGATCGAGAAGGCGCTCGACGCCTGCGCAGGCGGCGGATACCGGACGCGCGACCTGATTCACGCGCTCGTGCAAAGTAGAATCTTTCTGGGAGAGCCACGCCAATGAAAGCTACTTGGGTTTCCACGTCGTCGTCCCACCTGCCGCGGCGCACGTTTCTGCGCGGAGCGGGCGTATCGCTGGGCCTTCCGCTGCTCGAGTGCATGACGCCGTCGTTCCTGCGCGCGGCCGGCGCCGAGCCTCCCCAGCGGATGCTGATCGTCGCGAACAACCTGGGCGTGCTGCCGAAGTCCTTTTTCCCGGGATCGGCCGGACGCGACTACGAACTTTCGCCGTATCTCTCGTTGCTGGCCGATGTCCGCCAGGAATTCACCGTCTTCAGTGGGCTGTCGCATCCGGGCGTCACCGGCGGACACAGCACCGACAACTGCTTCCTCACGGCGGCGCGCGGCGCGTTCAAGAGCGGCTTCCGCAATTCGATCTCGCTGGATCAATTCGCCGCGGAGAAGCTCGGCCAAGTCACGCGGTTCCCCACGTTGAACCTCGGCGTCAATATCGACAAAGGCAATCGCAGCCTTTCGTGGACGCGCGACGGCGTGCTGCTGCCCGCCGAGGACAGCGCTCCCAAGCTGTTCGAGCGCATGTTCATCCAGGGCGATCTCGCGTCGGTGGAGCGACAACTCCACAAGTTGGAAAGCCGCGGCAGTATCCTCGACACGCTGCTCGACGAGACCAGGCGCTTCGGCGGAACCCTGGCAAGCGAAGACAGAGCCCGGCTGGATCAATACGTGACCTCCGTGCGCGAAGTGGAAGAACGGCTGCAAATCTCGCGAGCCTGGGAACAGCGTCCGAAACCAGCCGCCCCCCGTCCGGCGCCGCCGGAGATCCAGGACAAGAAGCTGATGTTCGAAAAGTTCGACCTGATGCTATCGACCGCGCAACTGGCGTTCGAGTCCGACTCCACGCGGATCGTCACGCTGATGGTGGATGCGTTCTTCACGCCCGTGTTCATGCTGAACGAACAGGCGTCCACTACGGAGAGCTACCATGGCCTGTCGCACCACGGCCAGGCGGAAGCGAAGGTGAAGCAGCTCGAGGATACCGACCGCCGCCAGATGACGCTGTTCGGAAAGGTCCTGCGGGAAATGGCCGCCAAGAAAGAGGGCGGGCAGCGGCTGCTCGACCGGACGATGGTGCTCTACGGCAGCAACATGGGCGACGCCAACATCCACGACAATACGAATCTGCCCATCCTGTTGGCGGGCGGAGGATTCCGGCACGGCCAACATCTGGCGTTCCGCCGCGACAACAACACTCCCCTGTGCAACCTCTTCGTGAGCATGCTGCAACGAATGGGTGTCGAAACCGATTCGTTCGCCAGCGGCACGGGGCGCGTCACGGGCCTGGAACCTGTGTAGCGCGATCCGGCGGATCTGATAGGATGATTCGCGATGATCATGTTCGGTTGGGCGGTGGCGGTGGTGGCCACCAGCGCCGCCTTCGCGCAGACCACTTCCACTGAGGTTCTGGGCCGCGTCGCCGATTCGACCGGAGCGGTGATCCCGAACGCGAAAGTCCGTCTGGTGCGATCCGCGACGGGCGAGGCCCGCGAGACGGTCACCACGGCGGCGGGCGGATACTCGTTCCCGCTCATCGAAATCGGCGAGTACTCGATCACGGTGCAGTCCACTGGCTTCAAGACCCAGGAAAAGCGCGGCGTCACCGTGCAGATCCAGCAAAAGGCGCGCGTCGATTTCGAACTGACGCTCGGCGAGACCAGCGAGCGAGTCGAGGTCACCGCCGCCGCCGTTCAACTGCGCACCGACGACGCCGCGGTCGGCCAGGTGATCGACAACAAGCGCGTGGTCGAGCTACCGCTCAACGGACGTAATATCGCGACGTTGGCCGTGCTCACGCCGGGCGTTCAGTTCGGCCGCCGCCAGGGATTCGATGGCACGGGCGGAAGTCCGATCCCCGGCCGCATGGTCGCCATCAGCGCCAACGGCCAGCGCGATATCAATCAGCAGGTCTCGATCGACGGCGTCACGGCGATGGGCTCGCAGGTGAACGTGATGGTGTTCACGCCGTCGGTGGACGCGATCGAAGAGTTCAAGGTCCAGACCAGTTCGTACTCGGCCGAGTACGGCCAGAACAGCGGCGCTCACGTGCAGATCTCCCTCAAGGCCGGCACCAACCGTTTGCGCGGAACTTTCTATGAGTTCCTGCGCAACGACAAGCTGGCGGCGGAAGACTACTTCCTCAACTTCGGGCTGCCAGCGGGCACGGCCCGCCGCGAGAAGAACGCGCTGCGGCGGAATCAGTTCGGCGGCTTCCTGAGCGGCCCGGTGTGGCTGCCCAAGCTCTACGACGGCCGCAACCGCACGTTCTGGAGCTTCAACTACGAGGGGCTTCGCGAGACGCTCGAGGTGTCGCGGGAGGCGTTCTGGTTCCCCGAACCGTTCCGCCGCGGCGACTTCTCCGCGCTGCTCTCGCCGCTGGTCCGCAACGGAGCGCCGGTGCGCGCGCCGATCGTGATTCACGATCCGGTCACGGGCGAGCCGTTCCGCGATTCCACCGGGCGCATCGCCAATATCATCCCGGCCAGCCGCATTCACAAGGGCGCGCAGGACTTCATCAACAAGTTCCAGCCACTGCCGGCTTTCCAGCCGGAAGACATCCTGGATGCCAACGTCAGGGGCGGCGTCGCCAACATCACCGGATCGAAGCAGGCGTTCTTCCGCGTCGATCACAACTTCTCGCCGCGGGACCGCGTGTTCGTCCGCTACATCCGCGACACCATGCGGTACGACTCGTTCGATCTCAATCCGAATTTCCCGCTGCTCAACGGCGCCACGCCGGGGAACTGGGCCGTGCAGCACATCCACATCTTCACCCCGCGGGTGCTCAACGAATTCCGCTACGGCTGGAACGGCGCCGACGCCAACACCGCGGGTCCGCGCACGGACACGGCCTTCAACCTCGACTCGCTCGGGATCGGAAAGTTTCGCGTCGCCACCGACGGCAATCGCGAACTGCGGGGCCGAGAAACGGGCATCCCCGACACCATCATTCCCGGCGACCGCGACAAGAGCATGCCGAGCCTCGGGATCAATCGCACGCACCAGATCGCTAACAACCTGAGCATCCTGCGCGGCTCGCATAGCTTCAAGACCGGCTTCGAAGTGCGCCGGCTGTTCCTCGAACTCGGCTCGTCGAACAACCCACGCGGATCCATCGCCTGCTGCCTGGCCGGATACAACCTGGCGGGCTGGCTGCTGGGATATCCGAGTGCGTCGACGACGGCCGAAGGGCTCGGCTTCAGCGTCGCCAATCAACAGCGATGGAGCGCGTATTTTCTCGACGAATGGAAGGTGTCGCGCAAGCTCACCGCCAATCTCGGCCTGCGATGGGATCACTTCACCGTGCCGGTGGACGAGCGGGGCGGATGGCGCACCTTACGCCTGGACGTACTCACGCGCGCCAGCGACGGACGCGATCTCCCCACGCTGGTTCCGGCGCCCGCCACGAAGAACTCCAAGCTCCACAACGGCGACAACCGCTACTTCATGCCGCGGCTCGGCCTGGCGTACCGCGCCACCGAGAAGCTGGTGTTCCGGTCCGGCTTCGGATGGTTCGTCAACGCGAACATGCTGAACAACTACAACATCCTGAGCCGGAATCCACCGGGCGGCGGCACGTTCACCTACAACGCCGTCACCGATCCGGCCCTGGCGCTTCAGTATGCGTACGCGGGGCGCACTTACAATATCCAGACGCGCCGGATCCGGCAGGGCACGCCCGCCATCACGCTCGACAACCTGTTCCCGGCGTCCACCGGACCCGCCGCGGCCGGACGGTCGAACCTGATTCTGATCCCGCCCGATAACCGCAACACCAACCACGTGCAGTGGAGCTTCGACGTGCAGCGCGCGATCCCCGGCCACATCTTCCTCACCGTGGGCTATGTCGGCAGCAAGACGAGCAACATGGACAACACGGTGGACAACTTCAACAATCCGGACCCGTCGCCGAACACCGACATCAACATCCGGCGTCCGTGGCAAGCCTACATCGACCAGGGGACCAGCACGGCGCCGCAGCCGCTCGGCTCGGTCCGCTATCTGGATAGCTATTCCAACGCCTTCTACCATGGACTGCAGGTGCAGGCCGAGAAGCGATACTCCCACGGACTCGCGTTCGGTGTTTCCTACACCTACAGCAAGGCGCTTGGCGAAGGATACGGCCGCAACGACGGCGGAGTCTGGCAGAATCCCCGGGACCGCCGTTCCGACCGGGGCCGCTTCCCGTTCGACGTGACGCAGAACGCGGTGATCCACTATGTGTGGGAGTTGCCGCTATTCAAGTCGATGAAGGGCGCTCCGGGCGCGATCCTCGCCGGATGGCAGACCAACGGCATCCTGACGCTTCGCACCGGATTCCCGTTCTCACTGGCCGGCGGTAACCTGAACACCGGCTCGGCGTCGCGTCCGGATCGCGTGGCGGATGGGCGACTGGAAGATCCCAAGCGCTCGGTCTGGTACGATCGCACCGCGTTCCGCCGCGTGGACTGCAACATCCCGTCGCGCCCGGACCTGTGCCACTACGGCAACGCGGGACCCGCGATCCTGAACTCCCCGGGGGCGCGCGAGTTCGACCTCTCGCTGTACAAGAACTGGAAGATCGCGCCGCTGGGCGACTCCGGCCGCTTGCAGTTCCGCGCGGAGCTGTTCAACGCGTTCAATTCGCCGCAGTTCGGGCAGCCGCAGGGGATCTCGTTCACCTCGCTCGACTCGGTGGTTCCCGACGGCCCGCGCGACGCCGAGGTGCGGGGTCTGCGACTGCCGATGCGCGTGGTGCAGTTCGGGCTGAAGCTCTACTTCTGAGCCTCGGGCGCGGTGAGCAGAGTCTTGAAACTGCCTGGCTTCTCGCCGCCCACGATTTCGAACTTCAGCCCGGACTCGTCCGCGTTCAGCACCAGATATCCGTAGAAGGGCTGGTAGAACGCGCCCGCTTCGGGGCGGGCTTTGTCCCGGCGCCCGTCGTTCAAGCGTCCGCCGCCGCCAACCAGCGGATGGTGCATCCCGTTCACCATGCGGTATTGGAGATCGTGGTCATGGCCGGCGATGTAGGCGTTCACGCCCTTCATTAGCGGGACCACTCTCTCCCGCATCTCCTTGACGCGGCGCTGCCCGCGATGCATCCCCACCGTGTAGGCGGGGTGGTGGCCGTAGACGACCTTCCACTTCTCGGTATGGCGGCCGAGCTGGGTGGTCAACCAGTCGAGCTGTTCGTGGCCCAGGCGCCGCGGGATCAGCCAGGAGAGTACCCCGGTGTGGCCCTCGTCAGTGTCGAGCGCGTAGAACCGCACGGGTCCGGCGGCGAACGAGTAGTATTTGCAGGGCATGTTCCAGTTGGCCTTGCCGTACCCGATTTGCGCGGCTTCGTTGCCGCGGTAGTCGTGGTTGCCCAGGGCGGCGAAGAAGGGTGCGCCCAGCTTACCGTAGTCCTCGGCCCAGATCGAGGTCCACTTCGGATCGTTGGCGTCGCGGACTCCGCTCGGATAGAAATTGTCGCCCACGGTGATCCCGAAATCGAACTTGCCGTTGGCGGCGATGTGGGCGGCGATCTCTTGCTGGATTGCCTTGTTACCGGGATCGCCGAAGTCGCCGATGGCGACGGCGCGAATCGAAGTCCGGCCGGGCAGAATCTGGCCCCTATCGCGATCGGGCCCGAGCGAACAGGGCGCTGCCGCGGCCAGAAGCCAGGGCAACGCCAGGATTGTAATGAAGCGCATCGGAAAGGCCTCCTCTACCGGGAGTAGCGAGTTCCGGCGCGGTAAAGTGACGCCCGATCAGTCGCCGTGAGCGCCCGGACGAACCGGCGGCTTGCTCGCCGTCAATTGCCCGATCGACACGTGGATTCGCGGCATCGAACCCTGCTCCATGCTGTTCTCGACAGCCAGGTTATCGAGCGAAGCCGCCAGCTTCTCCTTCATCAACAGCCGGCGCAGGCGGGGGAGCAGTTTCCGCGAGGGTCTCTGACCAGTTGAAATTCGTGACAGTCCGGGCTACATCGTCTACGCTGAAAGAGAAGGCATCCAAACAAAGGAACCGGCCACGACGATGATTGAACTTCCCGGCAACCAGGCGGCGCTGAAAGCGAAAGCCGCGCTACAGGGCCTCACCCTCGAGGCTTGGCTCGGCAAGCCGGCCGGGGAATCACTGGCGGACGCGCCGCGAAAGCCCCTCGAGACCGGACGCGGCATGCTCGCCAAGCACGGTCCCGCGCCTTCCGCCGAAGAAATCGACGAGAACCGCAAGAACGGAAGAGAGAGGAGGCGCAAGCCATGACGACAATAAGAATCGATCTTCCCGACCAGCAAGCGGCTGTTCTTTCAGCGCAAGCTGAGGCCCATGGCCTTACGCTGGAGAGCTGGATTCAGAAAATTGCGGCAGGCGCCCCAGCCGCAAGCGCGAGCCCGATTGATTGGTCGCAGTGTCCCGCCGTTGAGAGCGTTCCGGGCAAAGTCAGCGGCGCGTGGGTTTTGAAGGATACGCGGATGCCCGTATCCGCTATTTTTGAGAACCTCGAAGGCGGAGCGAGTATCGATGACATCATGGAATGGTTCCATGGACTCGACAGGCTTCAGGTGCAAGAGGTGATCGAGTTCGCGGCTCGCAGTCTCGACAAGCCGCCCACTTTCGCTCCCTGATGCGCATTCTCTTCGATCAGGGAACGCCTGTTCCCATTCGCGGCTATCTGACCGGCCAACACGGCCGTCATTCGCAATGGCCCGCTCTTAGACCGCATGTGCAGCGTGTTGTTGATGCCGTCAACGCCGCCGTCTCGGGCAGCTATGCCGAAGTGGACATACCATTACCCGTGAAGCGCAAGCCGGCGCAATAGTTGGCCGGATGGCCCTGTCCCTGTTACACAAGGGTCGCGGCGCCTTTCCGCCGAAGAAGTCGACGAGGACCGCAAGGACATGTCCCGCGGCCAGAAGCCAGGGCAACGCCAGGATCGTAATGAAGCGCATCGGAAGGGACTCCTCTACAGGGAGTCCCGAGTTCCGGCGCGGTAAAGTGACGCCCGATCAGTCGCCGTGAGCGCCGGGACGAACCGGCGGCTTGCTCGCCGTCAATTGCCCGATCGACACGTGGATTCGCGGCATCGAACCCTGCTCCATGCTGTTCTCGACAGCCAGGTTATCGAGCGAAGCCGCCAGCTTCTCCTTCATCAACTGCCGGCGCAGACGCTCTTCGAACTCGCGCAGCTTGACGTCGATCGAAGCCTTCTTCTTCTTGTTGGCAAGCATGTCCTCGCGATAGCGCTTGAGGAAGTAGCCGATCGTCTCGGTGCGGATCCGGATGGACCCGGTCGGCTTGTTCTCGTCGATGTCCTTGAAGCAGAAGTAGGGCGTGCCGCTGTGCTCGACGATCTCTTCCACCACGGTGTAGATGGGAGCGTCGTGGCCGCATTTGAAGCTCGAAAGTTCGAGCGCCACCAGGTTCGGATGGCGGGCGATGTACTTGGCCGCCCACACCTTGCGCGACGTGTTCTCCGAGTAGGAGTTCTTCCAAACGTCGGAGATCGCCATTGGATCGGGCAGTTCTCCCGAACGCACTTCGTCGCCGAACAGCCGCCACACAATGTCGTCGTCGATCGGCAGCGCGTCCTGCGAAAACACGGGGTAGCCGAGCTTTTGGAACTCCTCGAGGATCTCGTGGTTGACGCCGGGATCGTTGTGATACGGCCGTCCCAACAGCACGATTCCCAGCTTGTCCTCGCGCTCGATCTGTTCGAGCAGTTCCCTGCCCGCGCCGCGTAGCGTGACGTTTTCGAAAACGCTCAACGCCCGGTAGCCTTCGCGAACGGCGCGCGCGTTTTCCTCGGGTGAAAGTCCGAGGATGTCCTTGAACTCCTCGTACATCTCGCGTTCGAAGATGTCGGGCTTGGAGATGTTGACGAAGGTATCGAGGAACCGCACCTTCATCTCGGCGAACAGATCGCTTTCCTTGGTGAAGGCTGCCTTCACGGCGGCGGGGGTCGTCGCCACCGTGGGGCAGGTCCGCGATCCCTGGATATGGGAAAGCGGCGAGGTCAGGCAGTCGATCATCGGGAAGAAGATCAGGTCGAGCGGCTTCTTCGCGTGATGGACGTACAGCAGATTGTGGATGTGCGGAATGCCGAGCTTGGAAGGGAAGCACGGATCGATGGAGCCGCGCTTGGCGCCGGCCTTGTACATCTCCTCCGAGGTGTAGTCGGAGAAGATCATGTTCTGCGGCTGAATTCCCAGCGACGCGAAGTAACCCGTGAACACCGGCGTCTGCGAGTACATGTTGAGCACTCGCGGCATGCCGATGCGCAGGGAGGCGCGCTTGGCCATCAGTTCGGCGCGGCGTTTCTGCGATTGAGTGATCTGGATGCGCGGAGCCGGATCGCTGACGATGGGAGAATCCGGGACCCGGAACGCGGCGCGGGCGGCCACTTCCACCAGGTTCGGGTTCTCTTTCTTGAGGCCGTCGAGCGAGCCCTTGATCTGGCGCATCTCGTTGATGTCTTCCACCGTGCCCTTTTCGCAGGTGGCGATGATCAGCCGTTGCGACCCCGGCGCCAGCGGCACCTTGGACTTCTTGGGGATGTAGGCGCTCTGGGTGAGCTGGGTGGTCTTGACGTCGATGAACGTGCGCAGGCACTTGTTCTTGCAGAAGTAACAGCGCGTGGCTTCGCTACGCGTGGTGGAGTATTCGATCTTCCGCACCGCGTCCACGCCGATGAACGAGCTGACGCGTCCGTTGTCCCACAAGCGGCCGGCTTCCAGTCCCGCCCCGATGGCGCCCGCCTCGCCGCAGTGCTTGTGCACGATCACGTCGGCGCGGGTTTCCTTGCCCTTGAATCGCGATTCGATGAAATCCACCTGCGACTTTACAGCCGCGAGGTTGTACTGGGTTCCGCCTTGCAGCAGGAATCGCGTGCCGATCGCCGAGATGTTCGGGATCTGCGAAACGTACAGCCAGATGTTCTTCGGCAGCACGTTGCACAGGCCTGCCATGATCTCTTCGGCCTTCCAGCCCTGGCGTTGGAAGTCGACGATGTCGGACTGCATGAAGACGGCGCATCCGTAGCCGAAGCTCGGATAACCGTTGGCGGCGAACGCGATGTCGGCGAACTCCTCCACGGGATAGCCGAAGCCCTGGGCCGTCGACTGGAGGAAGTACCCGTTGCCGGCCGAACACTGCGTGTTCAGCTTGAAATCCTTGACGCGGCCGTTCTTCAGGATGATGATCTTGATGTCCTGGCCGCCCACGTCGCAAATGACGTCGACATTGTCGTAGAAGTGAAGACCGGCCTGCGTGTGGGCCACCGTTTCGACGACCGACGCGTCCGCGCCGACGACGTCCCGCAGGATGTCCTTGGCGTAGCCGGTTGTACCGACGCCCAGCACTTTCAGCGTGGCGCCCTGGCCGGTGATTTGCTGTTCGAGCTTGTCGAAGATCTCGGTGGTGTCCTCGATGGGATTGCCCTTGGAGAGCTGGTACGCCTTGGCCAGAATGCGGCGTTCGCCATCCTTGGAAATCAGAACGGCCTTGGTGGACGTGGATCCGCCGTCGATGCCGATGAAGCCCTCGATCACCTCGCCCGGTTGGAAAGTGGTGGGCGTGAACTTTTCGTGCCGGTATTTGTCCTTGAACGCGGCGAGGTCGTCGGCGTTCTTGGCGAGTCCGCCATTGCCGCCCTTCTTCTTCTTCTCTTCCTCGCGGCCCACGGTGATGTACCACTGGAGCTTGTCGAAGCCCTTGTAGCGGCCGATCTCTTCGTCTTCGTCCTTGCCGAATTCGACCGCCCCGAGCGCGGCGAAGTACTGCGCGTTCTCCGGGATCTTGATGAGCGATTCCGGATCCACGCCTTCCGGCAACGGATAATTGCGCTCGGCCCAGATCTTGGGGATATTGGACTTCCAGCAGTCCTGCATGCCCTTGATATAGGTATTGGGACCGCCGAGCAGCAGCACTTCGGGCCGCAGCGTGTTGCCGCGCGTGAGCACCGAAAGGTTCTGCATGACGATCGCCTCGAACAACGACGCCATCAGCTCCGTCGGAGGCACCCCCGACTTCTGCAATCCATTGATGTCGGTCTCGGCGAACACGCCGCACTTGCCGGCCACCGGGTGCAGCTTCACGTCCTTGTAGCCCATGTTGCAGAGCTCGTCCGCGGGAATCCGGAGCTTGGCGTTGATCTTGTCGATCACCGCTCCGGTTCCGCCCGCGCACTTGTCGTTCATCGACGGCAGCTTCTTCTTGCGGCCGGTCTCCGGATCTTCCTTGAAGATGATGATCTTGGCGTCTTGTCCGCCCAGTTCGATCACCGATCCGCAGGAGGGATACAGCTTCTCCACCGCCAGCGAAACCGCGTTCACTTCCTGGACGAACTTGGCTCCCAGGAAGCGTCCGATGTTGCCCGCGCCGGAGCCGGTCACGAATACGCGGACCGAGCCGTGATCGAACTCGGGAACCTCTGCCTCGAACCTCAACAGGAATTCGAGTACCTTCTCCGGCTGCTTGGTGTCATGACGTTGATAGTCGCTCCAGACGAGTTCGCCGGTGGCGGCGTCCACGACCACGGCTTTCACCGTGGTGGATCCGACATCTAGGCCGATGGAGTACTGGCGTGGCATTCGGGTGCGAAATCCTTTTCCAGAGTGTAGCGCTTCGAGTCCGTCGCGCTACTGGACAGCGGTCAGCGTCTTGGGAGCCCAGTTTTCCTTCTTCGCGCGGTCCGCAATGTGGAGCGCGAAGTTGGCGGCCATGCCGACCACGCCCGTGCTGTGGGGTACATGGTACATGGGGCGGCGGGTTTCCGGATGCTCGTCGACGAATTGCTTCAAGTCGTCCAGGCTCATGCCGATCCGCTCGAGCGTTTCGGCGAACTCGCGCTTGGCCTTGTTCTTGGCTTCGCCGAGCGCCATCTGGACGCGGGAGTGGGCATTGACCTCGCCCTCGCCCGACGTTTCGATCGGCAGGTAGATGATTTCCTTGAAGTGCGACACCACGGCCGCCTGCGCGCCGTCGGACTGGGTGGAGGGCATGCAGCCGAAGGGCTTCACGCTCAACACCATGTGAGCCAGATCCTTGTTCGAATAGTAGATGTTCTTGGCGACTTCCAGGTGTCCTTCGCCGCCGCCCGCGCGGGAGTTGTAGAAGGGGTGGCCGATGCGCTGGAGTTCGTACTGGTCGGCCAAGTGGTGCCCGAGCGGCCCGGCCGCGTCCATCAGCTTGTGGTATTCGCGCTTGAAGATCGCTTCGGCCAACTTGAGCTTGGCCACCTTGTTGCGGTAGTTCCACTCGATCTTGGCGCGCTTGTCCAGCCGCCACAGAGGCGGCATGGTGGCGCCTTCCTCGAGACCCTTGTGATCCTTGTAACGCTGCACCACCTGATGGATCATGTAGGTGATCCAGGTGCCGATCGGCTCCACCAGGACATGCGCGCCTTCGCGCTCCAGGAACTTGAACATATTGAAGTTCCCGTCCCCTTCGGTGGTCTGCGCCCAGAACTCGCCGGTGATCTTGACGATCGGCTTCACCCGGAGCCGGTCGATGTCGATGGTGTCGTACATCTCGCGGCAGCGCCCGAGCGATACGGTGAGATCGTCGGAGGAGAGCTGGTTGACGAACTTGCCCAGGTATTCGGCCGTGTTCTTGAACCCGCCGAGGTATTCGCCCATCTTCGACTCGATCGAATACGGTTTGCGCCGCACGAAAACCTCGTGCATGTAGTCCATCACGGCGTCGAGGGTGCGATCGGTGATACCGGGCTCCACTTCGTAGGGCCGGATCGCGTAAGCGGTTTCGTTCAGCACGTCGCCGCAGTTGAGCGCGTTCAGGATGCCGAGGAAGAAGTCGAGGTTCATCTCGAGCCCCGACTCGAGGTCGCCCTGCGACAATCCGCCCGACTGCTGGAACAGCATTACCCGGAAGCCGTCGAAGCCCGAGTTGCGCAGCGCCAGCCGGTACTCGGCCTCATACATGCCGAAGCGGCACGGGCCACAGGCGCCGGCGGTGAGGAACACGTAGCGGTCGATGATCTCCTGCTTCGTCATTCCCTGCTCTTCCAGCCGCTGCAGGTACTGCACCAGGTTGCCGACGGTGAAATAGGTCGGGTTGCACTGGCCGTTGTTGCCGAACTCCTTGCCCGCCTGGAACGCCGCAACGTCGGGCGTCGGGATGCACTCGGCCAGGTAGCCGAGCGATTCGAACGCGCCGTGAACCAGCCGCTCGTGCTTCCAGGTCAACCCGCCGAACAGCAGCGTGGTATGGCCGCGTTCCGACTTGGTGAAGAACCGCTCCTGGGGCTTCCGGAAATGGTGCACTTCCTTTTGCTGGACCCCAGCCTCGCTCTCGAGACGAGAGCGCTCCTCGGCGAGCCTCGCCTGGATGATCGCTTCGAGCGAGTCTTCGGCCGAGGCGCCGATCTGGACGAGTCCCGGGGGCGCCGACGGCTTCGGGGCGAACGGTTGCGTGCTCATTGGATCCTGTTACCCTCCCAGAGGTTTCAGTGTTGGTACGGCGATTCGCAGCGGCTGGTGGTCTGGATGGACCACGAGTACTACGGAGTCTATAATAGGTTCGCCGCGAATCTTGACGGACTCAAGAAGATTGCAGCAAACGGTAGTCTATCACAGTTCAACGGCGCAACCGGCACATCGAATGGAAACCCCGTAAGGTATTGTGGCAAAAGGGGTTGTCGAAAAACCGGCCGCCCGATGGCGGTGGCGCGGCGGAGCGCGGGCTCGCTCCCCGGAATCGGCGGTAGCCAGCCCGATTGGGATCGGCTGCTATACTCGAACTTGAAGGAGTACCCTCGAATCGTGTCTATCCGGCGTCATCTGCGATTGGCCGGTCAAATCCAGCTTCTGCCCGCTCTCGAAAGCGGAGAGGAGACCCTCATCGGCGGCCAAGCCGTGATGGAAGGCGTGATGATGCGCGCCCCGCACAGCTACTGCATCGCCGTTCGCAAGCCGGATGGCGAGGTGGTGACAGAGACCAAGCCGCTCCAAAAGGTCTCCGAGAAGTACCCGCTGTTCAAATATCCGGTGCTCCGAGGCCTGGGCACGCTGGGCCAGGCGATGTCGCTGGGGTTCAAATCGTTGCAGTTCTCGGCGAACGTCGCGATGGAGGCAGAGGAGGCCGCCAAGGCGACGAAGACGCCCGGAGCCAGCCTCATGTCGCTGGCGCTGCCCGGAATCCTGGGCGCGGCGGGACCGTCCGGCGGCAGCTCCCCCAAGCCCAAGAAGGAAGCCTTCACCAACGGGATGATGGCCATCCAGTTGATCTTTTCGCTCGGCTTCTTCATCTTCGCCTACAAGTTGGTTCCGCTGTGGTTGACCACGCAGATCGGCACGCGCTACCCCGCCGTTCAGGGCAACTTCGCGTTCAACATGGTGGACGGCGCGATCCGGATCGCGATCTTCCTGGCGTTCCTGTGGGGAGTGTCGCGATTCAAGGACATCCGCCGGACCTTTGAGTACCACGGCGGCGAGCACCGGGTGGTGTTCAACTTCGAGAGCGGAAAACCGGTCAACGTCGCCAACGCGCAGTCGTTCACCACGTTCCACCCGCGCTGCGGCACCAGCTTCCTGATCACGGTGATGATCATCTCGATGCTCATCTACACGGTGATTCCGGTCACCACCTTCGCGGGCAAGTTCGCCAGCCGGATCGTGCTGTTGCCGGTGATCGCCGGACTCAGCTACGAGGTGATTCGTTTCGCCGCCAAACGGCAAGGGACGCTGCTGGCGCTGCTGACCGCGCCCGGCCTGTGGCTGCAGCGGATCACGACCAAGCCTCCCTCCGGCGACCAGACCGAGATCGCGATCATCGCCCTGGACGGCGCGATGAAGCTCGAAGCGGCGCAGGGCGGGCGGGCCGTGATCGCCTGAGACCTCCCCAAATCCGAACATGCAATATCGACAGAAGCTCGAAGGTCTGGAGAAGCGCTTCGAGGAGCTGACGGCGCAGATGGCCGACCCGGCGGTGATCGCCGACAACGAAGCCTACCGCAAGATCGCCAAGGCGCACAACGACATAGCGGACGCGGCCGCCAAGTTCGCCGAGTGGAAAAAGGTGGATGCCGACCTAGCCGGAGCGCGGGGAATGCTGGCCGAGACCGACCCCGAACTGCGGGAGATGGCCTCGGAGGACGTCGCGCGGCTGGAACCCGAGCTGGTGAAGCTGGAAGATGAGCTGAAGATCCTATTGTTGCCGAAGGATCCACACGATGATAAGAATGTAGTCATCGAAATCCGCGCCGGCACTGGCGGAGACGAAGCCACGTTGTTCGCGGCCGAGATTTTCCGCATGTACTGCCGCTGGGCGGAGACCGAGGGCTACCGCGTCGAAGTCACCTCGAGCAGCGAGTCGACGGTCGGCGGTTTGAAGGAAGTCATCGCCTTGGTCAACGGCAACAAGGTCTACAGCAAGCTCAAGTACGAGGGTGGAGTTCACCGCGTCCAGCGGGTTCCGGCGACGGAAACGCAGGGCCGCATCCACACCTCCGCCATCACCGTGGCGGTGCTGCCCGAAGCCGACGACGTGGACGTCAAGATCGAATCGAAGGACATCCGGGTGGACACGTTCTGCTCGTCCGGTCCGGGCGGACAGTCGGTGAACACCACCTACTCCGCGGTGCGCATCACGCACCTGCCGACCGGGCTGGTGGTCTCCTGCCAGGACGAAAAGTCGCAGATCAAGAACCGCGCCAAGGCGGAGCGGGTGTTGCGCTCCCGTCTCTACGAGATCGAACTCGAGAAGCAGCAGGCCGAAATCGGCGCCGAGCGGCGCAGCATGGTCGGCAGCGGCGATCGCAGCGAGAAGATCCGCACCTATAACTTTCCCCAGAACCGCGTGACCGACCACCGGATCGGCCTGACCCTGCATCAGTTGGATCTGATCATGGACGGCCGGATCGGACCCCTGATCGATGGGCTTACGACGCATTACAACGCCGAGAAGCTCAGGTATCAGGACAATGGAACGAATCGATAGCCGCCGGACCGCCGCCTACGCCATCACGATTTTCTGCGGACTGCTGTTGTTCGCGATGTGGGCCTGGCCCGTGCGCAAACGCGCCGTGCTGGGAGAAAACGACTTCCTGCAGCTCTATGCCGGCGCACGCCTGGTAGGCACGCCCGAGCTGTACGATATCAAGGCGCACGAGCGCATCCACATGGAAGTGACCGAGGCTCATACTTACTACCCCTCGATCTACTTCACCCGGCTGCCGTATTACGCGTTGTTGTTGCGCCCGTTGGCCAAGCTGCCCTATCACACGGCATATGCCATCTACCAGTCGGTGAGCGCCATCGTGGTTTTCGCGTTTCTGGCGATATACACGCGCAAATGGCCGGAAACGATCGTGGTGGCCGCGTTGTCGGTCCCGCTGCTCATCAACTTCACCAACGGGCAGGACGTGGCCATGGCCGCCGCGTTGGCCGGATTCGCGTTCCTGTTGATCCGCGGCGGCCACGACTTCGCGGCGGGATTGCTTCTCAGTCTCTGCTCGATCAAGTTCCACCTGTTCATCCTGGTTCCGCTGGTGCTGATCCTGCACAAGCGCTGGAGGATCCTCCAGGGCGGCCTGCTGGGAGGCGCCGCGCTGTGGGGGCTGAGCGTCGCGGCGGGCGGATTCGACTGGCCGAGGGGATTTCTGTCGGTGGCATCCAACCCCGGCATTCACCTTTCGCCCGAGCGGATGACCACCTTCCGCAATCTGGTGTTCCTCGTCTCCGGCGGCGAGAACCTGCCGCTCGAGATGGTCCTCAACATCGCCGGCGCGGGACTGGTCGGCTATCTCGTGTGGCGGATTCGCTCGCTCGAAGTCGCCTTCGGAGTAGCGCTGGCGGGCGGACTGCTGGTCAGCCACCACGCCTACTCGCAGGATCTGTTCCTGCTGGTGCTCGCATCCATCCTGTTCGCCATCGGCGGAGCCTCGCGCGCGCTGCTGGGTACAACCATCGTGGTGGGATTGCCGCCCACCTGCTTCCTGCTGCTGTTCGCGCGCCCGTTCAGCACGGCGGTGCCTCTCATGATCCTGGCGATCCTGCTGGTGGCGCTGTTCGTCGATAGCCGCCGTCAGCCCTCGGCGTCCACCGAGCGAATCAGCGCCTTGATATAGCCGAGCGTGTAGGCGAACTGCTGCGCGCCGCCCGGGTCCACGTCGAGCGACGGCACGTGGTCGGGCATCATCATCCCGTCGTAGCCGATCTCTTTGTAGACGCGCATGGCCTGGAGCATGTCCACGTCGCCCTCGTCGATGTAGGTCTCCTGGAAGTTGCCCACTCCGCCGCGGATGTTGCGGAAGTGCACGTTGAAGATCTTCTTGCGAGATCCGAAATGGCGGATCACGTCGAAGATCTCCTTGCCGGGCTCGCGCAGCATCTCGGAAACCGTTCCCTGGCAAAAATTGAGTCCGTGGTAGGGATTCTCCTGAATCGTGACGAAGCGCTTCAACCCTTCCACGCTGCCCAGCACCTCCGTGACACCGCGCCACCGGTGCGGCGCCGGTATGGGGCCATCGAAGGGATGCAGCGCCAGGCGGACCTTGTGTTCGGCGGCGACGGGAACCACCTGCTTCAGAAAGTAGGTGATCGTCTCCCACTTCCGCGCGGCATCCATCTGGCCGGCCTCGGTCAGCGCCGGCTCCTCCTTGGCTTTGCTCAGTTGCAGCGTCGAATACATCGCTCCCCCGCGGCCGCGCGTCGATTCGGTGCGCAGGAACCCGAGCACGGTGAAGTTGTACTTGGCGGCCGGAATGCCAGCCAGCCCGATGTTGCGGATCATCTCGCAGATCGCGGCGATCTCGCGGTCCCGGTCTGGCGCCTTGCCGAGCAGTGTGGCCTTGTAGGGCGAACTCGACAGGGGTACGCTCGACAACGGCAGCGGGACCATGGCCAGTTCCAGGCCGAACGAGGACACGCGGTCGCGCAGACGCTTTAGCGAGTCGACGCTCCAGCCGGGTCCAGGCGTCATCGACGGTTCACCCGAGCAGATGTGCTGCACGCCCAGACACGCCATCAACTTCAGCGCCGCGTTGGACTGTTCGGTGGTGGCGGCGATGTGCTGCGTCCCCACTTTCATCAAGGCCCGCCGCCGCGGCTGTTGACTGGCCGAAGCGGGAATCGCGGCCGCGGCCGATCCCACCGTTTGAAGAAATCTACGCCGGTTCGCGCTCATCGTCAGCTCCTTTCCAAAAACCGCTCATAGGCGGCGTCCCACTCGCCGGAGGTGTCCGGCTCGAATGTCCGCACCGGGAACGAGCGCCGCACCACCTCGCGGATCTCCGCCAATCCCCGCAGTTCGCCCGCGCCCATGGCCTGCACCAACACGTTGCCGGCGGCGGTCGCTTCCGCCGGACCGGCCACCACGCGGCGTCCGGTGGCCCCGGCCACGAAGCGGTTCAGCAGATCGTTGCGGGAACCGCCTCCTACAATATGCACCGTGCCGGCGCGCTTGCCAGTCAGCCGCTCGAGATCTCCCAGCACTTGCCGGTATCGCAGCGCCAGACCTTCCAGGATCGCGCGCGCCACTTCGCCGGGCTCCTCGAGCACGGCTTGGCCCGTCCGCCGGCAGAACTCGGCGATTCGGCGGGGCATTCCGCCCGGCGCCAGGAAATGGTCGGGCGGAAGCACCGATCGAAACGGCGCGGCGGCGGCCGCCATCCCGCTCAGTTCCTCGTAGGAGAACTCCCTGCCCTCGGCCGCCCATTCGCGCCGGCACTCCTGCAGGACCCACAATCCGGCGATATTCTTGAGCAACCGGATGCGGCCTTCCACGCCCACCTCGTTGGTGTAGTTCATCGAGAGCGACATCGGCCCGATCACGGGCGCGTCCAGTTCGACTCCCATCAACGACCACGTGCCCGAGCTGATGTAACACCACTCGCCGCTCCCGGCCGGAACCGCCGCCACCGCCGCCGCCGTGTCGTGTCCCGCCGACGCGAACACCGGCGTATCGGGCGAAAGCCCCGTCCGCTCGGCGACAAACGGCAGCACCGGACCCAATCGCGAACCCGCCGGCGTCAACGGCGGCAACAACGACCCATCCAGGCCCAGCCGCTCGAGCAACTCGCCCGCCCAAGCCCGCCGCGATGGATCGAAGAACTGGGACGTGCTCGCGATCGTCACTTCCGCGCGCCGCTCGCCGGTCAGGAAGTAGTTGAACAGATCCGGCATGAAGAAGAGCGTTCGCGCGGCCGCCAGCGCGGGCGACGCGGCCAGCTTCATCGCGTACCACTGGTACAGCGAGTTGATTTGCATCACCTGGATGCCGGTGGCGCCGAAAACATCCGCTCGCGGCGCCGTTTCAAACAGCTTCTCCGGAATTCCGTCGTTGCGCGAGTCGCGATAGTGCCGCGGGTTGTCCACCAGCGCGCCGTCCGCGCCGAGCAGCGCCACGTCCACGCCCCAGGTGTCGACGCCGATGCCGTCCACCGCCAGCCGCCGTTCGCGCCCCGCCACGGCGAGCCCGCGCAGGATCTCGTGCCACAGACGCAACGTGTCCCAGTAGAGTCCCGTGGGAAGCCGCACGGGTTCGTTCGGGAACCGGTGTAAATCCTCGAGCGCCAGCCTGCCGCCGTCGAGAGTTCCAAGAATCGCGCGCCCGCTTTCGGCCCCCAGGTCGATCGCAACGTAGCGCCGCGGCATGTCAGCCGCCCATCTCGATGACGAGCTTGCCCACACCGTCGCGATACTCGGAGACGATCTCGAACGCCTCCGGAGTCTGCTCGATCGGCAGGATGTGCGTGATCAGCGTATCGGGGATCCTGCCTTCGGCGATCAGCGCCATCGCCTCGTGACCCTTGTGGTTGCTGCGCTTGATCGTCTGGATGCGCAGTTCCTTGGCCATCGCGGTGTGCAGATCCACTTGCAACACCGTTTGCGAAGGGATGCCGATCAGCACGTACTGGCCGCCCGGGCGCGCCGCGAAGAGCCCCATCTGGATCGTCTCGGGGTCACCCGCTGCGTCGAACACGACGTCGGCGCCGCGCCCGCCCGTGGCGTCCATCAGCGTATCCACCAGGTTCTCGCGGCCGGTGTCGATGGTCGTATCGATTCCCATCTGACGGGCGATGCGAAGCCGGTGCGGAACACGGTCGGCGATGAAGATCTGGCCCGCGCCCCGGAGCTTGGATATGGTGGCGGCCAACAGCCCGATCGGACCGGCTCCCAGCACCACCACCGTGTCCCCGGGATGGAGGGCCGTCATCTCCATCACGTGTTCGATCACCGCCACCGGTTCGATCAGCGTCGCCTGAAGGTAGGTGAATTCCGCCGGGAAATGCTCGGCGTTGCGCGCCGGGACCACCGCCAGATCGCGGTAGAATCCCGGGTGCTGGATGCTGCCCATGAACACGCAGCGGACGCAGTTGTTGGGCCGTCCGGAACGGCAGTACTCGCACTCGCCGCAGACGATCGAAGGCTCGATGGCGACCTTTTCTCCCGTCTTGTGCGTGGTGACTCCGGGCCCCACCGCGAGCACTTCTCCAACCGGCTCGTGGCCCAGGATCATCGGGAACACGGCGTGCGTGTGGCCCACGCGCCCGTCCTGATACCAGTGCAGATCGCTGCCGCACAGGCCGACGGCGTGCAGCTTGACCAGCACCTCGCCCGGCCCTGGATCGGGAGGATCCGGCCGTTCGTGAACTTCCATGATTCGGGGGGAAACCAACTCTACAGTACGCATACGCGAAACCTCGAGTATACCGAAACCGGGGAGGAACCTCGTATGATGGCTCCTATGGATTTCCCCATGTACATCGGCGGCAGGCGCGTGAAGAGCGAGACCATGCTGCCGGTGGAACTGCCGTTCGACGGGTCGCTGGTGGCCACCGTCTATCGTGGCGGCGCCCGGCACGCGGGCGAAGCGGTCGCCGCCGCCGTCAAAGCCGCGCCCGTGTTGCGTGAAATGACGCGCGAGGAGCGTTCCGCCATTCTGCGTCGCGTCCACCAGGCAATGCTGGAGCGCCGCGACGCGCTGGCTCATGCGATCTGCTCGGAATCCGGCAAGCCGATCCGGGAGGCGCGGGTGGAGGCGGAACGCGCCGCCTACACGGTGATGTTCTCGTCCGAAGAAGCCCACCGCCTGGTGGGCGAAGTGGTGCCGATGGACGCCGAGCAGGCGGGCAATGGCCGTCTGGCGATGACCGTGCGCGAACCGCTCGGCGTCATCGCCTGCATCACGCCGGTCAATTTCCCGCTCAATCTGGCAATGCACAAGATCGGACCGGCGCTCGCCGCCGGCAACACCGTGGTGCACAAACCGGCTTCCACCACGCCAGTGAGCGGCATCATGATGGCCGAAATCTTCGAAGAGTGCGGACTTCCCGCTGGCGGGCTCAACGTGATCACCGGACCGGGCGGCGAGATCGGCGACGCACTGGTGCGGCATCCGGAAGTGGCGATGGTGTCGTTCACCGGCAGTCCCGAGGTCGGCCTGCGCACCCGCTCCCTGGCGGGGATGAAGCGCGTCGCGCTGGAACTGGGCGGCAACGCGGCGGTGATCGTCGATCGCGACGCCAATCTGGACGAGGCGGCCGCGCGCTGCGTCGCCGGCGGATTCGCCCATTCCGGCCAAGTCTGCATTTCCGTGCAGCGGATCTATGTCGACAGCGGCGTCAGGGCCGAATTCCAGGAACGCGTGGTGGAAGGAACGCGGAAGCTGGCGATGGGCCATCCCAAGGAGCCCTCCACCGACATCAGTTCGCTGATCACGGTGAGCGAGGCCGAGCGCGTGGAATCGTGGGTCGGCGAAGCGGTGGACCGCGGAGCGCGCGTGCTCACCGGCGGCAAGCGCACCCGCGCGGCCATCGAGCCCACCGTGCTCGCCGACGTCCCGGAAGACTGCCGGTGCTCCCAGCGCGAAGTGTTCGGGCCGGTAATCAACGTGAACTCCTACGAGTCGCTGGACGACGCCATCGCCTGGGTGAACCGCTCCGACTACGGACTGCAGGCGGGCATCTACACCCGGGATATCGGCAGGGCGTTTCACGCCGCGCACCGCATTCACGCCGGCGGCGTCATGATCAACGAGGTTCCGCAATACCGGGTGGATCAGATGCCTTACGGAGGCGTGAAAATGAGCGGCAGCGGCCGGGAAGGTCCCAAATACGCGGTCGAGGAGATGACGGAGCCCAAGCTGATCGTGTGGAAGGGCTAGATGCCCCCATTTTGGGTTGCCATCGCGTCCCGGCCCCGTTACGATGATAGGATAGCCGCGGGGCTTCGGGTCACGATATCGCGAGGAGACTACCATGTGGAATAGAAGGAAAGAAGACGAGCCGGCTCCCCGAGTCACGCCGCAACTGGCGGCGCCGTCGACGTTGGCGCGCGAAGGAATCCCCATGAACACACTGCCCGCGCCCCGCGCCGCCGAGCCCGAGATCGCTAGACAGGCGTCGATCGGCAAGTCGGTGGTCATCAAAGGACAGCTCTTCAGCCGCGAGGATCTGTACGTGGACGGCGAGGTGGAAGGGTCGGTGGAAATGCCGGAATCGCGGCTGACCGTGGGTCCGAACGGGAAGCTGCTGGCGACGGTCAAGGCGCGCGAGATCGTCGTGGTCGGCACGATTCATGGCAATGTGGAAGCGATCGAGAAGATCGAGATCCGCAAGGACGCCAGGCTTTTGGGCGACATCCGCACCTGCCGCATCGTGATCGAGGACAACGCGTTCTTCAAGGGCAGCGTCGACATCGTTCGGCCCGAGCCCAAGCCACAGCCGCCTCCACCGCGTCCGGCTCCGCCGCCCGAGGCGCGTCCTCAGGCGCAGATCGCCGCCGCCGGTTCGGGCGCGGGCGCGGACATCAAGCGCTAGCCAGTGCCGGCGGACAACCTCGAATCGAGCGGGCGCATCGAACAACAGCGGCGCAGCCTCGCCCTCCAGCACTTCTTCGACGCCATGCGCGATTGCCAGGGCATGGAGATTCTCGACCTTGGCGAGTTCAGCGAGGCGAATCGCGATTTCGTCACCGGCCTCGGCCACCGGCTCTACTCCGAGGACATCGCCGGGAAGATCGATCAGGTCTTCGGCGCGGGCGATCCGGCCGTCACGCAACGGCGCCCGGATCTGGCGCACGAGTTCCTCAGTCAGAGCCTGCAATTCGACAACGGGCAGTTCGACGCCATCTTCGTCTGGGACACGCTCGAGTACGCGGCCCGGCCGCTGCTGGACGCGATCGTGTCCCGGCTGCTGGCGCTGCTTCGCAACCGGGGCAACGCCATCGCGTACTTCCACGCCGATACTCGCCTCGACACAGTGGCGAACTATGCCTTTCGCGTCCTCGATTTCGACCTTCTGGAACTCCATTCGCGCGGCACGCGGCGTCCCGCGCAACTGTTCACCAACCGCGGCATCGAGAAGCTGTTCGAGAGGTTCGGAAGCACCAAGTTCTACCTCACGCGCGACGCGCTCCGTGAGGTCCTGATCCGCAAGTAGTCAGACCGCCATGCCGAGCTTGCCCGCCTCGTACAGGCGGCGGTCCATTCGAAAGCGGCGGGCGCGGGGCGGCAATACGGGGCTGTGCGACAGACCGGCGAGGAACTCGGGGACGTCCCAAACGTCATCTTCGTTGACGCGCCACTCGATCGGGTCGAACCGGCGGAGCGAGACGGGGCGGGAATATCCGCGCAAGGTCTTTTCGCCGGCGAGATTGTAGTAGTGCTCGAAGTAGGACATCGCCAGCTCGCGCGGCGTGCGGTACACGGGAGACCGGTAGCGCAGCCCCGCGTAGTTGGACTTGGCGATCGCCCCCCAGAGATCGCGTTCGCGAAACACGGCGAGCACGTGATCGTCGTCGCGCACCGCTTCCAGGTCGAGCAGCAGGGGCGGATGCCCGTGGAACTCGAGCGCGGCGGCGGCGAACATGGCGCCTTCCATGCAGTGCCCGACAAGGTCGCGCATCAAGCGGCGCGGAGAACGGCAAGTGATTCCGCCAGGCTCTTTGTTGTAAGCGACGTTGTCGTCGAGGAAGGCCTGGATCTTCTCCGGAGTCCGCAACCCTCGCAGCAGGCTCCGCTCGGCGGCCGTATAGGACATGCGCGATAGTGTATCGCGTCAGGCGGGTATGTCGCGACGTTCGGCGAGCGGCTCCGGGATGGCGCCGAAGCGGCGCTGGCGGCGATGGAAGTCGCTCACCGCGGCGGCCAGGTCGCCGCCGTCGAAATCGGGCCACTTGCGTTCGGTGAACCAGAATTCGGCGTAGGCGCACTCCCAGAGCAGGAAATCGCTGAGGCGCTGTTCGCCGGCCGTGCGGATGAGCAGGTCGACGTCGGGGATCAGCTTGCGTTCGAAGCCTTCGCGGGAATCGGCCCCGGCGCGAGCGGCCGCGGCGATCGCGTCGCGGGAGGAATAGTCGAGCGCGATGCGGAGATGGACTCGGGAGAGTCCGCGCGTGAGGCGCTCGGCGCGTTCGAGCGATTCGAGCGCGAAGCCGGGCAGCCGGTCGCGACGGCCGATGGCGCTGACGCGGACGCCGTTCGCGATGCAGCGGTCGGCCTCGCCATCGAGGAACTGGCGGAGCAGCCGCATGAGGCCGGAGACCTCGGCGGGCGGCCGCTTCCAGTTGTCGGAGGAGAATGCGTAGACCGTCAGGTCGGTGATGCCGAGTCCGGGCGCGGCTTCGAGGACTCGCCGGACGGCGCGGGCGCCTTCACGGTGACCGGCCAGTCGCGGGAGTCCGCGATCGCGCGCCCAGCGGCCGTTTCCGTCCATGATGATCGCAACGTGCAGCATGAGCCCATTATGCAGGCGGCCCCTGAGATTGTAAAGTACTTTTTTTTGAAAAGTCAAGATGCTTTCCACACGGGCCGCAAATCCAAAACGAACCCGCCAGCGATGCCCTCACCCGCGATTTCGTCGATACCGGTCAACGACTCGGGCTCGCGGCCGGGACGGAAGACAGTGACGGTGCGAGTCTTCGGCTGGATCATCCAACCGAGTTCGGCGCCGTTCTCGATCCACTCCGCCATCTTCGCCGCCGTGCGCTTGGGCCCGTCGGGAGGGGACAGCAGTTCGATCACGAACTCCGGACATCCCCGCTGTTTGAACCGCTCGCGCGAACTGAGCGCCGCATCGGGCGACCGGCGCGCTCCGTTCGGCAGCTCGCAACCGGTGCTCGAGTCGGTGGCGATACCACGAACTCCGTCGTCCGCCCAGTTGCCGACCTGCCGGGCGATGCTCGAATTACGCCTCCCTGTCTCCGGGTCGGTGGGAGGCATGATCACGATCTCACCCTCCTCCGTGCACTCGATCCGGTAGTCCTCGTACCGTTCGCAGATCTCCCGGAACTTCTCGTCCGACATCTCCGGGCCCAGACTTTAGAATTCCCGCCAGACAGGACGAAGATCCAAGACGAAGCCTTCAGCGATCCCTTCGCCCGCGATCTCGTCGATGCCGGTCAACGCCTCGGGTGTGCGGCCGCGACGGAAGACGGTGACGGTGCGAGTCTTCGGCTGGATCATCCAGCCGAGCTCGGCGCCGTTCTCGATCCACTCCGCCATCTTCGCCGCCGTGCGCTTCGGCCAGTCGGAAGGGGACAGCAGCTCGATGACGAACTCGGGACATCCACGCTGCTTGAACCGCGCGAGCGAACTGAGCGCCGCATCGGGCGACCGGCGAGCTCCGTTCGGCAGCTTGAATCCGGTGCTCGAATCGGCGATCTCCACATGGCTCCGGTTACGAGCCCACATGTACAACTGTCCGGTGATCGCACTGTTGCGCACCCCTGTCTCCGGGTCGGTGGGCGGCATGATGACGATCTCCCCCTCTTCCGTGCATTCGATCCGGTAATCCTCGTACCGTTCGCAGATCTCCCGGAACTTCTCGTCCGTCATCTCCGGGACGCTGTATTGCACGGGCAAGTGCGATTCCTCCACCAACAGCGCGAAAGCCATTTACACCTCCTCCCCCCACACCGCGCGGTGTGCTTGCTCGAGCCGGAACAACCTCATCCCCCGATGATAGCGCCGGGCTTCAACCGGTGCAGCGTCCGCGCCCACTCCGGAGCCTTGCCCAATCGCCCCCCCGCCGACCACACCACCTCGGCCACGTACACCGATCCATCGGCCGCCGCCCAAACGTCGTGAGGCGCGTAGAACCCCGTGTCCCGCCGCCAAAGCAGCTTGCCGTTCCTGTCGAACAGACTCAGGCGGCCGCCCGGCGATTCCGGCGCTTCCATCCAGGGCCACCGCCCCGCGACGTTGCCCAATTCCGTCACCCATAGATCGCCGCCCGGCGTGACGAAAATATCGGTGGGCCGCACGACATCCGCCCATGTCTCGACATGGCGCCCGTCCTGCTCGAAAAACTCGAGCCGCGTGTTCTCGCGGTCGGCCACCACCACCAAGCCGCGGCTATCGACGGCGATCCCGTGGGGGATGCGGAACTCCCCGTGTCCGCCGCCGGGCTCGCCCCACGACGCGATCCACTCGCCCGCCGCGGAGAATCGATGGACCCGCGCGTTGCCGTAGCCGTCGCACACGAACATCTCACCGGCTTCGTTCAATGCGAGGTTCGTCGGATAGTGGAATGGCCCGGCCCCCCGCTCGATCTGCCGGTAGTCGAAGTCGCGCATGCCGGTATCGGTGGGCCGCCCCGGAGTCCCGAGCGTCAGCAGGAGTTCGCCCGACGGCGAGTACTTGTACACGGCATGGCCGAAGTCGTCGGTCAGGTACACCGAGTCGTCCGGTCCGATGTAGATGCCGTGTGGCCGCTCGAAGCGGTGCTCCCAGGCGCCCAGGCGCGCGCCGTCCGCGTCGAAGATCTGAACGGCGTTCGCCGCGCGGGCGTAGACGAACACGCGCCCGCCGGAATCCACCGCCACTCCCACCGCTTCGATGAAATCGGGGCTCATCGGCGGGCCCCAGCCGCTTTCCAAGTGTTTCATGATGCCGCCTGTCCCGGCCGTCTCTTCAAGACGTCCGATATCCATTCCCGCAACACGCGCCGCTCGGGAACGTCCCGCAGCACCCACGCGTCGCTATGATTTCGAAAGTTCACCGCCTGGAAGGCGAACGGCGCGCGCACTCCCGTCGTCGAGAGGTACTGCCGTGTGTCTTCCACCGACTGTTCGTGGCAAATGAACTGCGCCCTTCCGTTGAGCCGCCGCAAGCGCTGCAGCGCGGAAAAGCGGTCGCTCGCCGGATACTCCCAGCCGCTGACGCCGTCGTAATGACTGAACGGCACGAACGCGAGCCACTGCCTCGCGATGGCGTCGTTGCGCAGACCGATGTAGTTGCAAGCGATCGCGCCGCGCGAAAAGCCGGTCAGGATCACCGAGTTCGGGTCGCCGCGATATTCGTAGCAGACGCGCTCCACGGCCTTGCGGCAGTAGTCCGCCGTGGCGTCGGCGTCGCCCCACCAGATCGCTTCGTTGCGGCGCTCCCGTTTGTTGACGCACGGCACGCCGATCCAGATGAAGTCGAATCCACCCGAGATTCCGTAGCCGAGATTGCTGCCTTCCACGCGGCCGGTGGAGACATCGCCGAACGGGCTCTGGTAGTTGCCGTTCCCGGCGTATTCCACGATCACCGGAAAGCGGCGGTCCGAGTTCCAGTTCGACGGCAGGTAGAGCGCGTGATGCACGCCGGTCCCGGCGTATTCGTGCAAGGTGTGGCGCACCCGCCTTCCGGCGGCGGGAGCGGCGTCGATCATCTCGGGTGTGACCAGGTCCGCGGGCACGGACCGGATGTCGGGGAAGCTCTGCGCGGCGGCAAGCAACGCTCCGAAGTCGCGGCGGCTCAGCATGAGCTACCAGTTTAACCGCGCTACAATGCCTAGCGGCAATGGCAAATCCATTCTATGACGTAGTCGTCATCGGCTCGGGCGCCGGTGGCGGAACCGCCGTTCACGTGCTGACGGCGAAAGGTATTCAGTGCGCCCTGCTCGAGGCCGGTCCGATGCTCGATCCGGCCAAGGAGTACAAGGAGCACAAGTGGCCGCACGACTACGACCATCGCGGCGCCGAAGAGGGCGGTAAGAGCTATTTCGGCGAGGGAAAGCCGTTCGGATTCTTCTCCACAACGAGCGGTGGATGGCAGCTCGACGGCGAGCCCTACACCGTCGCGCCGGGCAGCCAGTTCCAGTGGTTCCGTTCGCGCATCATCGGCGGCCGCACCAACCACTACGGCCGCATGTCGTTCCGGTTCGCCGACTACGACTTCAAGCCGTACGATCGCGACGGGCTCGGCACGAACTGGCCGATCTCCTATGAGGACATCTCGCCCTACTACGACAAGGCGGAGGAGTTCATCGGCGTGGTGGGCTCGATGGAAGGCATCCGCAGCGCGCCCGACGGCAAGTTCCACACGCCGCCGCCGGCGAAAGTGCACGAGATGCTCATCAAGAAGTCGTGCGACAAGCTCGGCATTCCGTGCATCCCGAACCGGCGCGCCGTGATCACCAAGTCCATCAACGGCCGCGCCGCATGCCACTTCTGCGGTCAGTGCGGCCGGGGATGCATGACGGCTTCCAACTACGCGTCCAGCCAGGTGCAAGTGTTCCCCGCCATGAAGACCGGGAAGCTGAAGGTCTATGACATGGCGATGGTCCGCGAAGTCGCCGTGGACGGGAACGGCAAGGTGAACGGCGTCATTTACGTCGACAAGCGGACGCGCAAGGAAATGCGGATCGATTGCCGCGTGTGCATCGTGGCGGCGAGCGCTTGCGAATCGGCGCGCATTTTGCTCAATTCCAAGTCGAGCGCGTTTCCGAATGGGTTGGCGAACGGATCGGGGCTGGTGGGCCGTTATCTGATGGACACTGTCGGCTTCGGCCTGTCGGGTTACGTTCCGGCCCTCGAGGGCATGCCGCACTACGACACCGACGGCGCGGGCGGCGCGCATCTCTACATGCCGTGGTGGCTTTGGGACAAGCACGAGAAGCTCGACTTCCCGCGCGGCTACCACATCGAGATCGGCGGCGGCTACGGACTGCCCGGCGTGGGCAGCTACCATGGCCAGGCCCGCCGCTTCGGCTACGGCGCGGAAATGAAGAAGGAGATCCGCAAGGGCTACGGCGCAGGCGTCGGATTCGCCGGCCGCGGCGAGATGATTCCGAACGAGCATTCCTACATGGAGATCGATCCCGGCGTGGTGGACCAGTGGGGCATCCCCGTCGCGCGATTCCACTTCAAGTGGACCGACTACGAGTGGAAGCAGGCGCGCCACATGGAGAGAGTGTTCGCCGAAATCATTGAAGGGATGGGCGGGCGCGTCACCGGCTTGAGCGCCGCGCAGCGCGAAGCCGACGGCATCTCGATCCCGGGCACGATCATCCACGAAGTGGGAACGGCGCGAATGGGAACCAACGCGAAGAACTCCGTGCTCAACGGCTACGGCCAGGCGCACGACGCAAAGAACCTGTTCGTGATGGACGGCGCCAGCTTCGTCTCCAATCCCGACAAGAACCCGACGCTGACGATCAACGCGCTGGCTTGGCGCGGTTGCGACTATCTGGCGGAGGAGATGAGGAAAGGCAATGTTTAACGATCCGAATCGCCGCGAGATCATTCGCGCCCTGGCGCTCGGGTTGACCGCCGCCGGCGTCATGGACGCCGATGCCGCGCAGCATGTCCATGCCGCCACCGGCGCCGAGAAGGCCAAGGGTCCCTACAAGGTGAAGGCGTTCCAGCCGCACGAATACCAGACCATCGCCCGGCTGGCCGAGATCATCGTGCCGAAAGACGATATTTCCGGGTCGGCCGTGGACGCGGGCGCGCCCGAGTTCATCGATACGCTTTCGAGCCAGAACGAGCGGCTGGCCGGCATCTTCCATGGGGGGCTCGCCTGGCTCGACGCGGAGATGCGGCAGCGGTATGGGAAGCGCTTCGTCGAGGCGTCTCCCCAGCAGCAGACGCGGATGCTCGACGTGTTGGTGGCGGCGGAGAAGGAAGAGGCGGCGCGGCGTAGCGAGGAGTTGGTTTACCGCCGGTCGAACGATTACCGGCAGTTCAGCAACTACACGGTGAAGCGGCCCTCGCCATTGGGCCCGGGCATTACGTTCTTCGACTGGGTGCGGAAGATGAGCGTCGACGCGTTCTATACGAGCCCGACCGGCATCAAGGACCTGGACTACCGCGGGAATCGCGGCATGTCCAAGTACGTGGTGCCCCAGGAGGCGATCGACTGGGCGATGAAGCGGAGTCCGTTCGCCTAGTCTTCCGATCAGTGCTTGTAAACGACGGGCCGCGCGTGGGGAGCCGCCTGCCGCATCAGCTTCTCGAACTCGGCCTGCGGGGCCGACATCGAAAATCGCAATGTTCGTCCGGCGGCGTCGGTCTGCAGCGAATTGAGCAGGGTCACCAACGCGTTGCCTTCGCCGCGGATGTTCGAACCGGCCATCTGGCCCAGAAATTTCATGATGTCGCCGAGCGCCGCCGCGTCTTTGTCCGAGCGCATCGAAGCCTCGCCGGACAGCGTAACGGTGGCGCCGAAGTTCAGTCCGAGCGCCACGTTCTCGATCCCCTGCACGACCGTGCCTTGCAGCAGCGCGTCCATCGAGTTGCCGGCCGGATCGCCGGGGACGGGGCGCTTCTTCACCTGCGGCGCGAAGCGGGCGGGCGACACCGTGGTAAGCACCCAGGCGTCATGCTGGGCGCTGGCGGCCTGCACTCGCGCGGCGAGGCCCGCGTCGGCCACCACGCCCTTCACCGATCGATCCACGGCGGCCTTCACCGCGGTATCGGCGCCGAAGACCAAGCCCCCCGCAAGGAACGCGGCCCACTGCGAGTTGGCGCCCGTGCCCTTTCCGAGCATGGTGACGCCATTGTAAGCGGTCAGATTCGCGCCGCCCTTCAATCCCGCGACTCCGGTCAGCTTGGCCTGATCGAACGTTCCGCGCACGATCACCAGCGCGTTGGACCGCATCGCGGCGTCCGGCGAGATCAGGACCACCTCGCGCAGGTCGCGACGGAGATCGAAGCCGAGCAGGTCGGACATCTTCCGGAAATCCTCTTCGGCGACATTGAGTTGGGCCAGCGCGTTCTGCCCGAGCGGCGACGCCTTGACACGGTCGAAATCGAATCCGGCGACGACGGCCGCGCCCGGTCCAATCGTGTTCAACACCGTCTGGTCGACGGCGGCGGCTGGAAACGCGGCAAGCGCCAGCGCGAATAAGGAAGGTTTCAGTTTCATCGGGCCCTCGGTACCTACTACGATAGCGCGGCGCGAAAGGTTCCGCCGGAGCCGGCGGCCGCGGCCGGACGGCGCGTCCCAATACCGGACACTTTGCTGGGGCCGGGCACGAGCCAGTGCGACGGCCATCTCCTTTTCGCACAGCATCTTGGAACCCCTCGCGACACTCTGGCGCCCGGCGTGCCAGACTAAGGACGGGATATTCATGGACGTACCCAGAAAAGACGCCGCCAAAAAGAAGTGGATCCGCCGGATCTCGATTCTGGCGGTCGTGACCGCGGCGATCGCCGCCGCCACCGTGTCGCTGGCCAAGCTCGAGAAGGCCGCGCCGGTGGTGGAAGCCGGCTCCGTTTGGCCCGGCGAAGTCACGCGTGGTCCGATGATGCGGCAGGAACGCGGGCTGGGAACCTTGGTCGCCGAAGAGGTCCTTTGGATTCCCGCAAGCACCGACGGCCGCGTGGAGAAGATCGTGATCCGGCCCGGCGCGCTGGTCGGACCGAATACGGTGATCCTCACGCTGAGCAACCCGGAACTCCAACTCACCTCCCTCGACGCCGAATATCAGGTCAAGGCTTCCGAGGCCCGGCTGCTGGACCTCAAGGTCCAGTTGGAAAGCCAGACTCTGACGCAACTGGCGGAACTCGCTCAGATCGAATCGGCGTACACGCAGGCCAAACTCCGGCTGGACCGCGACGAGGCGATGTTCAAGGAACAGCTCATCGTCGAATTGACGGTGAAGCTCTCGCGCGATACGGCCTATCAACTCGACAAGCGGCTCAACCTCGAACGCGAGCGGCTCCGGATCAAGAGGGAGTCCGTCGATGCGCAACTGGCGGTGCAGCGCGCCGACATCGACAAACTGAAGGCCCTGCTGACGCTCAAGAGGAGCCAGTTGGATCAACTGACCGTGCGCGCCGGCGCGAACGGTGTGCTGCAGGATCTGCCGGTGCAGGTGGGACAGAAAGTGCCGGCCGGCACCATCCTGGCGAAGGTGGCGCAACCGGAGCATCTGAAAGCGGAGCTCAAGGTGGCCGAGACGCGGATTAAAGAGGTGCGAATCGGCCAGATCGCTCAGATCGACACGCGCAACGGCATCATTCCCGGCCGCGTGTCGCGTATCGAGCCGGCGGCCAAGGAAGGCACGGTTCTGGTCGAGGTACGCCTGGAAGGCAAACTGCCGGAGGGCGCCCGGCCCGATCTCAGCGTCGACGGCGTGATCGAGATCGAAAAGCTGGACAACGTGATCCATGTGGCGCGCCCGGCGTTCGGCCAGCCCGACTCCACCGTCAGAATGTTCAAGTTCGATCGTGACGGAAAGACCGCCCGGCGCGTCGAAGTAAAGTTCGGACGCACGTCGGTGAACACGATCGAAGTGAAAGAAGGTCTGCAGCCCGGCGACAAGATCATCCTGTCCGACATGTCGCAGTGGGACGCGCACGACCGCGTCGTCATCAAGTAGGAAGCCGAGGAGAGCATCGCGCGATGAGCGAAACCCTGATTCACCTGGATGCCGTGAAGAAGATCTTCTACACCGACGAAGTGGAGACGCACGCGCTGGCGGGCATCCACATGGACGTCAAGAAGGGCGAGTACGTGGCCATCAACGGCCCGTCGGGCTGCGGGAAATCGACGCTGCTGTCGATCCTGGGGCTGCTCGACACGCCGTCCGAGGGACGCTACATGCTCAACGGACGTCCGGTGGAGAGCCTGAAGGCGAGCGAGCGGGCGCGAATTCGAAATCGCGAGATCGGCTTCATCTTCCAGGCGTTCAACCTGATCGGCGACCTGACGGTGTACGAGAACGTGGAACTGCCGCTCACCTACCGCGGCATGGGAGGCGGCGAGCGCAAGAAGCGCGTGCAGGAAGCGCTCGAAAAGGTGGGCATGTCGCACCGCATGAAGCACTATCCGTCGCAGCTTTCCGGC
>SYLY01000112.1 GCA_005808475.1 Acidobacteriota bacterium
CCCGCCACGAGATCGCAGAGCCCATCGGCCCGCATGGCAATGAGGTGGGTGCGCCCAATGACCGAATCGGCCCCGCCGCCCACCATGCCCAGCCTGACCCGGCGCCCGAAGGGGAGCGGTAGAGCGTGTCAACCGCCAGGCCGAGGCCAGCCACGGCGACCACGCCGACGACGATGCTCGTCTTGGCGAGAATGTTTGCCGAGGGAGTGAAGATCTGAGCCATCTCATCCCTCCAAGGATTGGCGGAACGGCGCAACGGCCGCCCGCGTGATAAAGATTAAGTACGGATAAAAACCGCGGCGGGTACCGAACGGATCCATCAAAACGCTATTGTCGCACATCGGCGGACGTGTACCGGGGAGTTCCTGAAACGAGGATTTCGGGGGAGTTCTCCATTGTAAACCGATTTTTCCCCCGCGCGGGGAAGACCATGCGCCGAACCCCCGAATATTTTTCGGTCACGCGTACGGCCAGTGCGGTTTGGAGAACAGACCGCCGTCCACCCAGAGCGTCTGTCCCGTCACGAAATCCGCCAAGGGACTGGCGAAGAAGACCACGGCTTTCGCCACGTCGGCCGGAACGCCCACGCGCCCGAGCGGCGTCACGGAACCCCATGTGGCGCCGTAGTCGCCGGATTCGAGCTTGGTGCGCTCGATCTCGATTGCACCCGGGGCCACGCAGTTGACGCGGATGCCGTACTTGCCCAACTCGCACGCCGCCACTTTCGTAAGCATCTCGATACCGCCCTTGCTCGCCGTGTAGTCCACCAGATTCGGAAACGCCACCTTGTTGCAACCCGAACCGATGTTGACGATCGCCCCGCCGCCCGCTTCCCGCATCGCCCGCCCGGCGAGTTGCGTGCAGAGAAAGCAGCCCTTCAGGTTGGTATCGATCACGCGGTCCCATTCGGACTCCGACAGATCGAGCAGCGCCTTCCATGTCTGCACGCCGGCGTTGTTCACCAGGATGTCGATGCGCGGCATGCGTTCGAGCACCAGGTCGAACATGGCCGCGGTTTGACCCGAGTCGCCGACGTTGGCGGCGGCGGTGAACGCTTCGCGTCCCATGCCGCGAATCTCGGCGGCCACTGCTTCCGCGCCCGCGCGGTCGCTATTGAAGTTGATCGCGACATCGCAACCTTGCCGGGCCAGTTCGAGCGCGATGCCTTTTCCAACGCCTTTGCTCGCGCCGGTGACGAGCGCATTTTTCCCCGCCAGCAGTTGCATCATCTCTTCAGCTTTACCACGCGCCGGCGCAAACGCGAAACGGCCCGCCATCCCCTGCTCGGGAGGCGGGCCGTTCGAACGCCGGTCGAGGACTGGCTACTCGCCCGGAGGCGCGAAGGCCGGACGTTGCGGACGGTTCTGCTCGAGCGAGGCGCGGATCTTCTCGAGCTTATCCTTCTGCGCCGGCGTCAACACCGCGTGGACCTTTGCTTCGGTCACCAGCATCGCGGCGTGCAGTTGCGTCACCACGGGCGTGGCGGTCTGCGCCAGCGTGCGGAGTTCCTGCTCGGACTTACCAGCCTTCACCGCGGCGCGCTCGGCCTCGCGGAGCGTGCGCAACTGCGTGAGGGCCGCCTGATTGGCCTGCATGGCCTGAGTCACGATGCCGCGGATCTGGGTGCGCTGCGCGTCGGAGAGATCGAGAGCGTACCCCATGATGCCGAGCAGAGCCTGCGCGGCGCCGCCGGGACCGCCCGGTCCGCCCGGTCCGCCCGGTCCGCCGGGACCGCCGAATTGAGGCCGTCCACCGGGACCGCCGGGACCCGCGCCGGGTCCTTGCGCGTTCGCCACGGCGGCGATGCCGAGCACGGAGATGGCCGCGACGGCCGTCAGCTTGAAGAGGGTCTGGTTTTTCAGGAAGTTTTTCATGGACTTTTTGTCCTCCCGAATCCAAACTACCGGGCCAACCTTAACGCGGTTTGTTTTTCACGTGAAGATGCGTGAATTCGTCTTTACGAACATTTGGGAACCGGGCGCTACTTCCGCCCGTACCGTCTGATCCACTCGGACGGTTCCATCTCCGCGGCGCCGTTTACCTTGACTCGCATCGTTCGCGCCCACCGGTATCCCCACATCGGACCGAACTTGTTCGCCGCGACCTCGATCGCGTATGCCGGATCCGCCTGCGCCTTCTCCAGTGCCACGAAACGGAAGGCTCGCGCCTCGAAAATCTCCAGAATCCGGGCAAGGACAGCCGCGTTCAGCCGGTTGGCATGCAGCAGCATCACGTGGGGCGCGGTTCTTCCCAGCACTTGCGCGTTCAGCTTGTCGTAGTAGGCGATCTGGACCGCCGTGTAGTCGAGGTACTCGCGCTCGATCCGGGCCGCGGCGGCGTCCTTGGCGGCCAGCGCAGCATCGTAGGCGCGGGAGAACTCGTAGTCGCTGGTGTCGATCGTGCAAGCGGCGATCTCGTATCCGCGCGACGCCAGGAACGTCGCGGCGGCCTTGCGGCTGTCCTCGGTTCCGCCGATGTGGTTGAACGGGAATCGCAGATAGCGCGGCTTGGCGCCCCGCTTGGCGAGCAGCCGCGCGAACACCGCCTCGCCGAGAATCACCTGGCGCTCGAACTCCTCCGGACGCAGGTCGTTCAGATCGAGGTGAGCGAAGGTGTGATTGCCCAGTTCGAGCCCCGCGTCCAGCCATCCGTTCAGAATGCGCTCCCAGCGGGCCGTCCCGATCCGCTCGCCCGCCTTTTCGTTCACGAATCCCACGGCTGGAGCGCGGTGCTTTCCGAGCTCCGCCACGATCGCGCGGTTGATGGCTTCCGCCTCCGCCGGAGTCACGTCACCCGCCGACGGCAGATCGTCGAAGGTCAGCGCCACCTCGCGAGTCTGCGCGGACGCCGCGGCGGCGAGCAGGAGCGCAAGAAGGATCATCGGTACGTCTTGTCGTCCACCTTCGACAGATCGGCGCCGTCCGCGAGCACGCCCAGCGTGACGATCGCGAAGGTGAACACCGTGTTCGCCGGTTCGATGTGGCCGCCCCATGCTTTCTCCCCGTCGGCGAGCGTCATGTGTCCGTGGACGCGGCCGTCGATCACATAGCCGTTGACGCTGATGATGTCGGCGGGAGTCGAGTCGTCCTTGATGAACACGTTCTTCGAAGGGAAATCGCGGTTGCTCACCGAATGGACGTGGTAGTTCCGCAGCGAGCCGATGCCCGACAGAATCACCGCGTTGCGGATTTTGCGGTCCTTGACGGCCTTTTCGAGGCCGGCCAGCAGGTCGGCCTGGAACTTGAAGCGCAGAACCACCACCTTCTCGATCCGCCCCTCGATGGCGACGACGTCTGGGACCGAATCGCTGTTCGGCTTGGAGTCGTCCCGAGGCGTGGTGGCCTTGACGATCTCGGTCCTGGACTTTTCAAAAGACGCCGCCGGGATGGCGGCGAGCGCGAGAAAAAGCGGCAGCCGGTTCATGGCGGATCGATGGTAGCATGGCGCCCGTCAGTCGTACTTTTCCACCACGATCCGCCGGCGGTCGAAGCCGAGGCCGCGCATCGTCGCGCGCACGTCGTCGACCATCGCCTTCATCCCGCACACGTAGATGTAGAGGTCCCGCCGGTCACCCACCAATTCGAGCAGATGCGGTTGCACGCGGCCGGCGCGGCCGGTCCACGAATCGGACGGACGAGTCAGCGTGGGTTCGAACCGGAAGTTCGGATAGAGCCGCGCCCATTCCTCGAAGCCGGCGCGATAGAGGAGATTCTCCTCGTGCCGGACCCCGAACAGCAGCGTGACCGGCGCCTTTCCGCCTTGCCGCAGATAGTGCGAGATCATCGACCGGAACGGCGCGACTCCGGTGCCGGTCGCCACCATGATCGACTCCGCCTCGGGATCGCGAAGGGTGAACGTGCCGAGCGGCCCCTGCATGTCGACGCGAAACCCGGGTTCGGCGGAGAACAACAGCGGAGAGAACAGACCCTCGGGCACGCGGTTCAGGCAGATATGGAAGCGGTTCCCATCCGGCGGCGAAGAGATCGAGTAGGCCCGCGTGATTCGCTTGCCGCCGATCTCCGCCGAGAAAGACACGAATTGCCCGGGCGCGAACGCAACGGTCTCCACGCCGGGAACCTCGAACTCGAAGTCGCGTACGTCCGGGGCTAGCTGCGTCCAGCCGGTGAGGGTAGCGGTCTGCACACGGGGATGGATGACGGAACTCGCGGGAACGATTCCCCGAAGTCTAGTACAGCCGGACTCCGCGAGGTCCGGGCGGCCGCTGCAAGTGGATCGCGTCGACGAAGCGCACCTTGTTCAACGAGCGCGTCATCACGAGCGTGTGAGTCCGGCAACCTTCGCCGAAGAATCGCACGCCGTTCAGCAACGCTCCTTGCGTGACGCCGCAGGCGGCGAAGATGATCTTCTTGCCCGGGGCCAGATCCCTCGCGGTGTAGATCCGCTTGGAGTCTCGGATTCCCATCGCCGCCACGCGCTCCTCGAGTTCGGGAGTGTTCACCACCAGCCGCGCCAGCATTTCGCCATGCAGACATCGGAGCGCGGCCGCCGTGATCACGCCTTCCGGGGCGCCGCCGCTGCCCATCACCGCGTCCACGCCGACGCCGCGAATCGCCGCCGCGATGCCCGCCGACAGGTCTCCGTCGTGAATCAGCCGGATGCGAGCGCCCGCCTCGCGGATCGACTGGATCAGCTTGGCGTGGCGCGGGCGGTCCAGCACCACGATGGTGAGGTCCGATACGTCGCGCTCGAGACACGACGCGATGATCCGCAGATTTTCCTCCACCGGAGCGTCCAGGTCCAGCGCGCCGCGGCAGGCCGGCCCGGCGATGATCTTCTCCATGTAGCAGTCCGGTGCGTGCAGCAGTCCGTTGGGCTCCGACGCGGCGAGCACAACGATGGAGTTCGACGCGCCGGTCGCGCACAGATTGGTGCCTTCCAGCGGATCCACCGCGATGTCCACCTTTGGATACTGCACGCCGGGCGGCGGCTTCAAGCCGACCTGTTCGCCGATGTACCGCATCGGCGCCTTGTCGCGCTCGCCTTCTCCGATCACGATGGTCCCGTCGATCGACACCCTTTCGAACGCGCGGCGCATGGCCTGCACCGCCACTTGATCGGACTTGGGCGGATCGCCCTGGCCCATGGTTCGCGCCGAGGCGATGGCCGCCTCCTCCACCACGTGGACGAACTCGAGTGCGAGATCCTGCTCGATGTCGAGGTTCGTGATCTCCAGCGGCGGGGGCGCGTTCGGTTCGGACATGAAATGTTCTCCTTTAGGAAATCGCCGGGCGCTTCTTGTGCCAATCGGTCCGCGATTGGAACTCGGTCCCGAAACGTAACAGCGTATTTTCGTTGAATGGCCGGCTCACCAGTTGCACGCCCAGCGGAAGGCCGTCCGCGAAGCCGCACGGCAGGCACAGCGCGGGCAGCCCCGCCAGGTTGCTTGCCGGAATCAGATCTTGCAGGCCTCGCGCCTTGCTCGCCGGAGTCGCCAGCGCGGGGGGCTGGTCGAGCGGCGCCGAGATCGTGGGCGCGGCGCCGGGCCACGCGGGCGCGAGCAGCACGTCCACGTCGGCGAACAGAGCCGGGAAGGCATCGCGAATCATCGACCGGATGCGCATCGCCCGAAGGTAGTCCACGGCGCGAATCTCGACGCCCGCCTTCAGGCCCGCGATCTGCGAGGCGTCGGCCAGCTTGTCCACGCGGCCGCTCTCGATCAGCGACTCGAACGCCGCCGACCCTTCCGCCGCGATGATCGTCGCCGCTACCGCTTCCACGGGAAACTCGGGGAGTTCCACCACCTTGGTCTTGGCGCCGATGGAGAGGAACGCCTCGAGAGCCTGCGCGAAAGCCGCTTTGGCGGAGGGCTCGACGTGATCGGTCCAGTCGGTGGGCGCGTAGCCAATGGTCAACTCGGCGAACGGCCGCGCGAACTGGGGCGCGTAGTAGAAGCTCTTGCCCGCCGATGCCGGATCTTCCGCGTCTTTCCCGGAGATGGCCTGCAAGACGATGCCGCAATCGTCCGCCGACCGGCACATTGGCCCGATCTTGTCCATGGTCCACGCCAGCGCCATCGCGCCCGCGCGGCTGACCAGTCCGTAGGTCGGGCGCAAGCCGGTGACGTTGCACATGGCCGAAGGGGCCAGGATCGAACCCGAAGTCTCCGAACCGAGCGCGAAGGGCGTCAGACCAGCCGCCACCGCGCTGCCCGATCCGCTCGACGATCCGCCGGACCAACGCGAACGGTCCCACGGGTTCAGGCCCGGGCCCTGTAGCGATGCCGCCGCCACCCGATACCCGCCCGCGCCCGCCAGTTCGATCATCGAGAGCTTGCCTGTCAGCACCGCGCCCAGCTTCGACAGGCGGGCGATCGCCGCGGCATCGGAGTCGAACACCTGCCCGGCGAACGGAGCCGCTCCCCAAGTGGTGGGTTGACCCGCGTAGCTCAGCAGATCCTTCGCGCCGAATGGGACGCCCTGGAGCGGGCCGCGCCGGCGGTCCTTCTTCAGATCGGCGTCGACCTCCTTGGCCTTTCGCACGGCCTGCTCGCGCAGCGAAAGGGCCAGGCAGTTGTACCGCGGGCCGAGTTTCTCCAACCGGTCGCAGAAGGCGCGGGTGAGTTCCACGCAGGAAAACTCCCGCGCAATGAGGCGCGTGTTGATCTCCCGGATCGTCGCGAAGAAAACGGAATCGTCGAAGCCCGCCGCCATGCCTGTTACGCCCGGAACACCGTCGCCGGTTCCACTTTCGCGGGAATCTTGAATCGCTTCAGTGCCGCGCGCGCCTGGCTGGTTTGTTCGCGCGCCTCGTCGATGCGCTGCCGGGGAGCGGTCTGCGCCAAGGCCGCTCCAGCCGGGGATGCCACCGCGGCAAACGCCCACTTACGGCGGCTGATTCTCGATTCCACCTTTCTATTCTATGCCTCGGCGGGACGGCTGCCGTAGAATAGCGGGAACATGTTCGCAACCGAACTCAAGAAACGCGTGCGTGACCGGCAACCCACCATGGGCGTGCTGATGTCGTTCGACTTCTGGCCCGGCCACATCGAGATCTTCCGCGCCGAAGGGCTCCACTTCGCGGTGCTCGACATGGAGCATTCCACCTGCGACGCACGCACCGCCGAGGATCTGTTCCGCACGGCGCGGCTGCTCGAATTCCCGCTGCTCGTCCGGCCGGAAGCGAGTGTCCATCACATGGTGAAGAAGTACATGGACATGGGCGCCGCCGGCATCATGCTTCCGTGGACCGAAACCGCCGCGCACGTGGAAACGCTGCGAGACGCGGTGTTCACGCCTCCCAAGGGCCGGCGCGGACCGGGCGGCCCATCGATCTTCGCGAACCGGACGCTCGATCGCGCCGGTTGGGACGAAGTGGAAGACGGCTTCTTCCTGATGCCGCAGATCGAATCGCCGGCGGGCATGGCGAACGCCGCGTCATTCGCGTCCGCTCCGTGGATCGACGCGCTGATGCTCGGCCCCTACGATCTCTCGCTGAACCTGTCGCGGTGGGGACAACTGGACCATCCGGAGGTGGTGGAGGCGATCCGCGCCGTGCGGCGGTCGGCGGAGTCGGCGGGCAAGGCGTGCGGCATGGTGGTTGGATCGCCGGAAGTGGCGCGCTTCTGGATGGACGAGGGATTCCCGCTCATTCTCATCCCCGACCCGGCGTTCCTGGCGCGGCAGCGGCTGCGCGTGTATCTGGACGAGGCCGCGCGCGCCAAATGATACTCTTGGCGGAATGAGCAAGTTTCGCATCGCCGGGGCGCTGGCGGCGGCCGCCGCGCTTCATGCCGCAAACTGGCCCGCCTGGCGCGGGCCCGATGGAAACGGAATCAGCGCCGAACGCGATCTGCCCACGTCGTGGAGCCAGACGGAGAACGTCGCGTGGCGGCTGCCGATGCCCTCGTGGAGCGGCTCCACGCCCGTGATCTGGCGCGAACACCTGTTCCTCAACGTCGCCGACGGCCAGGATTTGCAAGCGTGGGCGGTTGACCGGAACTCCGCCGCCATCCTGTGGAAGCGGCCGCTCGGGACCGGCAACTACAAGGCGAACAAGCAGAACATGAGTTCGCCCTCGCCGGTGACCGACGGGCGCACGGTGTGGTTCATGACCGGCACGGGCATCGTGAAAGCGTTCGACTTCAAGGGCGCCGGGCTGTGGTCGCGCGACATTCAGGCCGAGTACGGCAAGTTCGGGCTCAACTTCGGCTACGGCGCCAGTCCGCTGCTGCACGATGGGGCGCTGTTCATCCCCGTGCTGCACGGTATGAAGACGGACGATCCGTCGTACCTGTTGAAGCTGGATGGCAATACCGGCAAGACCCTCTGGAAACGCGAGCGCGCAACCACCGCCCGCAACGAATCGCCCGATTCCTACGTGACGCCCCAGCTTCTGCGAACCGGCGGCAAGGCGGAGGTGGTGCTCTCGGGTGGAAATTGCGTGACGGGCCACGATCCGGCCTCCGGAGAAGAGACTTGGCGCGCCTGGGGATTGAACCCCACCGATGACGGTTTCTATCGCATCATCGCTTCGCCGGTGGTGTTCGACGGCATGGTGTACTCGCCCACGCGAGTCCGCCCGTTTCTGGCGGTCCGCGGCGGAGGCAAGGGCGACGTGAGCAAGTCCCACGTGGCGTGGACCTTCGACAACGGCCCCGACGTTCCCTCGCCGGTGACGGACGGCAAATTGCTCTACCTGCCCACCGACAAGGGAATCATGTGGGTGGTCGACGCCAAAACCGGCAAGCAGGTGTATGGCGGCAAACGCATCCGCCCGGCGACATACAGTTCGTCGCCGGTGCTGGCCGACGGCAAGCTCTACATCTCGAACGAAGAGGGAACCACCGTGGTGTTGAAGGCGGGGCCTGAGTTCGAAGTGCTGGCGGAGAATCACCTCGGCGAGTACACACTGAGTTCGCCCGCTGTGTCCGATGGCCAGATCTTCCTACGAACCGACAAGGCCGTCTACTGCGTCGGGAAGCGCCGCAAATGAGGCGGCTCGCGCTATTCGCGGCCGGCGCCTGGCTGGCGATGGCGGATCCCGCTCGCGACGCGGAACTGGCGCGCGGGGCCGAGGCCTTGCGTTCGAAGCTGGTGGAATCGCGGCGCTGGTTCCACATGCATCCGGAGTTGTCCAATCGCGAGGAGCGCACAGGGCGCGAGATCGCGGCGCGGCTCCGCGCGATCGGATTCACCGAGGTGCGAACCGGCGTTGCCCGCCACGGCGTGGTGGCGATGCTGC
>SYLY01000113.1 GCA_005808475.1 Acidobacteriota bacterium
GCATCCCGCTGGTCGAGGGCCGAGACCTCGTGGTCGAGAACGACCGCGTCTGGATGAAGACCACCGCGGGCCTGGCCCCTGTGCACGCGATCTATCGCCGTATCAACGACGACTTCCTCGACCCCGAGGTATTCCAGCCGGACAGCATGCTGGGCGTGCCCGGGCTGATGGAGTCGTACGCCGCGGGCAACGTCGCGTTGGCGAACGCGCCCGGGAATGGCGTCGCCGACGACAAGGTGATTTACGCCTACGTTCCCGAGATGATCCGGTATTATCTGAGCGAGGACGCCATCATCCCGAACGTCCCCACGTATCTTTGCTGGCGGGACGCGGACCGTCAACACGTGCTGGCGAACCTCGACAAGCTGGTGGTCAAGGCGGCGAACGAAGCGGGCGGCTACGGCATGCTGGTGGGTCCGCACGCGCCGCAGGCGCAGCGCGACGAGTTCGCGGACAAGATCCGCGCCCAGCCCCGCAACTACATCGCGCAGCCGACCCTCGGGCTGTCGCGGGTGCCCACCATCGTGGACGATCACGCCGAAGGCCGCCACGTCGACCTGCGGCCCTACATTCTCTATGGAAAGGACATCTTCGTGCTTCCCGGAGGACTGACTCGCGTGGCGTTGAAGAAGGGGTCGCTCGTGGTGAACTCCTCGCAAGGAGGCGGCAGCAAGGACACGTGGGTGATCGCGGAGGGAGGCGTCCGATGACCACCGCTTCCCCCCCGCTGTTGAGCCGCGTGGCGAGTTCCGTCTATTGGATGAGCCGCTACATCGAGCGCGCCGAGAACGTCGCGCGCTTCGTGGACGTCAACCTCCACCTGACGCTCGACATGCCGTCCGGCGCCGCCCGCCAGTGGCAGCCGCTCATCGATACCTCGGGCGACTCGGCCGATTACGCGGCCCGCTACGGCGCGGCCACCCAGGAGAGCGTCATCGAGTTCCTCACCTTCGACGAGAAGAACCCGAACTCGATCATGTCCTGCGTGCGCGCCGCGCGGGAAAACGCCCGCACCGTGCGCGATACGATCTCGTCGGAGATGTGGGAACAGGCCAACAAACTCTATCTGATGATGCTCAACGCACTGGCCGCGGAGCGCAGCGACAAGCCGAACGAACTGTTCAAGCGCTTCCGCATGGAATGCCACCTGTTCCAGGGCATCACCGATTCGACGATGTCGCACAACGAGGCGTGGAACTTCATTCGCGCCGCCCGGAAGATGGAACGCGCCGACAAGACGACGCGCATCCTCGACGTGAAGTACTACATGCTGCTGCCCTCGGTCCGCGTGGTGGGAACGCCGATCGACGATATCCATTGGGCGGCCGTGCTGAAGTCGGTGTCGGGATTCGAAATGTACCGCAAGCGTTTCGGCCGCCTTTCGCCCCCGCGCATCGTGGAGTTCCTGCTGCTGGATCCCGAGTTCCCGCGCGCGGTGCGCTATTGCCTGAGGCTCGCCGACGAATCGGTGCGCGCGGTCACCGGAACGCCGCAGGGAGCCTACCGCAACGAAGCCGAGCAACTGCTGAGCCAACTGCGCGCCGAGATCGACTACTCGCCGGTGGAGCAGATCATGGCCGGCGGATTGCACGAGTTCGTCGACACGTTTCAGGTCAAGCTGAACCGCATCGGCGCCAAGATCCACGAGACGTTCTTCGCGATCCGTCCTCTGGAACAGCAACAACAAAGCGCCGCCGGCTATTGAGGCGGGCCTGGAATCGCGATAGAATAAGGCCCCATGAGGCCCCTTCTCGTTCTCATCTCCGCAAGTCTTCTGGAAGCCGCGGATTGGCCGACGTTCCGCGGCGTGAACAGCGCCGGCATCGCACCCGATAAGGGACTGCTCGAGGAATTCGGACCGGACAAGAGCGTCGTCTGGAAGACCGCGGTTCCTCCGGGCCACTCGTCGCCCGTGCTGGTCGGCAACCGGATCTACCTCACCGGCTACGAGGAAAAGAAGCTGTTCACCTTCGCCATCGACCGCGGCACGGGCCGCATCCTTTGGCGCCGCGAATCGCCACGTCCGAGAGAGGAGAAGCTGCACAAGGCGAACTCGCCGACATCGGCTTCGGCCGCCTCCGACGGAAAGAACGTGTTCGTGTTCTTTACCGACTACGGGCTGATCTCCTACGGTCCGGATGGGGAGGACAAGTGGAATCTGCCGCTGGGACCGTTCAACAATCCGATGGGCCAGTCGGCGACCCCCGTGCTGGTTGGCGACACGCTGCTGTGCCCCCTCGATCAGGAGAGCGGCTCGTATTTCATCGGAGTGAACAAGAACACCGGCAAGATCAAGTGGCGCGTCGACCGGCCCGACTTCACCCGCGGCTTCGCGACGCCGGTGATCTGGAAGCCGAAGGGCGGCAAGGCGCAAGTGCTGCTGGCCGGTTCGTACAAGCTGGTGGCCTACGATGTCGAGTCAGGCAAACAGGAGTGGTTCGTCGCCGGACTCACTTGGCAGTTGAAGCCGACGCCGGTGATGGACGACGAGAATATCTACGTGCTCGGATGGGCCGGCGAGGCCGATCCCGGCCAACAGGAGAAGGTGGAGGGGTTCGAGGAGATCGCGGCCAAGATCGACAAGAACATGGATGGCAAGCTGCAGAAGGACGAGTTCGAGGACGAGAAGATGCGGAAGAAGTTCGGCGATCTCGATCTCGACAACGACGGCGTGCTCGACCGGCGCGACTGGTCGATGTATCAGGCCAAGCGGTCGGTGGTGAACGGCGTCAACGCGTTTCGCCTGGGCGGCAAGGGCGACATGACGGAGAAGAACACGCTGTGGAAGTACGAGAAGTCGCTGCCGAACGTGCCTTCTCCGCTACTCTACGAAGGCGTGCTGTACCTGCTGAAGGAAGGCGGAATTCTGACGTCGTTAGACGCCAAGACCGGCAAGATGGTGAAGCAGGCTCGTGTGACCGGCGCGCCGGGCGCGTACTTCTCGTCACCGATCGCGGCGGATGGCAAGGTCTTCACGGTGAGCGAGGAAGGCAAGATGGCGATCCTCAAGGCGGGCGGCGAATGGGAGGTCACCAAGGTGATCGACTTCAACGAGCCCGTCCACGCGACACCGGCGATCGCCGATGGCCGCATCTACGTTCGAACGCACTCGGCGCTGTACTGCTTCGGCAAGCGGTAGCTACTTCGCCTGCGCGACCGCGCGGATCGGCGCGAGCAGGTCGCGGCTGCCGAGCACCAGATACATCTTGCCGCGGGCGGCCTTGATCAATTTGCTGATCATGTCGCCCTGCGCCACCACGTCGCGGCCCAGTGCCAGATAATAGGCCTTCGGAAGCTGTTCAGGCAGTCCCTCGAATTCGGGGGGCAGCTTGCGAACTCCGCGCAACTCCGGTCCGAGAAAAACGACGACGTCCGATTTTGTTTCGGCGCGGCGGTCCTGCTCGATCAGCCCGGCGATGAACTTCGCCTCCGACGGACCCTTCGTGAGAATCTTGTAGTCGATGGTTCCGTAGCCGGTGTCGCGCAACGTCTGCGCCAGTTTGCGGTACCCCACGGGGCTGAACTTCTCGTCCTGGAACAGCACACGGCGCCCTTGCGCGTCGTAGACGACCAGGCGAGCCGAGGCGAATCCGGATAGGTCCAGAAGCGAGGTCAACGAGTTCAACAGCAGCATCCGGTCGTAGCCGTTCAGCTTGACGAAATGGAGACCGCGCCATCGCGGCGCCGCGTGCATGAAGATCGTCACCCGGGCCCCATCCTTCGACTTCGGCGCGATTCCGCGCCAGTTCTCGAGGCCCACACCCTCGATCACGCCCGCCGCCAACGCGGAATCCTTGGCGCGGCCCTTGGCCGTCACCGTCCACTGTTGCTTGCAGACGCGCTGGCGATCGTCGCCCACGATGAAGGCGATCTCATAGGCGCCGGGTCCGACGTAGACTCCGCCGCTGAACACGGCTTCGCGCCAATTTCGCTTGGAGGCCTCCGGCAGCAGCCCGCCTTCGATAAAGTACACGGGCTCGCCCGGTTCCTTCTTCGAGCGGGCCCGGACGCGGATCAGCACCACTAGACGCGTCTCGCGCTCCAGGAAGCCTTCCATCGGCACGAAGGCCTGGAAGCCGGTCCAGAAGCGGAAGCTGAAGCCCATGCGCGGCTCGATGGGCTGAGCGCGGCACTTCATCTCCGCTTGGCGCGTGCTGTTCCAGTTGGCTTCGAAGGCCTCGACGATCTGGCGCCCTTCCTTGTCCGCCGGATCGATTCTGGTTTGCGCCAGACAGACGACCGGCGCCCAGACCGCCGCCAACAGCCGCATCGAGCCGCCCACTACCCCGAGTATCGCGCGTTTATTCTCTTGCGTCGCGAGGCCGCACGTACCAGGCCAGCGCGTCCTCGCTTGAGAGGTTGCCGGGCTCCTTGTCCACCTCGGGATGCGTCTTTCGATAACGAGCGAGCAGTAGATCCTGCATCTCGCGCACGGCGGCCGGGTTCTTCGCGGCCACGTCGTTGAACTCGCCGGGATCGGCCTTGCGGTCGAACAGGCGCTGGCGCCGTCCCGGTGTTGGATTCTGGATCAGGTATCCGTCGGTGCGCTTCCTCTGCCCGGTGCAGAACATGTACTTCCAGCGCGATGTGCGTACAAAGCATTCCTCGTTCTCGAGGTACTGGCTGACGATGTGGTCGCGCGGCTTCGATGGGCGCTTGCCCTCCAGATACGGCCGCAGCGACTGGCCGTGCAGGACCGGGAGCGGATCGAGTCCCATGATGTCGCAGATCGTCGCCGGGACGTCAATGTGCTCGGTCATGGCGGTGACTCGATGTCCGGCTCGCACGCGGCCGGGATGGCGCACGATCAGCGGCACGTGGAGCGCGGGATCGTAGCCGCAGTGCTTTTCGAAGCGGCCGTGGTGGCCGAGAGAGTATCCGTGGTCGGCCATGTAGACGACGGTGGTGTTGGAGTCGAGCCCGAGGGCGCGCAGTTTGTCGAGCACGATGCCCACGTTTCTATCGAGGAAGCGCGCGGAGGTGTAGTAGGCGGCGACGATGCCCTGGCGCTGTTCGACGGAGAGGTCCTTGAAGATGAGCGGAATCTGCCAGGCGTCCTCGGGTCCGATCCTGGGAGCGACGAATCGGGCGGGGTCGAAGTGGCTGGCGTCCTCGATGGGAAAGTCGAACGGCGAGTGCGGCTCCTGGAAGCTGACCCACATCGCGAACGTTTCGTCCTTCTTTTGCTCCAGGTATTGGCACGCCTGGCGGGCGAGGAAGCTCCCGCGCATGTCGTGGCCGTAGCGGGCAAACGGCAGCTTTTCGCTGTTGAGCCAGATGCTGGCGGGATCGCGGAAGGGCTGCCACCGCGGCTTTACACGGGTCTCCGCGGCGACGGTGCGCGATGGCTTCTCCTTGTTCCATTCACGGGTGACGGCGTCCTCGCACATCGCGACGTCGAAGCCGTGGAGGCCGGGCCGCGACGGCTGGTTGAAGTGCATCTTGCCCATCACGGCGGTTTGATACCCGGCCGTCTTGAACTGCTTGGCCAGCGTCGGCTTGTCGTTCGACAGCGGCGTTTGCAGGACCGTGACGCCGGCCATCGACGGCATCTGTCCGGTGAAGAACGACTGCCGTGAAGGCGTGCAGACCGGCGAATTGCAGAAGTGGCTTTGGAAGTGCGTTCCTTCCGACGCCAGCTTGTCGAGGTTCGGCGTTTCCGCCTGTTTGTTGCCGGCCGCGCCGAGCACATAACCGGCGTGGTCGTCGGCAAGGATGAAGAGGAAGTTCGGCTTCTTGCGGGATTGCGGTCTGGCGGCCGGTGCGGCGGCGAGCGTGGCGACTGCCTGGCGTCGAGTGATCATTCGGTTCCTGCCAGTATATGCCGGCGCGGCGCTACTCGATCGCCGACTTCCAACCGCGGCTCGACAGGTCGCGATAGATGACCACTCCGGCGGCGGCCGCGACCAGCAGGATGCCAGCGCCGAGCGCCGTCTCGCCGAGCAGCATCTTGCCGGCTCCGAAGAGCGCGCCGTAGATGAGAACGCAGCCGCACAGCCAATCGAGCAGGTTGGAGCCGGTGTCGCGAGTGGGTTTCACCTCGGGCGCGAGCCTGGCGACCGGACCCCAACCGAACGCGGGGCGCGTGCGGCGATAGAAGGCGAGCAGCACCGCTTCGGGTTCGGGCGCGGTGGCGAACGTGACGCCAACCCAGATCGCGGTGCTGATCGCGGTGGTCACGATCATCAGCCACGCGAAGTCACCAGGCTTGTCCGAGTCGAATCCCATGGCGGTCTGGAGGAAGATCGATACGACCGCGGCGGACGCCATCGCCGAGACTTCGCTCCACGCGTTCACACGCCACCAGTACCATCGAGCCAGCAGCACGCCTCCGGTACCCGCGCCGGTGGCCATCAACAGTTTCCACGCGCCGGCGACCGAGTCCATATAGAAGGTGACCACCGCCGCGATCAAGGTCAGAAGGACCGTCGCCGCCTGGGATGCCATCACGTAGTGCCGCTCGGAGGCATCGCGGCGGAAGAAGCGCTTGTAGAAATCGTTCACCAGATACGCGGCTCCCCAGTTGAGCTGGGTCGAGTTGGTGGACATGAACGCGGCGATGAAGCCCGCCACCATGAGTCCGCGCAAGGAAGGCGGCAGATGGTCGATCATGATGCGCACGTAGCCGGATTCGGGATCGGGGAGATCGGGATAGAGGACCAGCACGGCGAGCGCGGTGAAGATCCAGGGCCATGGCCGGATGGCGAAGTGAGCGAGATTGAACCAAAACGTGGCGAGCAGGGAATGTTTTTCGTCGCGCGCGCACAGCATCCGTTGGGCGACGAATCCGCCGCCGCCCGGCTCGGCTCCGGGATACCAGGTCGCCCACCAGAGGACGGAGATGTAGACGAGAAATGTGGCTACCGGCGTGAGGGGAGAATCGAGATCGGGCGTGAACGACAGCGCGTTCGACCGGCCCGCCGCCGCGAGTTTCGTTTTGATCCCGTCGATGCCGCCGGCCGCGCCCACCGCCGCGAAGGCGAGGGCGATCACCATGGCTTGCTTGATCACGAACTGCAGCGAGTCGGTGACGAGGACTCCCCAGAGCCCGGAGATCGCGGAGATGGCCGCGGTGATCGCGATCATCCCCATGACGCAGGCGAGCGCCGTCGTTTTGTCGACGCCGAGCACCATTTGCAGGATCTTCACCATCGCGAGATTGACCCAGCCGAGCACGATGCAGCCGATGGGAATGGCGAGGTACAGCGCGCGGAATCCGCGAAGGAACGCGGCGGGCTTACCGGCATAGCGGATCTCGGAGAACTCGATGTCGGTCATCACGCCGGATCGCCGCCAGAGCCGTGCGTAGAAGAAGACGGTGAGCATGCCGCCGGCGAGGAAGTTCCACCAGAGCCAGTTGCCGGCGATGCCGCCCCTAACCACGAGTCCAGTCACGGCGAGCGGCGTATCGGCGGCGAACGTGGTCGCCACCATCGATGTTCCGGCGAGCCACCAAGGCACGTCGCGGCCGGAGAGGAAGAACTCGGAGAGCGACTCTCCGGCCCGTGCGCGGTAGTAGAGGCCGATCGCGATGTTGACGACGAAGTAGAGCGCGATGACGATCCAGTCGAGTGTCGTTAAGGCCACGTGAGCTTTCGTCATTAGAGCATATCCGCCCGGTGGGGATGGGCGAGCCGTGGAACCCGGACAAACACGGACGATTTTACTTGTCCGGGTTCGCCCAAAAATGTATGTGATTCATTAGGACGGGAGTTCCTCGAGGTTTGGGGCGGCGCGAACCCGGACAAACCCGGACAGTGGAACCCATCGGCTGGACCGGCCGGGGCGAAGCTATGGACTGAGCCCTTTTCTGAGACAAAGGCGAAAGTGGACACCTGCGGTTGGACGCAAGATCCTGGACTCAGGATAGCTGGCCGTGCGACCCTGGAGGTGGCCGGGGAAGCGGATGTGGGCTCTGCTGGAGAGCAACCCGCCAAGGAATACCTGGCTGGAGACTCATCGGACGATGAGGTGACATGCGGACCTCCCGCCGCATGGTGGCACTGGGCACGGGGCCGACCAACGGGAGGCGGCGCCCAGCCCCAGTGATTTCCGGCGGCCTGATCGGACGATAGATCTCCCGATGCCTCGAAAAACTCAAACGGGGTCATTGGGCTTCTCCTTCTGGTTGCCGTGCCTGGAATTCGAGGGCTGCTGGCCGCCACGGCCGGTCCGAAGCGTTGGCATGCTCGAACCGCTCGGGCGAGCAGTAGTTCAGAGCCGAGTGCAACCGCTTCGGGTTGTAGAAGGTTGCGATGAACTCCTCGATATTACGTTCGAGCTCCTCGAGGGTGGCGTACTAGGTGGCATCGATCTGCTCTTTTTTCAGCGTCTTGATGAAACTCTCGCAGCGGCCGTTTTCCCAGGGCCGCCCTGGCCGGCTCATGCTGAGCGTGGCCCCGGCCGCCTGGAGCCGTTTGACGTAGTCGCGGGATGCGTACTGGGATCCAGCATCGGAATGGTGAACCAATCCGGGGTTGGGCTTGCGGATTTCGATCGCCTGATCGAGAGCCGCCAATGCCAGTTCCGTATTGAGCTTCCGACCCAGCTTCCAGCCAATCACGCGGCGCGACCAAGCATCCAGAACGACCGCCAGGAACACGAACTCGGCGCGCAGCCGGATGTAGGTGAGATCGGCCACCCACAGTTGATCGGCCATGTCCAGGATGAGGCTTTTGGCGATATTGGCGAACACCCGAAAACGGTTGTCGCGACCGGTTGTCACAACGAATCGCCGCCTCCTCACCGCCAACAGTTCATCGTCGCGCATGATCCGCCGCACGACTTTCACCGAAACCTCGATGCCCTCGATCCTCAGTTCCGCCGCCACACGGCGATAGCCATAGAACCGATACTCCAACGACACTTGTTGGACCGCGTCCCGCAACTTCATCTCCGCCGCCGCCGGTTCGGCTTTCAACCAATAGCGGTAGTACCCGGCCCTGCTGACCGGCGCCAAGCCACACATCTCCCCGATCGTCAATTTGCCTATTTTGCCTTGCGACTCGACACAACTCGCGATTTGGTCGTAGATACCCTCTCGCTGCTGGCGTTGGGACAGGGAGCCGGTGGCTCGAGTCGTCGCAAGGCACCCGCGAAAAAATCCACTTCCAGCGCCTTCCTCCCTAACGCGCTCTGAGTTTGCGCCAACTGGCCCCGCAACTCCTGGATCTCCCGATCCTGCGGCGACGTTGGTTTGCCGCCATCCCCATCCGGCTTGGCGCCCCCCGTTGCCTGCCGGTCCTTCCAGACGTATAGTTGCGACCGGCTCACTCCCAACTCCTCGGCCAACTGGCACACATTGGTCCCCAGCGTCATCCGTTCCACGGCTTGCGCCTTCGCCTCCGGGGGCAACCGCAGCCATCGCCGCTTGTTCTCTTTCTCTTCCTTTGTCTTCTCTTTCGACACTTCTGCTCCTTTCATGACTCTTTGACGCAGAGTGTCCAGTTTTGGTTTGTCTCATTTTGGGGCTCAGTCCAGGGCCCGGGTTTTCTGCCGGGGATGTCTCCTCATTCGAGGCATCACCATCCCCGCCTTCGAGGAGTCCGGCGCCGAAGATCGAACCAGGCTCGCGTCCCATCACGCGGGGCGAGCGTTCGTTCCCTTCTGCACGACGCC
>SYLY01000114.1 GCA_005808475.1 Acidobacteriota bacterium
ACACGGGCAACAACCGCGTGCTGATCTGGAATTCGATCCCGCGGACCAACGCGCAGAGCGCGGATGTAGTGGTGGGCGCGGCCGACTTCAATACCTTCGTGCAAGTGGATCTGACCAAGGCGAACCTGAACGCCAGCCAGTCCACGCTGTTGACGCCGGTTTCGGTGACCAGCGACGGCACGCGCATGTTCGTCTCCGATCTGGGCCACAATCGCATCATGATCTGGAATTCGATTCCCACGCGCAACAACGCGCCCGCGGACGTGGTGCTAGGACAAGCGGCGTTCGACACCGCGACGCCGAACAACAGCAGGGCTGTGTGCGCCGCCGTGGACAAGGCCAGGGACGGCACGGACATCTTCCCCGCGCTCTGCGAGGCGACCATCGATTTTCCGCGCATGGCGCTTTCCGACGGCAAGGTGTTGTTCGTGGCGGACGGGGGCAACGACCGTATCCTGTTCTACAAGACGATCCCCACCACCAACGGCGCCAAGGCGAATGAGGTCCTGGGACAGATCACGCCCCGCTTCAACCTGATCTCCGATAACGCCGACCCGCGCGGCATCGCCAGTTCGGGCGCGGTTCGCACGCCTCTCTCACTCGCCTTCGACGGCCGCAATCTGTACGCCAGCGATCCGTTCAACCGGCGCGTGCTCGTTTACACGATGGCCGAGCGCAAGGTGCCGAACACGGGCGTCCGCAACGCGGCGTCGCGCGACGTGTTCGCCATCGCTTCGATTTCGCTGGCCGGAACTCCGAAGGAGAACGACGAGATCACGGTGACGATCTCCCTGCCGGACCCCGCCAACGAAGCCAACAACTACAAGAAGGAATACAAGTACAAGCAGAAGAAGGACGACAAGTTCGACAAGATCGTGCAGGGAATCGTCGACTCGATCAACGCGGGCGGCGGCGACCGTTTCGTGCTTGCGACGCCGAACTTTCCGCGCGCGTCGGTGATCCTCAGCGCTCGCACCGGCGGAGCCCCAGGCAACGACGTCGAACTGGCAACCTCCGTGTCGGACGGCGCCACCGTGCAAGTCACCACCAGCGGCGCCAAGCTCGCCGGCGGCCAGGACGCGGCGCTGATCGCACCGGGCGCCGTCGTGTCGATTCTCGGCGAGGACCTGAGCGAACGGTCCGAGGGCGCCAGCCCCACGCTCACCCGATTGCCGCGGATTCTCGCCGACACCGAAGTTTACTTCGACGGCATCCGCGCTCCGCTGTTTTCCGTGAGCCCCACCGAGGTCCGGGCCCAGGTTCCGTGGGAAGTGCAGGACTCGGAGAGCATCAACGCCTACGTGCGCAACGTGCGCCGCGATGGAACGGTTTCGGTCACCTCCGCGGTCTCGGTGCCCATCATTCCGCAGAACCCCGGCCTGTTCGCGCAGGAAGGCGTGCCCGATCCCCGGCCCGGAGTGATCTTCCATGGCAGTTCGTTCGCCACCGGCACGGTATCGGTGGACGGCTCCGTCCGCGCGGGCGATGTCGCCACCGTGCTCATCGGCGACCGCGAGTACAGCTACACGGTGGCGGCCGAAGACACACTCGCATCGATTCGCGACAAGCTGGTGGACCGCATCAACACCGATCCGGAAGTGCAAGCCTCGGCGGCGGCCGCGTTCACCCGCATCCGGCTGCGAGCGCGCAAGCGCGGTCCGGACGGCGATGGAGTGCGGTACGCGGCGCGGTCGCGCGAGGGCGATCAGGTGATCATGACGGCGACCACTCCGTCGCTTTGCTGCGCCAACGAAGGCCTCGTGACGGTGAACAACCCCGCGCAGCCGGGGCAGACGATCATCCTGTCGGGGACCGGCCTGGGCCTGGTCACGCCCGACGAGCAGCGGAAACTGCAGGACACCGGCTCCGCGTTCACGGGAAGTTCCGACAACGATCCGCGCGAGTTCGTCTCGTCGCTGGCGGGCGGCAAGACCGCGAACGTGCTGTCGGCGGCGTTGAAGCCGGGCTCGATCGGGATCTACGAGATCATCCTCGAACTGAACTCGGACCTGCCCACCGATCCGCAGACGCAGGTCACCATCGCTCAAGACGTATTCGTCAGCAACATCGTCACGTTCGCGGTGAAGAACCCGAACGAGACGCCGCAGTAACCGCTACTTGGGCACGTTGTAGAGAAACGTGAACTGAAGCCGGATCTGCTTGCCCCGGAACTCGTCCGGCAGCGGCGGAAACGGATTCGACGCGCTGATCCCGGCCACCGCCGCGCGATCCAGCGAATCGGCGCCGCTTCCGGTGGCGATGACCAGCTTCGGAACGCTGCCGTCGTTGTCGATCGCGAACTGGATCAGCACCTTGCCTCGGCGGCCCAACCGCGCGCTTTCGGGGATCACCGCCGTCCAGTTGCGTCGAACGGTGGACAGGATGCGGATCAGGTAGGGCTTGAAGTCCACTCCCTCGGGATCGCTCAGCAGTTCGAGCGCACTCGAGTTCTTGACCGGACCCGCCGGATTCCGCAGCGCTTCGCCCAGGCCGCCGATCCCCTCGCCCAGATCGCCTACGATCAGCGCGCCCCCGCCGCTGCGAGCCACTTGGCGCACCGCCTCGTCGACGCTGCTCTTGGCCGGCATCGGCAACCTTCCGGGCGCGACACCCGTGTTCGGCCGCGGTGTGTTGCCGCCCGGCTTTTCGAACGCGAGCTTCGGTTTCTCCTCGGTCTGGATTTGGGGAGGAGGCTGCACCGGAGGCGGATTCGCCTGGGGCGTGCCCAGGCCCGGAAGGTTCCGCGCCTGCAGTTCGGTGACATCCACGCCGCGGGATTCCACCTTGGGTGCTTCCATGGGCGCGCGTGGCGCGGGCGCGGGAGTAGGCGCCGGGGCGGGTGGAGCCTGGAACGCCTTCGGTTGCGACGTGGGGTTGGTCACTCCCGGCTTGGCGCGAACCGGATCGGGAGGCGTGGGCCGGGTCAACAGCGCCGCGAGATTCACCTCCTGCGCCACCTTGCCTTTGTTCGGGTCCCGCTGCGTCAGCTCACGCGGAATTTCGAGCAGCGGAGTCACTCGCATGCGCGGAACGATCACGGTGGACGCGTCGCGCGGAACGTAGGGGGAGCCCCATGGCAGCAGGAGCGCCACCGCGATCAGCCCCGCATGAACCAGCAGCGAACCGATGGCCGCCGACCGCGGCTTCGGCCGGTCGAGCGATTCGAGATCGGAAAGAAGCCGTAGCTGAGGTTCGTTGTCCGGAGACACGGCGGAACGCCCCTGATTCCTTGCCGCCAGCGTCTCTCCGACGATGGCTTCCTACTCGATCTTAGCAGGGCCGCATCGCGCGGGCCATGCGGTCAGAGGTCCTTGCGGGCAATTCCCAATTTCCGCATCATCGCATTGAGCGTCGTGCGTGGCACGCCCAACCGGGTGGCCGCGGTGGTAATCACTCCGCCCGACTCCCGCAGCACCCGGATGATATGATCCCGCTCCACCTGCTCGAGCGTCGGGCCGCCCGCCATCGGCATCGCGTCGGACCGTAACTCCGCCATGGGAGCGCGCAGCGTGGAACCGCTGGTCAGGAT
>SYLY01000115.1 GCA_005808475.1 Acidobacteriota bacterium
CTCGGGCCCTCGGGCTGCGGCACGTCGACGATTCTGCGGCTGATCGCGGGTCTGGACTTCCCCGATTCCGGCCAGGTGCTGGTGGACGGAAGGAAGGTGACCGGCCCCGGCGCCGATCGTGGAATGGTCTTCCAGAAGTACACCTCGTTCGCCTGGCTGACGGTAGCGAGGAACATCGAGTACGGGCTCGACATTCAGGGCGTGGGGGAGGCGGAAAAGAAGAAGACGGTGGAGCATCTGATCGACGCTACGGGCCTTCGCGGGTTCGAGAACGCGTATCCGCGGACGTTATCGGGCGGCATGCAGCAGCGCGTGGCCATCGCGCGGACGCTGGCGGTGCGGCCCCGCGTGATCCTGATGGACGCGCCGTTTGGCGCGTTGGACGCGCAGACTCGCAACGAGATGCAGAACCTGTTGCTGCAGGGGTGGACGGAGAGCGCGGCGGCCGTGCTGTTCGTGACTCACGACGTGGCGGAGGCGGTGTACCTGGGGGACCGGATCGCGATCATGAGCGCGCGGCCGGGGACGATCCTCGAGGAGATCCACGTGCCGTTCGCGCGGCCGCGGGACGAATCGATCAAGCAGACACGGGAGTTCCAGGAGTTGGAGGATCTCGTCTTGTCGCGTCTGCGGCGGGCGGCGGCGGGCTCGGGGCAGGTCCGCGTCACGATCTGAGGGACGGCGGGTCGAGGCTACTCCACCAAGAAGTAGAGCGATCCCGCCGGCTCGGAGGAGCCCGACTTGCCCACACCCGCCAGCGCCGCCTCATAGGTAGCCGGCGCGAGCTTGTCCGCCGGTAGCCACACATTCACCTTCGGCGGCTGACCGGCGGCATCGGCGCGTTGACTCCACACCGTCTCGCCCGCGACCGTGCGGACATCCACCGTGTACGGCGGAGCGTGGTCCCCCGCCGGGCCGAGGTCCACTTCGAGACACACCAGCCGCGTGCCCGCCGGGATCTTGGTCCGGGCGACACCACCGATCGCCGCGGCGATGCGGAACGCCGGTCCCTCGGCCACGGAAGCGGCCTTCCGGTCCAGGCGGCCCCGCAACACCAGGATTTCGCGGACCAGCCACGCCAGCATCGCCGCGGCGGCCGCCAAGATCGCGACCAGCCACCAACGGCGCCCGGTTCCGCCCGGTTCCGCCGCCGCCGTCCAGGAGGACTCGGCCGCCGACGCCGCCAATGCGCGGGCGAACGACAGCCGTTCGCGCTGCGACGATTCGGTCACGTACCGGCGCGCGCCTTCCATCTCGTTGGCGGGCAGTTCGCCGCGCACATACTCGTCGAGCAGTTCCGCCTCGGCGAAGCGCATCTGGTTGAAGTACTCCTCGTCGAGGAAAAAGCGCTCCTGCATCGACAGCCGCTCCGCCTCCGGGAGCGATCCCGAGAGGAACAGCCGGGTGCGGCGCTCCTCCAGCGGCTCAACCGAGATTCGCTCGGACATGTTCCTCCAGACGTTCGCGCAATTCGAGCGCACGGTCGCGAAGCCCGGCGGGGGTGAGCTTCAGTTTGGCCGCCAATTCGCGGCGGCCATCGATGCGCGTCCGCTTGTCCGTGTGGAAGTAGCGGACCACGATTTCCTTTTCCCGCGGCCCCAACGCGTCCAGACAGGAGCGCACGGCCGGCAGGACCGCGGAGTCATCGGGAGGCGGCGGAGTTTGCACTTCCGGGCGCGCGGCCCACGCAGGCCGGCGGGCCGGCGGCGCGGTGGCGGCGCGTCCCTGGCCACGGCGCGGGCGATCTCGAGGAAGTCGGTTTCCGGGCTCAGCATCTCCACGCCCTCCGACAGCCGGACCAGCGCGCGGCGAACGGTCTCGTCGGCGCGCTCCTTTGGGTTCGGTACGCGCTCCCACTGGAAGAACTTGAGCAGCCGCCGCTCCAGCAGTTCCAGCCGGGCCAAGCCCTTCTGACGGTCGGCGTGGAGCAGGCTGGCCAGCTTCTCGATGTCGACCGGAGGGAGAGGCGGAATGCCTCGATGGAAGGCGGGGTCGGACATGGTCTACCCCCGCCCCCCCCCCCAAAAAAATGGGGTTCCTGGAGTACGGGTACTGGGCGCCGCTGGCCGCCGGACTTGCCTGAGCACCGAAGTGCAGTCCGCTCGCGGCGAATCGCGGCATTACACCCAGTATAGAAGGAACCTTCATCGAAGTGATTCCCAAAATATTGCTGCGCCGGAGCGTCAAGCGATAGATAATGTTTGAGAATGCTGTTTTTTCGCGAAGGGGCCGGGCTCGCCCGGTGGGCTTGGGTGGCCATATGGGCCGGATTGTCCGTTCTGGCCGGCTGCCAGACACAGACGGCGCCTTCGGCGCAGGCGCAGAAGCCGGCTCCTCCGCCCGAGGAGTTGAAGTTCGACGACGCAGCGAAGTTCCTTGCGGGCGTAAAGGGGCGTGGCGAAAGCGTGTATCGCGGATTGGAGTCGCTGCCGGCCTGGCAGGACCACAACACGCAGATGGACTCGCTTTGGGCGAAATTCGAGCAAACCCAGCTCGGCCCGGCGCGCGATTTCCACAAGCGCGAGCTGACGCCGCTTGTGCAACCGGGTCCTTTCGTCTTCTATCCATTCGGCGGTCCTGATGTAGTGTACGTCCTGACTTTCTATCCGCAAGGCAAGACTTACGTACTATGCGGTCTGGAGCCGGTCGGCTCGGTTCCGGCCCCCGCCTGGTTCAAAGGCGAGCATCTGGCCGAGACCTTTGGCAAGGTCCGGGAGTCGGCGGGCATCCTGAGGCGCAGCTTTTTCGTCACCAGCGAGATGGACAAGCAGTTCCGAGGCCGCGTGACCGACGGATTGACGCCGATGATCCTGCTGCTGCTCTCCCGCACCGGACACGTGGTGACCGGGCTGCGGTTCGTCAATCTGACGCCGGAGGGATCGCTGGTGGCCTACGATCAGCCGAAGCCGAACGGCGTGGAAGTTCAGTTCCGCCGCGCGGACGAGGCCGAGCCCCGCAAGTTCTATTACTTTTCCGGCAACGTGAGCGACGACAAGATGCCGCATGCCGGCTTCATCAAGTTCGTCGAAAGCCAGGGACGTTCGGACACCCTCATCAAGTCCGCGTCGTTCCTTCTGCACTGGAAGGAATTCGCTAAGATGCGGCAACTGGTGATCGACAACTCCAACGCGATCCTGCAAGACGATACCGGGGTTCCGTTCCGCACCTTCAAGGAGCCGGAATGGCAGGTGAGCCTGTACGGAAAGTACAGCCGCCCCGACCGGCCGTTCACCGGCCACTATCAGAAGGATCTGGCGGCGGCGTTCGAACGCCCCGGCGGCGCGAAGGATCTCGGGTTCTCGCTGGGATACGGCTTCGGCCGGCGCACCTCTCACCTGGTGTTCGCCCGCCGCCCCAAGATGTCCGCGCAAGCGGGCGGGGGAAAGCCGGGCGGCCGGCCCTGACCGGGGCCGCGGGCAATCCGATAAGATTAAGGACGGGCGGACGGAAAGTCCGCCCGAGCGATACCAACTCCCATGCCAGACACGCTTTCCATCACCGACAACCGCACCGGCAAAACCTACGAACTCCCGATCGTCGATGAGACGATTCGCGCGGTAGAACTGCGCCAGATCAAGACGGCTCCGGACGATTTCGGCTTGATGCCTTACGATCCCGCCTACATGAATACGGCGTCGTGCAAATCGCGCATCACGTTCATCGATGGCGACCTTGGAATCCTCCGCTATCGCGGCTACCCGATCGATCAGTTGGCCGAGCACACCAGCTACCTCGAGACGGCCTACCTGATCTACCACGGCGAACTGCCCACGCCCGCGCAATTGGATGCGTGGACGCAGGAGGTGACGCGCCACATCCTGGTTCCCGAGGGTCTCACCCGCTTGATGGAGGGCTTCCGTCACGACGCGCATCCGATGGGCATGTTCGTGTCCTCGGTGGCCGCGCTGGGCACGTACTATCCGGAGGCCAGGCACATCGGCGACGCCGCCACGCGCCGGAAGCAGATTCTGCGCATGGTGGCGAAAGTTCCGGCGCTCGCCGCCTTCGCTTTCCGCTACCGGCGCAGTCTCCCGTTCGTTTATCCAGACCAGGAGCTTTCCTATTCGGGCAACTTCCTGAGCATGCTCTTCCGCCGGACCGAAGC
>SYLY01000116.1 GCA_005808475.1 Acidobacteriota bacterium
CGACGGCAAGATCTTTCTGTACGACGTGGCGGAAGCCATCCGGATCCGGAACGACGAACGTGGAGAATCCGCTCTCTAGCCCGGTGAGTCTGGCGCCTGTCGAGGCGCCGGACCTCCGGTCCCGTTTCATGGAAAGCGGGGACGCCGCGGGCGTCCTCGCTTGCCGCACCGGCATCGTCGACGAGACGATCCGCCAGGCATGGCAACAGCACTTGGCGGTCTCGTTTCCCGATGGACTGGCGCTGATGGCAGTGGGGGGATACGGCCGGCGGGAGTTGTTTCCGCACTCCGACGTCGACCTGCTCATCCTGTTGGAGGGCGGCGTCCCCACCGGTCCCGCGAAGGAGGCGTTGTCGCGCTTTCTTCAGACGATTTGGGATTCCAGCCTCCGCCTCAGCCACTCGGTCCGGTCCGTGCGCGAGTGCGTCGAACTGCACGAGCAGAACCTCAAGTTGAACGTCAGTTTGCTCGACGAGCGGTTTCTCGCGGGCGACGCGGCGCTTTATCGCGAACTGGCGGTGAAACTGCCCCGCTTCTTCCAGACGCAACGCGCGTCGATGGCCCGGCTGCTGTGCAAGCTCACGCGCGAACGCCATCATAAGTTTCATTCGACGATTCACCATCTGGAGCCGAACATCAAGGAGGCTCCAGGCGGGCTGCGCGATCTCAACGCGATCGGCTGGCTCGCGAAGTTGGGAGCGCAACCCGGCGGCGCCTTGGAGGAGCCGCGGGAGTATTTATCGGCTTTGCGCGTCCTGCTCCATTACAAGTCGGGCCGCGACAACAATCTGTTGAATTTCGATTCGCAGGAGGAGTTCGCCGAAATTCCGTGGATCGGCGCGAGCGGACCCGCCGCACTGATGCGGCGCTACTTCCGCTCCGCCCGTGCTCTCTACCGGTCCACGGTGCGCGCGATGGATACCGTGGAAACCAAGGGCAGTTCGTTGCTGGCCGGCTTCCGCGATTGGCGCTCGCGCCTTTCCAACGACGATTTCACCGTTTCCCGCGATCAGGTGTTGTTCAAGACGCCGAATTTGCTCGACCGCGATCCGGCGGCGGCGATGCGCCTGTTCCATCTGGCGGCGCGCCATCGAGTACCTCTGCATCCGGAATCGGAGCGCCGCCTGCTCGAACGCCTTCCGGCCCTTGGCCAACACTTTCTTTCGGGCGGTGTTTCCTGGAGCCAGTTGCACGACATCCTGGTGCAGCCGAACGCGGCGTTCGGATTGCGCGCGATGCACGAAGCGGGCGTCCTCGGCGCGTTGTTCCCGGAATGGGCGGCGGTGGAGTGCTACGTCATCCGCGACTTCAACCATCGCTACACGGTGGACGAGCACACGCTGATCGCCATCGAGGCGCTCGACGAACTCGCCAAGACGAAGGATCCCGCGCACGGGCGGTTCGCGGGGCTGCTCGCCGAGATCGAGGATCCGGCGATTCTGCGGCTCGCCTTGATCTTTCACGACACCGGCAAGGGCGAGGAATCGGAGAGCCACTGCCAGGACTCGGCGCGTCTGGCGGAAGCAGCCGCGGACCGTCTGAGAATGCCGGAAATGGAGCGGAAGACGCTGTGCGCGCTCATCGAGCGGCACCTCGACTTGTCGGCCGCGATGACGGGCCGCGATCTGGACGATCCCGCCACGGCGCGGTGGCTGGCCGAACGCGTGGGCACCATCGAGGTGCTCAAGAATCTGACGTTGCTCACCTACGCCGACATCACCGCCGTGAATCCCACCGCGATGTCGCCGTGGCGGCTGGAGCAGCTCTGGCGGGTCTACCGGACGGCCCATCGCGAACTGACGCGCGAGTTGCTGTCGGAGAAGATCGCGCATTCGACGCCGGAGCGCGAGGCGTTCCTCAAGGGATTTCCCACCCGGTACCTGCGGACGCACACCGAGGAAGAGATTCAACGCCACGTCGCGCTCGACGAACAGCGCCACGACACAGGGCTGGTGGCCGACATTCAGCGCATGCAAGGCGGCTATCGATTGACCGTTCTGGCCAAGGACCGGCACTTCCTGTTCGCTTCGGTGGCCGGCGCGCTGGCCAGCTTCGGCATGAACATCCTGAAGGCGGAGGCGTTCGCCAATCAGCAGGGAACCATCCTCGACACGTTCGCGTTCGCCGATCCGCAGCGCACGCTCGAACTGAATCCGCCGGAGATGGACCGCTTGCGCCACACGCTCGAGCGCGTGATTTCGCAGCGCGTGGACGTGCGGAGCCTGTTGAAGAACCGCCCGCGTCCCGCCGCGCCGAGCAAAGGCAGCCGCGTGGACGCGAACGTCACGTTCGATTCGGAGGCGTCCGACGTGGCGACCTTGTTCGAAGTGGTGTCCCAGGACCGCCCGGGACTTCTGTACGACTTGGCCTCCGCGATCTCCGAGGCGGGATGCAACATCGAGCTCGTTTTGATCGACACGGAGGCGCACAAGGCGCTCGATGTGTTCTACGTCACCTCGTCCGGCCGCAAGCTCGACGAAGCCAAGGCGCGGGAATTGGAGACTCGTCTCGCGGCCGCCTGCGCCATGTAGAATTTACTCATTTCACTGGGAGAGAACCGGCCGGGCCAAGGTAAAATTGACCCGTGACCGAAATTCAGTCCCAAGGCCGGCGCCGCTTCCACGAGGTGGCGATCCATGGCATGATGGCCGCCATCAGCGGCGTTCTCGGAATCCCCGCGGCTCTTTATCTGATGCTTCCGGCGAAATCCAACCGGAAGGAAGAGTGGACTGAGGTCGGCGATGTCGCCACTCTGGCCAAGGACGCGCCGGAAGAGATCGTGTTCCGCAGGACGCGGAAGGACGGCTGGAAGATCCTCAACGAGAAGACCAGCGCCTGGGTGCGGCGAGTCTCGGAGAAGGAAGTGGTGGCCTATGCGCCGTCGTGCACGCATCTCGGCTGCGCTTATCACTGGGAGGACAAGTCGAAAACCTTCGTCTGCCCGTGCCACACCTCGTCGTTCTCTCCCGAAGGCAACGTGCTGATGGGGCCCGCTCCGCGGCCGCTCGACCGCTATGAAGTCAAGGTGGAGGGTGGCAAGCTGCTGCTCGGCCGCGTGGTTCACTCCGAGGAGCACGCCTGATGCTCGCGGCGATTCTGGATTGGCTGGACGACCGCACCGGCCTTGTCGGCGCGGTCCGTCATTTTCTGGACGAAGAGATTCCCGCTTCGGCGGGCTGGCATCAAGTCTTCGGCAGCATGGCGATGTTCTGCTTCCTGACGCAGGCGGTCACCGGTCTGTTGCTGGCGTTCAACTACGCTCCCACGCCGGGCGAGGCGCATTCGAGCGTCCGCTACATCATGACGGAACTCACGGCCGGATCGCTGATTCGCGGCATCCATCACTGGGGATCCAGCACCATGATCGTGGTGGTGGGGCTGCACATGGCGCAGGTGATCCTGTGGGGCGCGTACAAGCGGCCGCGGGAAGCCACCTGGATCGTCGGGCTTATCCTCTTGCAGGTGACGCTGGCGTTCGGACTGACCGGCTATCTGCTGCCTTGGGACAACCGGGCGTATTGGGGAACGGTGGTGACCACGCAGATCGCGGCTTCGGCGCCGGTGTTGGGCCAGTACATCCAGCGGCTGATGGGCGCCGAGGGCGGTACGGTGGGATCGGTCACGTTCGCGCGGTTCTACACGCTCCACGTGATGCTGCTTCCGCTGACGATCAGCGCGCTGATCGCCGGGCACGTTTACCTGGTGCGCCGCCACGGAGTGGCGCCCGCGCCCGGCGACGAGTCCAAGCCAAAGAAGCGTTTCTATCCCGAGCAGGTGTTCAAGGACACCGTGGCGATCTTCGCGATGTTCTGCCTGCTGGTGTTTCTCGCGGTGACGGCGCAGGCCCCGCTGGGACGGCTGGCCGATCCCACCGACACGCATTACATCCCGCGTCCGGAGTGGTACTTCCTGTTTTTGTTCCAGACGCTGAAGTTCTTCGAAGGTCCGCTCGAGATCGTGGGCAGCATGGTGCTGCCCGGGTTGGCGATGACGGCGCTGGCGTTGCTTCCGTTTGTCGACAGGGGCGAGTTGAAGAAAGTCACCAAGCGCACCACGGCAATCGCCGGCGTAGTGCTGGCGGGATTGACTTGGGGCGGGTTGACTCTCGCGGCGATTCGATCGACTCCGCACCAGATCGAAGACGACGGGTTGGCGCAGGGCGAGCCGCAAACGTGGCAGGAACTCAGTCCGATCGAGCTAGCCGGAGTAGGAAACTTCCGCAAGGAGAATTGCTTCCAGTGCCACCGGATCGGCGGGCGCGGAACGGCAGCGGGACCAGATCTGACGAAGACCGCGTCCACGAAGGACGCGCGTTGGATGATCGAGCATTTCAAGCAGCCGGCGGCGATGGTTCCGGGCAGTCCGATGCCGCCATTCCAGTTGACCGAGCGGCAGATGAACTCGCTCGCCGCGGTGATCCTGCGGTTGAACGCGAAGACCGCCGACGCGCTCGCGACCGCGCCCGATTTCGCCGTGGACGGAGCGCTGGTGTACGAGAAGATGCAGTGCGGTGTGTGCCATCAGGTGAACGGCGCCGGCATGAAGCTGGGACCGGCGCTCAACGGATTGCGGCGGCGGCGGACGCGGGACTGGGTGATGCAGCACTTCCCCGACCCGAAGAAATTCTCGCCCGGATCGACGATGCCCCCTTATAAGCTGCCGGAAAAGGATCTGACCAATTTGACGGATTACCTGCTGGGTCTGGACTGAACGGCGCGATCGGGCTGGCGCTACAAGGCGGATCAGCCCGATGAAACTCGCCGCCATCCCGCCGTTGTTATTCGCGGCGGCCGCCGTATTGGGAGTCGCCGCCGCTACCATCACGGCCGACGGCCGGCAGGTCTTTGCATGCTCGCGCGACGGTGGATTGCCGCGCATCGGCCCAGACGGCGAGGCCGTGGTTCTGGTGGACCGCACGCCGATGCTCGACTACGCCACGCCCGCCGTGCCTGGCTCGCTCGTGCAAGTGACCGGCCGGGGACTGGGACCCGGCACCGTGTTCTGCTACGAAGGCCAGCCGCTGCCGGCAGTGCTGTCCTCACCCGGGTCCACCTCGTTCCAGGCTCCCTGGACGGCGCGGAACACGCCGATCGACATGACCCGGCCCGGAGGTATCTTCGAATCCGGCGACCGCGTGGATTGTTGCCGGACATTCGATCCCAGTCCGTTTCAGCCGGAGGGCCTGCCGCGCCCTCGGCGGATTGATCCCGCTACCGAAGGCGCGTCCGTGCATCTCTACCTTTTGGGTTTGGGCGCGGTGGATCGTCCGGCCGCCCGCGGCGAGCCGTCGCCCGCCGATCGCCCCGCCCGGCTCAGCGACCCCATGTTCCGCCAAATCGACTCCGTGCCCATCGCGGTCTCCTTCGCCGGCTTGGCCCCGGGGATGACCGGCGTCTATCAAGTGGACTTTCCGTGGCCCCGCCTACCCGAGCGCTCGCCGTTGCACCTCGAGTGCGGCATCGCCCGGGGTGGCGGCGAACTGGTGGGGCGATTCCCCGGCCCATGACACGAGGCCTTCGCCGCGCCCTGGGAGTGCTTGCGACTCTGGCGCTGATCACCGCCGGCTATCACGCGATCCCGCCCAGCTTCGTGCTCACGAACAAAGCGGTGCAGTATCTTTTCTTCCTGCCCGTCACGATGGGAGCGTTGTGGTTCGGATGGCTGGGCGGCCTGGCGACGGCGGCGGCGGCGGCCGTTTGCTACCTGCCTCGCATCATCGCCGGCGGTGGTTCCGCCTACTCCGCCGAGCAGTACGGCGAGCTTCTGGATTTTCTGGTGATCGGGGGCGTTCTCGGCTTCCTCGCCGAGCGGGAGCGCCGGTATCGCAACCAGCTCGAGGAGACCGGCGCCGAACTCCGGCGTACCTACGAAAAGCTCCAGGCGAGTTTGGAGTCGCTGAAGCAGGCCGAGCGGCTCTCCGCGGTGGGACAGCTTTCGGCGAACCTGGCGCACGAGATTCGCAATCCGCTCGCGTCCATCGGCGGCGCCGCAGAACTGCTGCAAACCGGCGGTTTGGACAGGGCGGAAACCGAGGAGTTCCTGGAAATCATCCGCAAGGAATCGAAGCGGCTCGGGCGGCTGTTGACGGACCTGCTCGACTATGCGCGGCCCAAGCCTCCGGAGTTCGGGTTGGTCTCGGTCGACTCCCTGGCCGGTCCCACGGCCGGCCTTCTTTCGGTGGTGGCGGCGAAATCGAACGTTACGTTGACGGTGGAGCCGGCGCCCGATCTCCCTCCGCTGCGGTGCGATCCCGGCCAGATCAAGCAGGTTCTGGTCAATCTCGTCATGAACGCCATCCAGGCGATGCCAGGCGGCGGCGAGGTGCGCGTATCGGCGCGGCGCGAGGGCGGCCGCGTGGCCATCGAGGTTCGCGACCAGGGCGAAGGAATCGCCGCCAAGGACCTCGGGAAGATCTTCAGCCCCTTCTACACCACCAAGAAAGCAGGCACCGGCCTTGGCTTGGCGGTGGCGCAGCAGATCGCGATCGGCCACGGCGGCGAGATGCGAGTAGAGGCCAACTCGCCGCGAGGAGCGGTGTTCACGGTGCTGTTGCCGGCGGCTCCGGCATAGGAGAATTCAGCTTGTCCCATCGTATTCTGCTGGTCGACGACGAGGAGAGTTTGCTGCGCGTGACGCAGGTCCGGTTGCGCAACGCCGGCTATCGCGTGGATACCGCGCCGGGCGGGGCCGAGGCGTTGGAGGCGCTGGAGAAGCATTCCTACGACATGGTAATCACCGATCTGATGATGCCGGGAATGAGCGGTTTGGAACTGGCGCCGAAGATCCGCGCCGCCAATCCGGACACGATGGTGATCGTCATGACGGCGTTCGGCGCCGTCGAAACGGCGGTGCAGGCCATGAAGGCCGGCGTGTTCGACTACCTCACCAAGCCGATAGACGCCGACGAGCTGGTGCTGTGCGTTCGCCGCGCGCTGCAACACCTGGACATGCGCGCCGAGATCCATACGCTCCGCGGCAGCCTGGACAAGAAGTTCGGGTTCGACGGCATCATCGGCCGGTCGCAGGCGCTGGTGTTCGTTCTGGACGTGGCGTCCCGCGCGGCGCAGAGCGATTCCACGATTCTGGTCCGAGGCGAAACGGGCACGGGCAAGGAACTGCTGGCGCGGGCGATCCACTTCGCCAGCCCTCGCCGCGAGGGTCCGTTCGTGGCGATCAACTGCGGCGCCATTCCGCGCGATCTGCTCGAATCGGAGCTGTTCGGACACGTGAAGGGCGCCTTCACCGGCGC
>SYLY01000117.1 GCA_005808475.1 Acidobacteriota bacterium
AGGGTTCGTCGCCGGGGTGGAACGCCGTCAAAACGAACCATCCCCGCTTCGATCAAGTATAGGGGGGCCTTTCCTCCTTCGGCGCTCCGTCCAGACCTGCGATGTGCTCTCGACTTAGGAGTCTATTTTGGACAAGAGTGCTCCGCAGAACAGGTCCACGGCGGTAATCATGCGGCCTCCGGAGGCTGCGGTCTGGCGTCGGGAGACAGATACCGGTGGTCCGCGATGTAGAGTTCGAACGCCCGCACTACTTCTCGCAGGTAGCCCGCGGTGCGATCCTTGACTCGCGTCAGGTCTTCGGTGCTGACGCCCTCTCCGCACTCGGCGAAAGAAATGCTGCCATGCGCCAGACGATTGCGATAGTCCTTGACCAGGACCAGGGGGCCCTTTTCGTCGCGGACCGGCTGTTTGATGAGGGAAAACACCTCCTTGCTGAGCCGGAGTTCGAGCCCGATGCGCTGCGTGGCGGCACGGACTTGGTCTTCGTCCCAATTGCCGCTGCCGCACTCGATTTCCAGGCGTCGAACAGGCAACGACTGGATCAGGTGGTCGCACATCGCGGTGGCCCACGCCAAGCGGTGCTCCGGGATCAGCTCGGTATGCGTCCGCGCCGTCTGCCGTATCCACTCGCGTCGCAATCCCTCGCAAAGGTCGCTCGGACGCCACCGGCCCCCCTCGGCCGCCGCCTGGGAAACTGCTTCCAAGCACCAAGTCACGGTCGCTTCCATCAGGTTGTAGAGTTGCAGGTAGACCACCGAGTAGAGAATGCCCTGCTGCGTCCGTGTTAGCGTTACACCTCCGATGGAGGGGAGCTTCGGCGTGCGCCGCGCCTCGTCGTCGAGGCGCGAGAGCAATTCCAAATAGTCTTCGACTTCGCCGAGTCTGCTCTCGAACCTCTCCCGCACGTCAAGCACGACGCTTCCTCAGCAGGCGGTCTCGCACGAAGTGCATCCGGCCGTTCAGCCTGTTCCTCGCGTTCGCCCCGTCGGAACCTATGAGAGTTCTGAATTCCTCGCCTTCCAGCCAGTCCGGCGCGTCGATCGTCTCGTTGGCAAGACTGGGACGCTCTTTCAGCGCTAAGTAGCTACCGATCGCGAGCGCTTCGAAACGTGTGCGCGGAGTGACGGTTCCCCCCGCGGCACGGCGAAATCCATAGGGAAACACCCGCTTGGCGAACTCCATCGTCGAAGTGAACCGTTTCTCGTATTCGGCGGCCGCGGCCGGCTCTTCGTTCAGCCGCTTGTTCATCTTCCGCGCATAGGCCGAGAGGAACCGCGATACGCGATCCTGGTATTCGTCCAGCCCATCTCCGTATGCGAAGAACCGTGTGATCAGTTCTTCGCGCTCTCTCAGGTTGCTGCGCGAATCCGAGACCGGCGCCAACTCCTGGAACACGGCATCGTTCGAAAGCCGGATGACCATATCGAGGAACGGGCCGGTGTGCGCGCCCCGCCTGACCTCGGCAGCGTTGGCTATCTTACTGCCGGTGTTGATTCTGTCGAACATCTCGAAACGGGCGTCCTCGTCCGCATGTTCGTTCAGAATGATGCTCCGGATCGGGCGGTTCACGATCTTGCGCTGCCGGGAATCGGGCAAGTCCGAGAATCGAAAGCCCTCGAGCAGGTTCAGGACCTCCAACTCGCCGAGGACGAGCTCTCCACTCAGGAACTGCTGAAGGGTTCGCAGCCGCTGGGAACCGTCCACGATTTCGTATTTGCCCGTGTCCCGGTTTTCCCAGAACAGGAGCAAGGGTATCGGCAGGCCCATGAGGACCGATTCGATGAAGCGGGATTTCCGGGCGGGCTCCCAGACGTCGGCGGGCTGGTAGGTGGGGATCTCGAAATCGTCACGTTGCATTTTCTGAACCAGCAGTTCCACGGAATAGTCCGTCACGAAATAGTCGATCTTCTTCGACTGCTCGACGATCTGAGCTTCCGCGGCCGCTACTTGTTCCTTGGTCGCCATCTGTCAGTGCTCCTCTGGAATCCACTTCATCATCGCAATCCGGCCTGGTCCGGTCAATCGGCGGCCGCGCCCTGGTTGGACGCGGCTCGGTCCGGTGTGATAAGACTGAGACCATTCCGCTCGCGGAAAGGAGTCTTCATGCGAATCGCCCTAGGCATCGCCATCGCCTTTATTCCCTCCCTGCTGCTGGCCCAAGGCCGCTCCAGCATTCTGGGCACGATCACCGACGAATCCGGAGCCGCCGTACCGAACGCGACGGTCACCGTCACCAACACAGGCACCCAACAGAAGCGATCGGTCCAGTCCGCCGATTCCGGCATTTTCGAGGTCAACGCTCTCGATCTCGGCGTCTACGAAATCTCCGCCGAGGCCAAGGGCTTCCGCGTCACCACCGTTCGCGGGCAGACTGTCGAGGTCGATCAGCGCGCCCGCGTCGACATCCGCCTGCAGATAGGCGAAGTGACGCAACAGGTCTCCGTCGCCGCATCCTCGGTCTCCGTCCAAACCGACGACGCCACCATCTCCACGATCATCGATTCCGCCAAGATTCGCGAACTCCCGATCCCGGGCAACCGCAATCTGTTCCGCCTGGCGCTGCTCGCTCCCGGCATGAGCCGCGGACCCTCGTCGAGCGTCACCACCTCGGGCTTCGGGCCGGGCTTCGGCGTCGCCGCCATGGGCCAGAAGGTCCACAACAACGCCATCTACCTCGACGGAGCGCCGCTGCGGACCACCATTCATGGCGCGGTCCGGATGCGGCCGTCGGTGGAGGCGATCGAGGAGTTCCGCGTCGAAGCGGGTTGGTACTCCGCCGAATACGGCACGCAGTCCGGCGCGCAGATCGTGGCCACGATCCGCCCTGGCACGAACGACATCCACGGCACGTTGTTCCACTTCCTGCGCAACGAGGTGCTCGACGCGCGCAACTTCTTCGAACTGCCCACCAACAAGAAGACGCCGTTGCGGCGCAACACGTTCGGCGGCGTGCTGAGCGGACCCATCCGCATCCCGAAGATTTACGACGGGCGCAACCGCTCGTTCTTCACCTTCAACGGCGAGCTGTTTCGCGAACGCCGAAGCACGCAGGGGTTCGGCATCTATCCCACCGACCGGATGCGCTCGGGCGACTTGACCGAAGCCTATTTCCGCCGCGGCGGCACGGGTGGCGCGCTCATTCCGGTTCAGGATCTGACCGGCAATGTCCCGTTCGCCAACAACCAGATCCCGGCGAGCCGCATCTCCCCCATCGCGCGAAACCTGTTCCAGTTCTGGCCCGGCGGCAATCTACCCACGTCCGACTTCAACGGCACCAACAACTTCTCCGGCGCGTCCCGGAATCGCGACAACGACGACCAATACTTCGTCCGTCTGGACCATACGTTTAACGACAAGAACAAGATCTTCGGCCGCTACGGCATCCAAACGGTAAACCTGCCGGTTTTCCCAATTAACCCGCATCCCTTCTTCGTGCAGCGGCGGCCGCGCCGCCAGCAGAACGTCACGATGAACTACACGCGCATCGTGAAGCCGACGCTTTTGAATGTGTTCAAGGTCTCCTACAATCGCGACATCTTCAAATCCGTGGACGATGTGAGCGGCAGCAGTTTCAATATCCTCAAGGATCTCGGTATCCCCGGCCAAACCAATAACCCCACCGACACCGGGCTCCCGTCCATCGGCGTCACCGGCATCAGCGGCCTCGGCTCCACCGACATCAACACGATCTGGGACGAATCGCGCCAGGCGTCGAATCAACTCTCGTGGACCAAGGGCAAGCACTCGATCAAGATCGGCTCCGAATTCACCATGCTGCGGCTGGACCGCCGCACGGTGTCGTTCGTGAAGGGAGCGTTCGATTTCAGCGGCATTCACTCGGGCACGGTCCCCGGATTCGCTTACAGCGGAGCCGAGCGCGGCCGTCTGGCGTGGGCGGACTTCCTGCTCGATCAGCCCCAGCAGGTGCGCCTCGGCTTCACCGATCAGTTGCCGCCCGGCGCCGATCCCGGCACCTTCCCGCGCACCCGCTTCTGGCGCTTCCACAACTACATCACCGACGACTACAAGCTGACGCCCAAGCTCACCATGAACATCGGCGTCCGCTACGAGTACAACTCGGCGATCGAGGACATCGGCGGGCAGTCGCGCAACCTCGACTTCACCTCGCTCCAACTCTATCCGGCGGTTTTGAAACGCGGTCCGCTCAACGAGCCGAGCAAGCGGCTGTTTGCGCCGCGCGTGGGGTTTGCGTGGCGTCCGTTCGGCGGCAACCGCACGGTGATCCGCACCGGCTACGGCATCTTCTACAACGTCAACATGATGAACATGTTCGTGCCGGCGCTGGCCGCCAATCCGCCGAACAATTTGAACATCAACGAACTGAACACGGCGGGCAACGTCCGGATCCGCATGCGAACGGCCGATCAGGCGCGGGCGCTCAACATCAATGCCGAGATCAACTCGGCCGACACCAAGCGCGGCGTGGGCGACGTGCAGCAGTGGACCTTCAACGTCCAGCGGCTCATGCCGTGGGGCATGGTGGCCGAAGTGGGCTACTCGGGCTCCAAGTCGTCTCACTTCGATTCGCCGCGCACGGTGAACCCGTTCGTGCCGGGAACGACGCGCCGCATCTATCCGCAGTACGGGCCGGTGGAGAACATCTCCCTGGACGCGGCGGGCACCTATCACGGGCTGCTCACCAAGATCGAGAAGCGGTTCTCGAAAGGCATGACGTTCCTGCAGACCTACACGTGGTCGAAGACGATGTTCGACTCGTTTGCCTGCTGCGGCGCGCAACGCCACAACAATCCCTATGCCTGGCGGCTGGAGAAAGGGCTCGGTGAATCCGACCAGCGCCATCGTGGCACCACGGCCTTTCTCTACGAACTGCCTTTCTATGCCGGCAAGCGCGACCTGAAGGCGCAGTTGCTGGGCGGATGGCAGATGAACGGCAACCTGACGCTCGAAACCGGCATGCCGATGCATCCAACGCAGGCGCTGAAACCCGTGGACGACGGCTGTCCGCGCTGCAATCACCGCCCGGACCGCATCTCCGACGGCAACCTCGATTCCTCGGTTCGCACGCTGGACCGCTTCTTCGACACCGGCGCATTCGCGCTCGCGCGCGGCCGGTACGGCAATAGCGGACGCAACGTCCTCACCTCGCCGGGCCTGGTCAACCTGGACTTCGCGGTGTTCAAGAACTTCCACGTCACCGAGCGGAAAGAGATCCAGTTCCGGTGGGAGAGCTACAACGTGACCAACACTCCGGCGTTCAATCCGCCGACCCTCGAGATCAGCTCCGGGAATTACGGCAGAATCACCAGCGCCGGCCTGGGCCGCGAGATGCAGTTCGCCTTGCGGTTCCAGTTCTAATCGATGGGAATCTCCATGTAGAACAGTTCGTTGCCCGAGGCGGCTCCCCGGATACCGGAAATGTACAGGATGCCGCCCGGGAGATGCTCGGCCTGAAAGTAGAAGAATCCGTGCGCGCGGTCGCCGGCCGGCAGCATCTTCGCTGAAAACCCACGCGTTTCGATCTCCATCGCCGCCAGCGGATTCTTCTTCTTGCGGTTGATGCCGGGGATGGGGCCGGGTCCGACGCGCGGCCTCGACGGGGCGCGGAGGAACTTCACTTCGGCGCCGGGCACCGCGTCGAACTTGCGTCCACCATCCACGTAGCGGGCGCGGAGGCCAGTCAGATTCAGCGTTTCCTTCCCCGTGTTTTCCAGCGCCAGCAGCACCGGCAGCACGCCCTCTTCGTTCGGATTCAACTTGCCGAAAGGCGCGCGGCACTCCGAATCCGCGATGTAGGCTCGCGCTCCGGCGGACAGTCCACCCTGCTTCTGCACTCCCTTGTAGGAGGACGCCGGGCCGGGCTGGAACGCCTCCTCCTTTTTGTCCGCCCCGCGGACGGCTATACTGAGGCAAATCGCGCCCAGCGCGGCCACCGTTTTCTTGAAACGCAGGTTCATCTTTTTCCTCTATCGCCTGGCGCTCGCCGCCGGGTTTCCCTTTCTCATACTCTATCTGCTGGCGCGGTGCGTCCGCCGGCCGGAGTACGCCGGGACGCTGCCGGAAAGGTTCGGGCGGCTGCCCCCATCCTTCTCGAAGACGCCGGCGGGTTCGGTGTGGTTGCACGCCATCTCGGTAGGCGAGGTCAACTCCGCCGTGGGGCTGCTGAAACGTCTGCGCGAGCGGCTGCCGGGAGTTCCGCTGTATGTATCCGTGGGGACGCTCGCCGGCCGCGAATTGGCGGACAAGCGCCTGGCCGGGCTGGCGGACGGCATCTTCTTCGCTCCGCTCGATTTCGCCTGGTGCGTGCGCGGCGCGTTGCGATCCATCCGCCCGGCGTTGACCATCGTCATGGAGACCGAAATCTGGCCGAACCTGTGGCGGGAATCGCGTCGTTGCGGCGCACGGCTGCTGGTGGTGAACGGCCGGATCTCGGACCCTGCCCTTCCCCGATACCGGCGCCTCTCGTGGTTCTTCAGGCCCGTGGTCGAGCAGGCGGATCTGATTCTGGCGCAGACGGCGGAGAATGTCGAGCGCTACCGGGGTCTCGGCCGCCGCGGTCCGCTGCGGCACGGCGGCAATCTCAAGTACGATTTCCGCCCTGGGCCGATGGCCGCCGATTTGCGTGCCTGGTTCGCCGGGCAGCGCGGGAGGCGGGTTTGGATCGCGGCGAGCACGATGCCGCCTGTCCGCCCTGGTGATGTCGACGAGGATATCGCTGTGTTGGACGCGTTCCAGGCGCTGGCGCTGAAGTTCCCCGATCTGCTGCTGGTGCACGTGCCGCGGAAACCGGAGCGGTTCGCCGAAGTCCACGAGGAGCTGCGGAGGCGGGGGATCGCGTGCGTGCGCCGGTCGAGCCTTCCGGACGGTCCCGCCACGCCGGCCGCGTTGCTGCTCGACACGATCGGTGAACTGGCCCCGCTGTTCGAAATCGCGGACGTGGTGTTCATGGGCGGCTCCCTCGCCGATCGCGGCGGACACAATCTCCTCGAGCCCGCCTACTTCCGGAGGCCGGTGATCGCCGGGCCGAACCTGGGGAATTTCGCCGAGATCGCGCGGGACTTCCGCGCGGCGAGCGCCTTCGCGGAGATCGGCGAACCCGGCGAACTGGCGCCGGCCGTCGCCAAGCTGCTGGACGACCCGGCGCTTTGCGCCGAACTGGGAGCCAGGGCGGGAAGGTTGGCGATAGCTCGGACCGGCGCCACCGCCGAGGCCGCGGATGAGGCGGCCCGGCTCCATGCGGAAGGCGTCTTCCGGCGGCCGCTTCGTTGCTGGGAGTGGCCGTTGGTTCTCCTTTCCTGGCTTTGGCGCGCGGGCGCGGCCTGGAATCGGTGGAACACCTCCGCCCGCCGGCTTCCGGCGCCGGTGGTCAGCATCGGCGGGATCGGCATGGGTGGCGCTGGCAAGACCCCCTTCGCCGTCGCCGTGGCGTCGCTTCTGAAGGAGGACGGACTTCGCCCTGCCTTCCTCACCCGAGGGTACGGCCGCAGGTCGAGCGGATCGCTCGTGTTCGCCGCGGGTGAGCCGCCCGGACCGCTGGACACCGGTGACGAGGCGCGGATCCTGCTGCGATCGGGCGCCGGGCCGGTGGGGATCGGAGCGGACCGCTTCGAGCCGGGCATGCTCGTCTGGTCCCGGTTTCAGCCGGCGGTGTTCGTGCTGGACGACGGCTTCCAGCACTGGCGTCTGGCGCGCGACCTGGACATCGTGCTGGTGGACGCGCTGGATCCGTTTGCCCTCGGCCGGGTTTTCCCCGCCGGCCTGTTGCGCGAGCCGCTGGACGCCTTGGCGCGCGCGGATGTGTTTGTGATCTCGCGGGCGAGGAAGGGGCGGTCGTACTCCGGCATTGAGCGGGAACTTCGGCGTGTGAATCCCGGCGCGCCCGTCTTTCGCGCGTTTACTGAGGCGGCTGGTTGGGTGGACGCCGCCACGGGTGAGCCGTCGCCTGGCTTGTCCGGTCCTGTGTTTGCGTTCTGCGGGTTGGGCAATCCGGCATCGTTTCGCGAGACGCTCCGAGATCTGGGGGCGGACTTGCGCGAGTTCCGCGAGTTCCGCGACCACCACCGGTACTCGCCCGGCGAAATCGCGGAGTTGCGGGAGGCCGCGCGGTCCAGCGGCGCCGTGGCGCTGGTTACCACGGAGAAGGACGCGGCGAACCTGCCGGAAGTGCTCGGAGATGGTCTACCGGTCCGCTGGCTCGGGATCCGGACGCAAATCGAGCGAGCGGAACTCTTCCGCTCGCTCTTAAGGCAAAAATTGACGCCGGACTCAGGCGGCGGACGGTAGGCTCACCAAGCCCGAAACCTGCATCTCCATCCAGCGAGGGGCTTCCACCAGACTCCGGACATCGAACAGGCTCCGCGCCGAAGGCACATGGGCGAACTCCACCCAGACCCAGGCGATCGCGATCGACGACCAGAACCGGAGGCTGTGGCGCATCAAGGCAAAGGCCAGATCCGGCCGGTCGGACGGGCAATGGGCGACCAGGAAGCGAGCGGCGGCGTGAAACTCGCTGTAGTCGTGCGAGAGATGGCGTAGGTATGCGCGGAAAATCGACTTACGCTCCCTTCGGAGGCGAGTCCGCATGGAAGGGTCGAATCCCTCTTGCGACTCGAGAAACGCCTCGTCCCGATCATGAAGCAGACGCTCCATGGGGCGGTAAGACTCCGAACGAAACGGACGGAGTTTCCCAAAATAGAGATCGGCGGTGGCCGGCGGTAGTACCAGGCGGCGCAGGGTAATGGCCAGGATCGCGATTACGGGGGCGATTCCGGCAAGCAGCAGAATCAGAAGTTCAACCTGTGTCATTCCAAGATAAGAATATACGAATCGATACCCGGTTGCAAATCCCCCATGCGGAAAAAAGGAGCTAAATTGGGGGATTATGACCTTAATCACGACGGCGCCGGGATTATCCACGTTGGGTGGACCTCTCGAGCGATGTCTCGATCGCCCGCAATTGGGACATGAGCCGCTCGACGTCTTCGGGGTTGGAACGGGGGCGCAGCGGTTCCGCCACGGCCTCGTTCGCTGCTTTCAAACGCAGTAGCCAATAGGCCATGCAGCCGGCGACGATCGCCGTGTTCAACGCTCCGGCCTGCGCCGTGTAGGCGTTCCCGAACAAATTGCGCGCGAACATCAGTAATGCTTTGGAGAAGAAGTACACGGAATACCCGATCAAGCAGGCCGAGGCGTTCCGCGAGATGGCCATGGGAAACCAGGACATGAACACAAGCCCCGCCAACAGGAGCAGGAATACGGCGGTGATCACCGCGCGCCCAAGCACGAAAATGGCTTGCAACACGCCCCGGATATCCGGTGTCCGCGCGAGATCGCCCCAGAGCATCGCGGCGGAAACGGCGATCGCGATGCCGGCCGAAACGGCCAGCGTCTTGCGCGCGGCGCTTGCCAGGCCGGGGTGGCCTTTGAGTACGATCCGGTAGATCTCCCAGACCAGCAGGAAATAGAGCACCCAGGAAACCGGCTCCGTCCACATGAAAAAACGCGCATAGCGGTTCGATCTGGGGTTCAAGCTGTTGGCGTAGAGGGTCCGCGCCAAGTCGAACACCAGAAACGCGAATAGCACGGGATAGCGGCGGAAAAGGCGGTCTTGGACCAACCGCCACACGAGCAATCCGCTCAACAGCATGGATGCCCGGCCAAGCCAGATGCTGACGTGGTACCAGATCGGCATATCGTTCTTAGGTCAATGTACGGCGCGAGTCTTCCGGTTCATATAGTCCATCAACAGATACTGTCCCAGCGTGGCGGGCGTCGTGAAGTAGGCCTTGCCCCGGCACATCTCCGTCACCTTTTGGACGAACTGGACCAGCCAATAGTCGCTCGCCAACATGAACGTGTTAATCAGGATGCCCTGGCGTTTGCACCGGTTCACTTCCTCGAGCGTCCGGGAAATGACGAGCGGATCGAGGCCGAACGCATTCTTGTAAACCCGTCCGTCGTCGAGAGTGAGCGCGGACGGCTTGCCGTCGGTGATCATGACGATCTGCTTCATGTCCTTCTTCTCTTGGGCCAGCAGCCGTTGCGCCAGGATCAGACCATCCCTCGTGTTGGTGTAGTACGGGCCTACCTCCACCCGCGCGAGTTCGGACAATCGCAACTCCTCCGCGGTGTCGTGAAACAGGACACACCGCAGCGAATCGCCGGGATACTGTGTCCGCACCAGATGCGCCAACGCCAACGCCACGCGCTTGGCCGGAGTGAAGCGATCCTCGCCGTACAGGATCATACTGTGGGAGCAATCGAGCATCAGCACCGTGGCGCAGGACGACTGGTATTCCGACTGGTGCACGTGGAGATCCTCGTAGCCGAGGTCGAGAGGCAGCGAAAGTCCGTTCCGGCGTAGCGAGGAGAACAGCGTGGCGGCGGGGTCGAGGTTCAACGTATCGCCGAACTCGTACGGCTTCGACGCACCCGATGATTCCACGCCCGTGGCAAAGTCGCGTGTGTCGTGCGCGCCGAACGAAGCGCGTCCGAGCGACCCCATCAGGTCCTTCAGAGTATTGAATCCAAGGAAATCGACGGACTTGCCGGTGATCTCGAACCGGGGCGATCCGCCGCCTTCTCTCTGTGGCGTCACATAGCCCTCATCGGCCAGCTTTTGCATCAGGCGCTCCACCAAATTCTCCAGGTCCTCGCCGCTCATGGCCTCGAGTTGCTTCTGGAGACGCTCCGCTTGCGCCGGATCGAACAGATCGCCCTGGAGCAGAGCCTCCTCGATGGCGCGGCGCAGGGCCTCCATCGAATGTTCGCTCCCGTCCGGCCTGGAAAAATCCCACGGGCGGAATCCGCTCTGGAGCAAGTAGTCCGACAGGGCGCGAAGCAGATCCTCGGCCTCGATTCCCAGGTCGTCGCCGAGGAACCTGGTATAGAGGACCGACTTTCGGGTCACTGGAACTGTTGCCTCCGTGGATCGCCCTTCTGACGAGGCTCGGAGCCCTCGGGACTTCTCTTTTTCTCTTCGGCGCCGAACGTCCGCGATTCCGACCGGCTCAGCCGCCTTTGCGCGACCAGTCCCTCGAGGACGAACTCGGCGGCGGACGCCCGCAACGCGTCCGATTCGTGGGCGCCCAAGCCCAGATGGCGCGTCTTCTAGAGGAGTCCCTGGAGTCCCGAAAGCTGCCGCAGGGCCGCCTCCGCCGGAACCGATTCGCCCAATTCCAGCGTGCCGCCGAGATCGAACCACTGCACGATCCCGTTGAGGTTGACGCCGTCGAACCGGCTGGAGAACACGCGCCCGACCGCGGAGCGCACCAGTTCCCGCGCCACCGCGTCGCCGCCCTTCAGTTCGCCTTCGTACTCGAGCTCGATCTTGCCGGTCATCGCGGGCAAAGCCGCGTAGATGTCGACAACCCGGGGGACAGCCTCGTCTTCGCCGGCGATCAGGGCGCGGCGCTCGGCGTTCGATACCGCGTTCTCGAGGACGGAGATCGGCAGGCGCTGGGACACGCCGCTGCGCTTGTCCACCTTCTTGTCCTCGCGCGCGAGGAACGCGATCTGTTCGACCACCTCGCGGATGAAGGCAGGCACTTGCACCGCCACGGGAGACCGCCGGTTCGTCCACGATTCCTGCTGAGTGATCGCCACCCCGTGCTCGAGATCCGACGGATAGTGCGTCCGGATCTCGCTCCCGATGCGGTCCTTGAGCGGCGTGACGATCTTGCCGCGGGCGGTGTAATCCTCGGGATTGGCGGTGAAGACGAGCAGCACGTCCAGGGGCAGGCGGATCGGGTAGCCTTTGATCTGGATGTCGCCTTCTTGCATGATGTTGAACAGTCCGACCTGGATCTTGCCTGCCAGGTCGGGGAGTTCGTTGATGGCGAAGATGCCGCGATTGGATCTCGGCAGCAGACCGTAGTGGATCGTCAACTCGTCGGCGATATCCTGGCCTCGGCGCGCGGCCTTGATCGGATCGATGTCGCCGATCATGTCCGCGATGGTGACATCGGGCGTGGCCAGCTTTTCGACGTAGCGGTGTTGGGGATCGAGCCAGGCGACCGGAGTCTCGTCGCCCATTTCGGCCACCATCTCGCGGCCCAGGCGGGAAACCGGCCGAAAGGGGTTGTCGCGGATTTCGGTGCCCGCGATGTAGGGCATCGCCGGGTCCATGAGCGTGACGAGCATCCGGATGAGGCGGGTTTTGGCCTGTCCCCGCAGTCCCAGCAGGATGAAGTTGTGGCGGGACAGGATCGCATTGACGATCTGGGGCGCTACTGAATCCTCGTAGCCGACCACGCCGGGGAACAGCGTCTCGCCCGTGCGTAGCTTGGCGATGAGGTTTTCGCGGAGTTCGTCCTTGACGGTCCGCTTGGCCATCCGCTCCTCGGAGAACTCGCTTCGGCGCAACTCCCCCAGTGTTTTCGGTAAGACCAAGCCCATGACTACGCCGATGGTAGCACGCGCCGCCGGACCGGCCGTTCGATACGCGCGGCGGTGGCGGCGCCGGGGGGACGGCTACAATAGGTGTTCTCTCACCCGATGAAGATCGCCCTCGGCCAGATCAACACGACGGTCGGCGACATGGCGGGCAACGCCGCCCGGATCGCCGAATTCTCGCGGCGGGCGTCGGATCGCGGCGCGGACCTCGCCGCTTTTCCCGAACTCGCCATTCCCGGCTATCCGCCGCGGGATCTCATCGAACGGCCCGCCTTCATCGCGCGCGCCGAAGAGCAGGTGGACCGGCTCGCCGAAGCCACGGCGGATCTGCCCGTCACCATCGTCGCGGGCAGCGTCGCCGCCGCCGAAGCCGACAGCGGCAAGCAGGCGGTGAACATCGCCGTCGTGCTGCGCCGGGGCCAGGAGATGTTCCGGCAGGTGAAAATGCTGCTGCCGACCTACGACGTTTTCGACGAGGGACGCTATTTCCTGCCGGGTTCCCGCCAGACGCCGTTGCTTCTCGAAGGCATGCCGCCGCTGGGCGTCACCGTGTGCGAGGACGCCTGGAACGACAAGAACTACTGGCGCCGCCCGCTCTATCAACGCGATCCCGTGGAGGAGATGATCTCCGCCGGCGCGCGAGTGCTGGTGAGCATCAACGCATCGCCGTATCACATGGGCAAACGCGAGCAGCGGGTTTGCATGTTCCAGGCGCTTGCCCGCCGCCACGGCGTTCCGGTTCTCTACGTCAATCAGGTGGGCGGCAACGATCAGTTGGTGTTCGACGGATCGAGTTTCGCGTTGAACGCCGCCGGCGAAACGCTGGCCGAGGCCGCGTCGTTCGAGGAGGATCTGGTCCTGGTGGACCTCGCGAGCGGTTCCGGCGACCGCCACGCCAGCGCCGCGGACGAAGACGAAGCCGTCTATCGCGCGCTGGTGCTCGGCACGCGAGACTACCTCAACAAGTGTGGCTTCAAGCGCGTGCTGATCGGACTTTCCGGCGGCATCGATTCGTCCCTGGTCGCCGTGATCGCGGTGGACGCGGTGGGGCGCGAGAACGTGACGGGCGTCGCCATGCCGGGGCCGTTCTCGAGCGATCACTCGGTGGCCGACGCGCGGGCGATGGCGGAGAAGTTAAGGATTCGTTTCGAGATCATCCCCATCACGGCGGGTTACGACACGATGCTCGCCGGGCTGGATCCGGTGTTCGGACAGGACAACCGTCGCGACGTCACCGAGGAGAACATTCAGGCGCGGCTGCGCGGCGTCACGCTGATGGCGCTGTCCAACAAGTGGAACGCGCTGGTGCTCACCACCGGGAACAAGAGCGAACTGGCGGTGGGCTACTGCACCCTTTACGGCGACATGTGCGGTGGACTCGCCGTGATCAGCGACGTCCCGAAGACGCTGGTGTACAAGCTGTCGCGCATCGGCGGTCTGCGTCACGGCGGGGCGATTCCGGAGAACGTGTTCGTGAAGCCGCCTTCCGCGGAACTCCGGCCGAATCAAAAGGACTCCGACTCGCTGCCGGAGTATGACGTGCTCGACGCGATCCTGCGTCTCTACATCGAGGAACTGCGTCCCCCGGCGGAGATCGCCTCCGAACTGCATCTTCCGCTCGACCGGGTGCGCGACGTGGCGCGCAAGGTCGACCGCAACGAATACAAGCGCCAACAGGCCGCTCCGGGCCTCAAGGTGACCACCAAGGCCTTCGGAATCGGACGACGATTCCCCATCGCGCAGAGGTACTCCGAATGAAACGCGTTCTCGCCGCCGCGGTGTTGCTGGCCGCCGCCGCCGTCCTGATCTCGCAGACGGGCCTGCTCCGTCGCACCACTGGCGCGCTGCCCGGCGGCGGCTATCTGGTCAACACCGGCTGGACCATCAAGCCAGTGGGAAAACAAATTCCGCTCGACACGTTTCCCATGAAATCGGTGCTCTCGCCGGACGGCAAGTTCGCGATCGTCATGAACGCCGGCTACAATCCGCCGTCGCTGCACGTAGTCGATCTGGCGAAGCAGACCGTGGTGGGCAAGTATCCGGTGGCGGACGCGTGGCTCGGGATGCAGCTCACGCGGAACGGCCGAATGCTGTACGTGAGCGGCGGGTCCAAGGCCGTGGTGTATGAGTTCGCGTTCTCGCCGGAAGGCAAGCTGACGGCGCAGCGGACGTTCAACGCTCTGGCGGAGGGCGCACCCAAGCACACCGATTTTCTAGGCGATCTGGCGATCTCGCCGGATGAGCGCCTCCTCTATGTGAACGCCCTGTTCCGCGACGAGGTGCTGGTGTTCAATCCGCAGTCGGGCCGGCTGATCGAAAAGTACAAGACGGGCCGCCGTCCCTACCGCATCCTGTTTCACCCGGACGGCAAGTCGTACTTCGTCAGCAGTTGGGCCGATGGCGCGGTGTACCAGCACGAGGCCGATTCGGGCCGCCGGGTCAACGTGACGCGCGTCGGGCCGCATGCCACCGACATGATCTGGCGCGACAAGGAAACGAAGAACGAAGAGGGCGAGGACCTCGGGTTCAAGGCGAGGCTGTTCGTCGCCGCGTCCAACACCAACCGCGTATACTCGATCGGCGTCGGCAAGGATCGCGAAACGCGGATGCTCGAGGCGATCAACGTGTCGTTCACGCCGCGGCAGCCGTTGGGCATGACGCCCTCCGCGCTGGAACTCAGCGCCGATCTGAGCAAGCTGTTCGTCGTCTGTTCCGACGTGAATTCGGTGGCGGTGGTGGACGTGTCGGCGGCGAAATCGCGCGTGACCGGGTTCCTGCCCACGGCATGGTATCCGACGCACGCCCGCGCGCTTCCCGGCGGCTCGCTGATGGTTCTCAACGGGCGTGGACTTCGCAGCTTCCCGAACGGAGAGAACGGACCCAACCCCACGCAACGGCCATCGCCCCTGCATCAGGGCATTCGCGCGATTCAATATGTCGGGCGGTTGCAAGTGGGCACGGCGTCGGTGATCGAGCCGCCGTTCGACGAGCCGGCGATGCTCGGGCACACGCGCGCCACGCTGGCCAATACCCCCTATCGAGACGAGGTTCTCGACACCGCGCGCGCCCCGCAAGGCAACCCCGTACCCGGATTCCCTGGCCAGCCGTCGCCCATCCAGCACGTCATCTACGTGGTGAAAGAGAACCGGACCTACGATCAAGTGCTCGGCGACCTGGGCAAGGGCAACGCCGACCCCTCGCTCTGCCTGTTCCCGGAGAAGGTATCGCCCAATCACCACAAGCTGGCGCGCGACTTCGTCCTGTTCGACAACTTCTACGTCTCCGCCGACGTGAGCGCCGACGGACACAACTGGACCACGGCCGCCATCGCGCCGGACTACGTGCAGAAGATGTGGCCGAACAGCTACGGCGGCCGCCGCAAGCACTACGACTACGAAGGCGGCGATCCGGCCGCCACGCCGCCGGCGGGCTACATCTGGACGCAGGTGGCGCAGGCCGGCCTGACGCTTCGCAACTACGGATACTTCGGCAACAACATCTCGAAGGCCGCGCCCACGGGCGAGCGCCAGGTGGAGAGCGTTCGCGATTCCGCGCTCGCGCCCCACACCAACATGAAGTTCCGCGCCTTCGACCTGGAGTATCCGGATGTGGACCGCGCCAAGATCTTCGCCGAGGATCTGGCCGAGTTCGAGCGCAAAGGCGAGTTCCCGCGATTCTCCGTGGTGCGCCTGGGCAACGATCATACGTCGGGCACGGCCGCCGGCAAGATCTCGCCGCTGTCGGCGATGGCGGATAACGACTATGCGCTAGGCATGATGGTGGAAGCCTGCTCGCGGTCGAAATTCTGGCCCAAGATGGCGATCTTCGTTCTCGAGGACGACGCGCAGAACGGGCCCGACCACGTGGATTCGCACCGCTCGCCCGCGTACGTGATCTCGCCGTACACGCGCCGCGCCATCATCGACTCGACGTTCTACAACACCACGTCGATGCTGCGCACCATGGAGTTGATCCTCGGAATGAAGCCGATGACGACGTTCGACGCGGCGGCGGCGCCGATGTGGAACGCGTTCTCGGAGAAAGCCGACGCATCGCCGTGGGCCGCCGAGAGACCGCGTATTTCGCTGACCGAACGGAATCTCGCCGCCGCCGCGGGCGCCCGGCGGTCGAAGGAGATGGATTTCTCCGAGGCCGACCGCATCGACGACGATGAGTTGAACGAGATCCTCTGGGCGGCCCTGAAGGGAACGGACCCGCCCGCGCCGGTCCGGAGCATTTTCGGACGATAGACCTCGATGCCACGTATCTATCTGACGTTCGTTTGGCACATGCACCAGCCTTTTTACAAGGATCTGGTGACGGGCGAGTACCATCTGCCTTGGACGCGTATGCACGCGTTGAAGGATTACTACGGCATGGTGAAAGTGCTTCAGGACTTCCCACAGGTCCGGCAGACGTTCAACCTGGTGCCCTCGATGATCGCGCAGATCGAGGAATACGCGGAGGGCAAGGCGGCCGATCCGTTCCTGCGGGTGGCGCTTGCGCCCGCCGAGGACTTGAGCGAATCCGACCAGTCGTTCCTGCTGCGGTATTTCTTCCAGGCCCACCCGGCGAACCTGATCCGCCGCTACCCGCGCTACGGCGAACTCTACGACGCGTGGTGCGCGGCGGGGCGGAATCCCCGGCGCGCGCGCGGGTATTTCGGCGCGGCCGCGCTACGCGATCTCCAGGTGCTCTCGCAGGTGGCCTGGTTCGACGAGGAGTTCCTCGATCACGATCCTGGCGTGCGTGAGTTGGTGGCCAAGCAGCGCGGCTATTCGCGCGCCGATCAGGAGGCGATGGGCCGGAAGCAGTTGGAGATCGTCAACGCGGTGATGCCCGCCTATCGCGATTTCGCCCAGCGCGGGCAGATCGAGGTTTCGACGACGCCTTTCTACCATCCGATCCTGCCGCTGTTGTGCGACTCCAACGTCGCTTCGATCGCGCATCCTTATGTTCCGCTGCCGCGCCAGTTCCAGTATCCGGAGGACGCCCGCCATCAGTTGATGCAGGCTCGCGATTTCATGGAGCGGCGGTTCGGCGTGGCGCCCGCCGGATTGTGGCCATCGGAGGGCTCGGTCTCGGACGCCGTGTTCCGGATCGCTTCCGAGTGTGGATTCCGGTGGGCCGCCACCGACAACGGCGTGCTGGCTCGCACCTTGGGCCAAGAGGCGAATTCGCGCATCACCTATCAGCCATACCGGTGGGAGCAGGAAGGCCACTCGATCCACACGATTTTCCGCGACCACGAGTTGAGCGATCTGGTCGGGTTCTCCTATTCGAAGATGCCCGCCGACGCGGCGGTGGCGCATTTCCTGGGATTCGTGCGCGAACGCTGCGAACCCATCCTGGCCAGCGGCCGCGACGCGTTGGCGCCGGTGATTCTCGACGGCGAGAACGCGTGGGAATACTACGATCGCAATGGGCGGCCCTTCCTTCGGCAGTTGTATGCCGCCATCTCCGCCGATCCGCGCATGGAGGCGGTGACGGTGACCGAGGCGCTCGAACGGGTCCCCTCCGAGCCACTCGGCCACATCTTTCCCGGATCGTGGATCAACGCCAACTTCGACGTGTGGATCGGGGCCGAGGAGGACAATCGCGCCTGGGACATGCTGCTGCGAGCCCGTGAATCCTATGAGGCCACGGTCGCGGCGGGCCGCGTTTCCGAGGAGAACCGCGCGCTGGCGTTCGAGGAGTTGATGATCGCCGAGGGCAGCGACTGGTGCTGGTGGTATGGGCCCGAGCACTACTCGGAGAACCGCGCCGAATTCGATCACCTATACCGGTCGCACCTGTCGAACGTGTATCGCGCGCTAGGCTTGCCCGCGCCGGAGGAATTGTCGCGTCCCATCATACGGACCGAGTTCACCGGTCATCACCAGCATCCCTCCGCTCCGGTGAAGCCGTCGATCGATGGCGAGGTGACGTCGTATTTCGAGTGGATGGGCGCGGGCCGGTATCGTGTGGACGCACGGTCCGGCGCGATGCACGGGCAGCGGTTCGTGGTGCGCGAACTGCTCTATGGCAGCGACCACCATCATCTCTACCTTCGCTTCGACCTGGATCAACCGCCGCCGCGGCTCCGGTTGTGCCTCACCTATCCGGGCGGGCGCTGGGATATCGAACTGGCATCCGGCCGCGCCGATGCGCCCGCGCCGTTGCGAGCGGCGTATGGGCGCGTGGTGGAAATCGCGGCCCCGCTGGAGGCGTTCGGGGCGCGGACCGAGGAATCCGTGAAACTCAAATTCTCGCTCTGGGACGGTGCGTTGCCGCTGGATTCGTTGCCCCAGGAAGGCTGGATCGAGTTGCCGGTTACCGATCCGGGAGAGTGGCCCGTCTGAGGAAGTAGCGGGAGCCGTTTGGAAATCGGATTGCAGAGTCCGAAACAAGCACTATGAAACGGCTGGTCCTCTTCGTCGTCATCGCGCCGGCTACCGGCTGCAGGACCCTCTGGCCGGCTACGACTTGGAACATCACGAACTGGCGCCTGCCGGCGTTTGGGCGGAGTTCCTGACGCAGAATCGCGCCGCGGCGGCCGTACGGACCCAATGGCCGCGCACCAGCCGGCATCCCGTAATGGCGATGGTGGTGTGAATGGGCGCCCGGCTGGATACCAACGAGATCGCGGGCGACACGCGCCGCTACTACTATGTTCTCCGCCTGGCCGGTTCCGCCTTGGCGCCCAAGGACGAGGAGATGCTCGAACTCGCCGTGGCAAATGGCGCAAAGGTGGTCGTTTTCACCACCCACACCGACTGCGCGGCGGAGAAGGTGGCCGCCGATCCGGTTTCCCGCAAGCGCTACCCGGCGCTGGCCAAGGCGGTGGACGAACGGTTGGCGCGATTCCGCGAGTTCCAGGCGCTGCCTTCGATCCGGGCCAAGATCGCGGCCGGGGAACTGCTCGTCAAGTGGGTGGACTTGGATACGCTCAACGAGCGGGCTCTCCCCCACGAAGAGCCCGCTCGGCCACCCACCGATTGATGAATCCTACTTGCGGAACGACGCCGGCAGCGTGGCGGGATCGGCGAGCAGTTCCCGCGATCCCCGAAGCGCGCCCAGCGCCGATTGCAAGGCCTGTTCGAGAGCCTGCCGGTTGGCGGCGTCCCGCGCGGCCTCCATGCCTAGGCGAGCGGCGGTCAACCGGCTCCGGCAGACGAGCACCGCCAGATCCTGGCTCCTGGCGAGCGATCCCTCCGACAGCACCTGAATCGCGTCCACCACTTCCTCGCGAGCCAGTCCAGCGAGTTCCTTGCCGTCGGCCAGTTCCAGCGCCTTGCGCGCCCGCTCGCCCGCGGAGACCGCCGAGCGGATATTCTCGAGCACGTTCAGGACCCGCAGGAAAGTGGAGATCGCCTGCACTTCGGGATCGTCCGCCTTGCCGGAGATCTTCACCGGGATCGGACCCAGCGTGGGGCTGCCGATGCTGATGTCGGCCGAATAGGCGGGCGTGCCGTAGAACGCCACCGCATCCTCGAGCGTCGCCACGGTGTGATTGTGCATGAACGGCGCGGTGTCGGCGGACTCGACCACCGACATCGACTTGAACTCCTCGAGCGGAATGACGCCGACGCCGGGAATGTCGCCGAAGTTGCCGAATCCGCCGAAGGGAAGTGGCAGCGAGCCGAATCCGCCGTCGCGCGGCAGCCGGAGTTCGGCGGCGCGCGGCAGTCCGTTGACGTTGGTCCCATTGGTGACGTTGTATCCGCGGGGAAGCGCGTCGAGCTTGGGCGAGAATCCGGGCACGCCGGGGTTGAACGCGAAGGCGCCGGTTCCGCCGCCGTTGAAGTGGCAGGCGTTGCAGTTCTTGTGGCCGGTCTCGCCGATCTCGCCGGTATCGAGGTACAGTTCCTGTCCACGGACGGCCTGGGTCATCTTCAGTTTGAGCCTCTTCAGGTCGAAGTCCTCCTGGCGGCCGACCGAGAGCTGGTACATGGCCATCGCGTCGAGTTCGTCGTCGGTAGGCAGCCGGAAATCGGAACCGGGCCGGCGTGCGAGCGTCTTCGGCATGTGCTGGACGATCGCGCCGATGGCGAAGTCGCGCAGCGGCAGCGCGTCGTTGCTCCAGCCGAGCCGCTCAGGATTGAACAGGCCCGCCGGCGCGGAAGTGAAGTCGGCGCCAAAGAACGGATCCGGCGCGGCGATCTGAGTTCCCACCGACTGGAGCGAGCGCGGCGGACGCAACGTGAACTTGGCCGCGAGGTTGTCGAAGCCGTCGGCGTTGGCTACGATCAGCCCCAGCGTTCGCAGCCGGCTCGCGTCCTCGAAGTTGCGCGCCAGTTCCGGCGTGCGCTCATGGACGAACAGCGGATCGTTGGCGGGCAGCGTCGCGATGAAGGCCGCGTCGAGTGTGAAGTTGTTCGCTTCCGAATGGCAGGTTCCGCACGAGCGGCCATTGCCGTTGAAGCGTTCCTTCGAAAACAGGGACCGGCCCTTGGCGATCAGCGCGGCGATCTCGGCTTCCGTACGCGCGTTGCGAACGTAACCGCGCGCGATGCGTTCGTATACGTTCGATCCGCCCATCATGACGAAGCCGTCGGCGGGGTTGCGGCCGGCGCGGACCACCACGGCGCGGTCGGCCTCGAAGTCCGGCGGCATGCCCGCCGGCAGTTTGCCCCCGAGGGCGTATGCGTCTGGAACGGCTTCGAGTTGTCCGAGCTTCACCGTTCGGTCGCCGGCATCGGGAAGCGCGCTGCCCGTGCCTTGGTTGTCGGCCAGCCAGACCTCCCAGTCGCCGGCGGGCAATCCCACCACCACCGCTTCGAACGAACCGCCGGCTAGATCGATCGCGACGCGTCCGCTCGCGTTGACCGATTCGGTGGACAGACCGCCCACTGGCAGCAGGTAGAGATCGAGCGCGCTCGCGCCGGGCTTCTGGGCGGCACTCCACTTCCCGTAGAGATGGGCGAACGTCGCCGGATCGGCCATGCCGGTGTTAGGCGCGTCCTCCGAATCGGCGCGCACCACCGGCGCCGGGCGCATGGCGACGTAGCCGGCGGCGGCCATGATGGCCATCGCAATTGTCTTTCGCAACATTGTTCCTCCTTGGATCCCCGTGACCACTTGCCGATACGGACCCGCCATTGGCCTTGGATCTCTCCCATGACGCGAAAATGAACCGGCATTCGTATCGCGGTACAATCACTCCGGCGCCTATGTTCAAGACCTTCTTCTTCCTGTTGACCGCCGCCGGCGGGGCCATGTCCGCCGATTTTCCTCTGACGTCGTTGATCCCGGAGGACTCCGGATCGGTGGTCGGCTTCGATGCCGGCCGTATGCTCGGATCTCCTTTCGGGCGGCGGATCCTGTCGCGGATGCAGGCAGCCGATCCCCGGCTGAAAATCCTGTTCAGTCTCGGGTTCGATCCCGCGAAGGATCTGAAGCAGGTGGTGGTTGCGACCGGCGTCGAGGGAAGGAACTCGCTGGTGCTCGTCGACGGGAAGTTCCAGTCCAAGCAACTCCTGCAGGGATTGGCCGCGGGCCTGATCACCGGCGGCGCGAAGAAATCGGCGTACGAAGGCGTGGAAGTGATGACTAGCGGCGACGGCAACGCTCTCGCGTTTCCCGACGAGAGCACGATGCTGCTGGGCAACGAAGCGCTGCTGCGCACCGTCATCGGCCGCCGGAAGATGGCCCGGAAATCGGACGCGCCGCTGCTGGCGAAAGCCGGGCGCTGGATGGCGAGCCACGATCTCTGGTTCGCCTCGGCCGGCCCCACCAACGACTTCACCGGCAGCATCGGCGAGCGCGCCACGGGCGGCGTCCTGAGCGGCGCGATCCTCAAGAGCCTCGACCGCACCTATGGAGGGCTGCGCTTCACCGATTCGGTGGAGGTTGGCGTGGAGACGGCGGCTCGCACCGAACGCGATGCGCAGTCGATGGTCAAGGTGATGCGGCTGTTGTCGGCGCTCGGCGCGATGACCAAGGGCGCCACCAGCGGACCGCTCGGATTTCTAGACACGCTCGACATCAAGGCCGAAGGCAACCTCGTCAACTTCAAGCTGACGATTCCGAAGAAGGCCTTCGACTCGATGAGTCCCGAGGCGGATGCCCTCTGACGACGAGATTCGCGACGCCGTACGGGAGGCGAGCCTCGACAAGCTCCGCCAGTTCCACGATCTCGGGCTGGTGATCGAACCGCGCGACGACCGCGGATGGCTGCTCCGCCTGGCCGTGGATCACGACCGCCAGGACGCGTTGGAACTGCTGCTCGGCTTCGGACTGGATCCCGACGCCCGCGTTCCCGTGGCCGAAGACGGCGGCATCGTGTACACCTGGGGCGTGCCGGTCTACCAGGCGTCGCGATGCCGGAAGCACCGGATGGCGGAGATCCTGCTCGATAGCGGAGCGGATCCGAACGGACAGGTCTACGCCAGCGGCACGCCGCTTTCGGAAGCGTACGGACAGCGCGACGAGCGCATGATCGAGCTACTGATCCGCCATGGGGGCAAGCCCAACGCGTCCATGGCGGGTCTGTACCGGCGCATGGATCTGGCGGAGAGGCTGTTGGCCGAACACGGTGACACGCCGCTGCCGGACGATGGTTTCTCTTCGGGGCCGGTCGCCGGACAACTGGTGGGCGCGGCCGCGCGAGGCGGCGATCCGGGCATACTGCGGTTGGGCATGGCTCACGTGTCGATTCCGGACGGCGATCCGCGCTGGAGCGGCTTGCTGCGCGCGCCTCTCGGATTCTGGAATCACTGGATCGGGCCGTGGTGTCATCTGGAATGGGACCGGGGCTCGTACCTGGAGTGCTTCCGGCTGATTCTCGCCAGGAGCGGTCCGCCGCGGATGCGCTACCCGCGCGGCACGACGATTCTGCACGAGATCGTCTCGATGGGCGATCACGTGCGCGAAGAGGAGCGGGTCGCGTTCGCCGAGGCCGCGCTCGACGCGGGCGCGGAGCTCGACGCGCGCGACGGCGCCACCGGCGCCACGCCGCTCGAATGGGCGCGCCGGGAGGGCCGTGGCGGGCTGGAGAGGCTGTTCCTCGAACGAGCCGTCAAACCTTGATGAACACCTTGCGCTGGTGCAACCAGTAGCAGAGGTACCAGATCACACCCAGCGACGCGCAGGCGAGCGCGACGGGCGCGAGCGTCCCCACCCATTCGAACTGCCCGGTGAACACGCCCACCGTGCGGCGGATGTTGCCGCCCATCATCTGCGACACGCAATAGGCGAAGATCGAGTTGGATCCCACCACCAGCAACGGGAAGATTCCGCGCCGCGCGCCACGCATTTCGACCAGCCAGTAGAAGCCCATCAGCATGATCAGCACCAGGCCGGTGGAGTAGAAGGTGAACGACACGGTCCAGATCCGCTTCACCACCGGAATCACGGGGGAGAGCGCCAAGCCGAGGGCGAGCGAGGCCACCGCCGCCATCGCCAGCACCTTCATCACGTCGCGGTGCGACCGGCCGCTCCGCAGCAGGTAGGCGGTCCACACGCCGAACAGCGTCGTGGCGGTGCTGCTCATGAAGTTTATGGTGACGTAGAGCCCGGTGTAGTTGCGGCCGAGCAGCCACTTGTCGATCGCCTGACCCACGTTGCCTTCCTTGGAGAACGGCCCTTCCGGTCCGGGGAACAGGACGAACAAGCCCCAGTGCAGCGCCAGCAGTCCCGCGCACGCCGCGATCTGGCCCTTGAACGGAAGCTGCATGATGAGGAAGCATAGGAGATAGGTGAACGCGATCTGGCTCAGCACGTTGATCAGGCCGAACTCCCACGCGCCGCGCTGCACCACCGTGAACAGATTGCTGAGGAACACGAGGATCAGGCAGCGTTTCAGCACGTGCATCAGGTTGCCGGCGAAGCTGGCGCCCTCGGCCGCGCGGCGCGCCATGGAGAATGGCATCGCGACGCCGACCATGAACATGAACGACGGCTGGATGAGATCCCAGAACACGGCGCCTTCCCATTTCACGTGGTCGAATTGACGCGCGATGACGCCCCAGAACGAATGGTCGATCAGCTTGGCGAATCCGAAGCCGGAGGCGACGAGGCAGATCATGATGAACCCGCGGAAGGCGTCCAGCGCGACGTATCGCCGCGGAGTTGCGGCGCCGGCGCCGGAGGCGGCTGGGTGGACGCGGGATTCTGGCGGTGCGAGCGTGGTGGCCATGGTCTGGTACGTTATCACGCCCGGCCCCGGGACACAATCGGGTCCGGCGCCGCCAGCCGGCGGACGGCGCTACGGGCGGGGTGTTGCGCCGGCGTCGATCAGTTCGCCGAGCCGGAACGAGAACTCCGGCAGCAGCGCCGTGCGCACTTCGGCGGAGTCCTCGAGGATCTCGCCGCCAGCCGCGGTGAGGCGGATCAGTTCGCGGGAACGGATGGATATCAGCCAAACTTCGAGGGTTCCACAGCGGAGGTAATGCCGCGCCTTGGCGAACAGATCCTGGAAGCCGTCGTACTCGCCCGCGATCTCGACGGCGAGGTCGGGCACGAACTGCTGGATGCGGCGCGTCTCCACGGCCGGCAGCTTGCCGGGGCCGATGTAGGCAAGATCCGGGGCTCTGCTTTCACCGTCGAAATCGAACAGGAGTTCCGTTGTGATACGGCCTCCCGAGCGACGCACGGGGGGCGTCATCGCCACCAGAAGGTCGTCTCTCAGGAAAGCGTGTTCTGGGTAGTTTCCGGGCACTTCGACAAGTTCTCCGTTGACCAGTTCCTTGTTCCGGGCAGCGTCGTCCGGAAGACTCTCGAAGTCCGCTATTGTCATCACGCCGGTGGCGGTCGCCATGCTCCGATCCTATCATTTCGCGCGATATGATCGAGGGGCGATGGGCGTCAAGGTAGCAGTGATTCAGGCCGGTTCGATCCCCTTTCAGCCGGGTCCGTGTCTCGAGAAAGCGGTGCGGCTGACCGGCGAGGCCGCCGACGCCGGCGCGCGATTCGCGCTCTTCCCGGAGGCGTTCCTGTCCGGCTATCCAAAGGGGCTCGATTTCGGCGCGCGGGTGGGCGTCCGCACCCCCGAGGGCCGCGCCGAGTTCCGCCGTTATTGGGAAAGCGCGATCGACGTTCCCGGTCCGGCGACGGCTGCCCTGGGCGAAGCCTGCGCACGCCACGGGATCCACGTGGCGATCGGGGTCGTGGAGCGGGACGGTGGCACGCTCTACTGCACGGTGCTGTTCTTCGGCGCGGACGGCGCGCTGCTGGCCAAGCATCGCAAGCTGATGCCGACGGCGGTGGAGCGGCTGGTGTGGGGCTTCGGCGACGGATCGACGTTACCGGTGGTGGAGACGCCGGCCGGCCGCGCGGGAGCGGTGA
>SYLY01000118.1 GCA_005808475.1 Acidobacteriota bacterium
ACCAAGCCGGTGTCGATGGAACGCGAGCCGTACGCGTTCCTCGGTTGGAACGGAGTCGAGACGATGTGCTCGCGAGGACACGGCCTGTTGTACGTCCCCGAGTTCCCCAGCGACCGGTTTCACGCGCCGAACTGGGTCGCGCTGGACCGTTCGTGGAGTGGCCTTTTCCGGACTCCGTTGCCGTAGTGTCACTTTCAGAACTATTTGGCGTAGTTCCGTCAACATTAATTATTCGGCGTACGTTCCCGGCGCCCTGCGATTGAACTGGTACGGGGGCGGACCGAGAAGCGCACGGCGGACGCCGTGGTGCTTTACCTGCGCGCCGGGGCACTGCAGCGGACGCCACTCCGGCCCGGTCCCCATCGGGTGAACGCGGGCGAACGGGCGCGAGACCTCTGGAAACAGATGGGCGGCGCCGCGGAGGGCCTCCAAGCCATGATGGAGGCTGACGCGTTTGCCAGCGGCGGCGACAGCCTCGAGTGGAAGAATGCGAGCCTTGCGTTACCGGATTTCGAAATCACCGGCACCGTAATCAGGGCCTGATACCCAGCATGATCCACACGATCGAGGAGTTGTCCGTTCTTCAGGCCCCTTGAAGCCCGCCCACTCGGCCGTGTGTACTTCGTGTCCTGGCAAGTGATGGCGAAAATCAATCGGCAAGCACTCGTCCAACAGAACCTTCATGCAATCCTTGCCAACAGTGACTCCTTCGCCTCTTCGAGAGCCTGGATTGCGTGCTCCCGCGAGACGGTGGGGAACTGGCGCAGGAACTCACCGAGCGAGTGACCGCCTTCGAGGTAGTCGATGAGGTTTTTGAAGGGCATGCGCGTTCCTCGAAAGCATGGCGTTCCATTCAACACTTCAGGGTCCACGACAACGACTCGATCTCGCATAACTAACCCCTTCCTTGCACTTGGACTGTAGCAAGCGCGGTGTCTCAAACTCGTCGTAAACGGCGCAGCGTAGCGGAGACTGGAACCGCCGCCGGCTTCGTACCGGAGGCGGTTGTACCGCATCGTCGAAACCGGTACGCCCGCCCGCCGAGGTCTAGTTCGCGGTCGCCTTCGCTCGGGACCGAGACAGCGGGAATCGCCCCGAACCTGGCCCGAAGGTTCCTGATTGAAGGCCAGCGCAGCAAACGATGATCTGTGGATTTGCGGTACCCGTACACAATACACTGATGTTCATGTCGGTCCGCTGCTTGCTCCTCTTCTCATTTGCGTTTTCCTTTAACGGGTCGGCACAGCAAAGAGAGTCCAGGCCTGAAGACGAGATCCGGGGCACTGTCGAACGGTACATGGACGCTGTGCGTCGAGGAGATAACGCCCTTGCGGAGACTGTTTCCACCTCAGGCAGGCGGCGAGTCAGCCCGGGCGGTACGGTTGGGTTCGATCTGCGTGAACAGCTTCCTTCGTGGAAGCATCGGTCCAACATCATCCGCCGGGTCGAAATGCTTGGCCCGAACACCGGAGTCGCGATTGGCGTCTGGAAAGACTTCGATGCCAAGCCGCCGTTTGATACCGGCACGTTTCATTACACCGTGATCCGTGAGGGCGCTTGGAAAGTAAGCTACATCCACGAGTCGTTTTTGCCGGCGCCGCAAGCGGTCTCAACTCTCGTGCCGCCGCACAATACAGATGGCGTGGGCGGCGCCGATGGCTGGGAGCCTCTGTTTGACGGGCGGACGCTGGATGGCTGGTTTGGGACATTCGTGGGGCAAGAACTCCGGCGATCCTGGCGAGTCGAAGATGGCTGCCTCGTTTCGGTCGCCGATGGTCCTCGTTCTAGCCTTATAACTGCCCGGCAATACTTGTTCTTTGATTTGCGTTTTGAGTGGAGCGCGGGGCCAAAGGCCAATTCCGGAGTGAAGTATCGCCTGCTTGGGTTCGACCGCATTCTGAACGACTCGAGGGAGGCGCTCGGTTTTGAATACCAGATCGCCGATGACCAGGGCGATCCAGGTGCGCGGATTGATCCAAAGCAGAGAAGCGGCGCGCTGTATTCAGTTACGGCGGTGGAGCGTTCCTCCGCGAAGCCGCTAGGCCAGTGGAATGAGTCCCGGATTGTTGTCACGGCGGACCGCGTGGAACATTGGCTAAACGGGTTGGTGACGGCCCGTACAGCAACGGATCTCCCCTTCGCCAGTTCGATCGTGTTGCAGCATCACACCACCGAAGTTCGGTTTCGCAATGTCCGAATCCGACTGCTACGCGACAGTTTTCAGTAGCACGGCCGCGGCACTCCGAGATGCCGCTCGGCGACCAACTGTGTTGTGTGAGCCGGTAGATTCCGCGTCACGCGCTATCCGGAAAATGAGCTCTCGCTCAGACTCCTGATAGACGCCGTGCTCGCTCCATGGCTGGCGCGCTCCACCAGATGGCGCCTACGCACGCACAACTCGCATTGGCGGCAACGGCGCTGTTGCGTTCGCGCCGCGACTTGCCTTCCGCGGTTGTCGTATATACACTTGTATCGACCGATGCAATTCGAGTGGGACCCGGACAAGAATCGAGCCAACCTCGCCAAGCACGGAATCGATTTCGCATTGGCGGCACTCGTGTTCGAATAGACGAGACGGGCGAACGGCGTTGGCACGCTCTTGGGCTGGCCGCCGGGTTGGAGCCGATTCTGTTGGTCATTCATGTTTACAGGGAGGCAAGTGATGGCGAAGAAATCGTCCGCGTTATCTCAGCCAGAAAAGCTCGTAAGAGTGAGCGCCGAGCGTATTTTCAGTAAACCGATTACCAAGGCACAGCGCGAGCGGCTTGCGCGACTGGCCAAGAAGCCGGACTCCGCGATAGACGTGTCCGACATACCTCCGTTGACCGACGAGCAACTCGCGCAAATGGTGCCGTACCGGCTGCGATCGAAAACGACGCTGATTTCGTTTCGCGTCCAGAACGATGTCCTCACGTGGCTGAAATCGAAGGGGCCGGGTCATTTGAGCCGGATCAATGCGATTCTCGCCAACGTGATGGACGCCGAGCAGCGACTGAAGAGCGCTTGAGCCTCCTCGAGGGCTGCGCCCCGCGATCCTGAGTACGACGGATCAAACAGGCTACAAACCACTGATTCCAAGGTTCTTGCTCGGTTACGCCGCATATAGAACCCGATCAACGGCGCAGCGTAGCGGAGACTGGAACCGTCGTCGGCTTCGTACCGGGGCTGGCCGTGCCGCATCGCCCAAACCAGTCTATCGTTAAGCTAAACTCAGGGAAGGAGCGTGCTATGCGAGATTCCGGGCTGATCGTCTCAAATCCCAAGGTCATGATGGGTAAACCGGTCATTTGCGGGACGCGGATCACCGTTGAACTCATCCTGGAGAAGTTCGCGGCTGGGCAAACCGAAGATCAAATTCTCCGCGCTCATCCCCATATCACGCGGGAAGGCATCCGCGCAGCCTTGGCGTTCGCGGCGGAGGCACTGCAGGCGTCGGTTGTCTATCCATTGGAACGCGTAGCATCGTGAGGCTGGTGGCGGACGAAAGTGTCGAGGGTCCAACAGTATCCGCGCTTCGCGACGCTGGCCACACAGTTCTCTTTATCGCCGAGACCTCACCGGGAATCGAGGATGAGGAAGTGCTGTCCTTCGCACGGCGAGAACAGGCCCTTCTCCTGACCGCCGATAAGGACTTTGGAGAATTGGTTTTCCGCAACCGTGAACCGCATTGTGGAGTGTTGCTGATTCGCTCACCAGAAGATGACCCAGACGAAAACGCGGTTAACACACTCGCGGTTTTGAATCAGCACGGACCGGCCCTTCTCGATCGGTTCTCTGTTCTGGCAGGCCGCGCCCTGCGGATCAGAATCGTACCCCCTTCGTAGCCATTGAGAGAGACGCAACTGCCAAGGCCGCAGCCGGCCACCGTTGCCAGTTCGCGGTTCCCTGTGCGACTTCACGCGAGTTTGCGACACAAGACCGAGCCGCGCCGCTTGCCAGAAAGAGTCCCACCGCCAGAGAGCGTCCCGTCTCCGGCTGAGCCTCGGGAAAATGGCATCCACAAAAGTTGGCTTGGCATTCTGAAAGTGACACGTACGGAAAGGAAAAGGGGCAGGCGTGGAAGCCTGCCCCTTGTACCGTACCGAAAAACCGAAGCTTAGAAGAAGAACTTCAGACCCATCTGCATGCGGCGCATCGGCGTGCGGAGGCCCCGGACTTCACCCATGCGGGCGCCGTCCGGAACCACCGAGTTGATCGTCGCGAACCCGATGCCGTTGGGATCGCCGAAGTACGGCGTGTTGGTCGAGTTGAACAACTCCCAGCGGTATTGGATCGAGTAGCGCTCCTTCACCTTGAAGTTCTTGTACAGCGAGAAGTCCAGGTTCATCTGTCCTGGCGCCCGCATCGTGTTGTAGCCGTTGGTGCCGTAGCGGCAGAGATCCGGCCGGTTCGGGTTGTTGCAGGTCACGCGGGTGAAGGCCGTCGGGTCGAACCACAACTGGCGGGTCGGGTTGTCGAGCCGGCCATCCTTGATGCGGTCCGGACGGATCGGGCTGCCGGTGTTGAGGTCGTCGCCCTGGCCCACGTTGAACGGGAAACCCGTGCGCAGGGAGACGATGCCGTTGCTCTGCCAGCCGCCGATGATGTACTTCAGCGGACCCGCCATGTGCTGTCCGGGGAGCTCCCACACATAGTGGGCGACGAAGTTGTGCCGTTGATCGAAGCGATAGAGACCGCGCGATCCCACGCGATCGCGCGGGTTCTGGAACGACGCGCCTTCCTGTCCGCCGTTCTCGCCGTCGCCGTGCGACTTGCTGAACGTGTAGGCGATGCCGGCCGCCAAGCCCTTCGCGTAGCGCTTGTCGACCTTCACTTGCAAGCCGTGGTGGAACGTCTCTCCGTAGCTATCCAGGTAGCGGACCGCGCCCAGCGTTTGGACGCCGAACCGCGGCAGGGCCGGATCGAAGAACTGTGTGAACGGACGGCGAGCATTCACATTGGTGTTGCTCGACGGTTCCGGCGAATTGTAGTTACCGATGCTGTTCCCGGTGTGGGTGCCCTTGCTGCCGACGTAGCCGATCGTCACGGCGAGTTGATGGGGAAGCTCGCGCTGGAGGTCGAAGCTCCATTTCCACACCGCGCCGTCCTTGGTGTCCGGCGGCACCGTCGTGATGCTCTGGGCGCCGGTGCGGGTGGCCGCCGCGCCCGCGTTCTGCAGGAACGGATCGGCGAGCGAGAGGACCGGCGTTCCGGGGACGAAGCGCCGGGTCGCCACGTTGTAGGCGGCGTTGTCGGCGCCGGTGACCGGAACGTTCGGCGCGGCTTCGGTCTGGCTGAAGAAGTCGAACACACCGGACTTGGGCGGGTTCAGGTTCAGAATCGTCCAGGTGTTCATGTGGTTGATGTTGTCGAACCAACCCACGCCGGTCCGGATGACCCACTTGTCCATCGGGCGGTAGGCGATGCCCAGGCGCGGCATGAAGAACCGAATGTCCTGCTTCCACAGTTTCACGGCGCCGGTTGCGTCGGCCTGATTCGGGAACATGATCGGAATCGTACGGCCGTCGGGTGTCTTGTAGCCGGCGCCGCGTCCGTTGGAGAACTGCGTGCCGCCCGGGAAGTCGAGAACGCGCTGCAGGCCCTGCGTGTCGCGCGAGTTGCCGTTATAGTCGAACCGGAGACCCAGGTTGACCGTGAGCTTCGAGCTTACCTTCCAGTCGTCGTTGACGTAGTAGCCTTGGCGTCCCGCCACCGGGTACGTGTACGGCCATCCTTCCGCCGTGCGCGTCTGGTTGGGCAAGCCCATCAGGAACGAAGCGAAGTCGTATCCGGTCTGCAGGGAACTGAAGCTCGCCTGGCCGTTGGGCACGTTGGCCGCGGCGCGTTCGATCTTGACGTAGTAGTATTCGCCGCCGAACTTCAGGTTGTGTTTGCCTTTCGTCCAGGAGAGGTGGCTTCCCATCTGGTAGCTGTCCAACTGGTTGAACTCGCCGCCGTCGCCGATTCCGAAGCCGAGGCCGGGGATTCCGTTCTCGAGTTGGGTGAACTTGCGGTTCCCGTCGTTGAACACCCGGAACTCGCCGATGCCGAGCGAATCGACGTCGAAGGTGGTGTTCTGGCGCGGACGGCGCGTGCCGCCGAACGAGCGATTGAACCCGAAACGCAGCTCGTTGATCATGTTCGGGTTGAACGTGTGCACCCACTGGGTCGCCAGGTTCTCCACCTTGTTGTCGTTGATGGCGGGGAACTCGGGATTCAGGTTGTTGCTCGTCGCGCCCGACCGGTCCAGGGCGATGCGGCCGAAGACGCGGTTGGTGTCGGAGAAGTAGTGGTCGACACGGCCGAAGTAGGTGTTGGTGTTGATCGGGTTGACGATCGACGCGCGAAAGTTGACGTCCAGCGGATCGACGGGGCGGAACTGAGCCCGGGGAAGGAACTTCGGCAGGACGTTCGTGACGATACCGTTGTTCATACGAGCCCGCGGAATCACGTTATTGCTGAACGGCATGCCGTTGACGGGATCGTAGACCACGATCGGGGGGCGGAACAGACGTCCCGTGCCCGGGTTCACCGTGCCGCGCAATAGCGCGCCGAAGTTGCCTTCGCGGAATTCATCCAGCGGGAACGCGCCTTCCTGCACCACGCCGATGCGTTCTCGGCGGGATTCCCAGTTGAACGCCCAAAATGTCTTGTTCTTGATCAGTGGACCGCTCACCACCAAGCCGAACTGGTTGCGGCGCAGGGTGTTCTTCTTGCGGCGGTTGACGCCGGGCGCCAACTGGAAGTTCAGGAAGTAGTCTTCCGCGTCCAACTTGTCGTTGCGGACGAACTCGAACAGCGTTCCGTGGATCGCGTTGGTTCCGCTCTTCATGGTGATGTTGACGACGGCGCCGCCACCGAATCCGACCGAGGCCGAATAGGCGTTGGTTTCGATCTTGAACTCTTCGATCGCTTCGATCGAGGGCACGAAGTTGGTGATGTGGATGCGAGGATCCTTGGCGTCCACGCCATCGAGCGACACCACCTGGTGGATTTCGCGCTGGCCGTTGGCGCTGACCGAGAAGCCCTGCCCGGTGATCGGGAAGCCGCCGAGTCCGTCGCCGCGTCCGGTGCGATCGCCGAATTGAACGCCTGGCACCAGCACCGCGAGTTGGGCCACGTTGCGGCCGTTCAACGGCAGTTCGATGATGCGCTTGTTTTCGATCACGCCTCCGACGACCGCGTTTTCCGTTTGCAGCGTGACGCCCGCGGCGCTCACTTCGATCGATTCGGAAACGTTGCCGACCGTGAGCTTGAAGTCCTGGCGGACCTGGGCGGCCGTTTCGAGGCGAAGGCTCTTGACCACCTCGCTCTTGAAGCCATGCATCTCGACCTTGACCTCGTAGTTGCCCACCGGAACCAGTTGGAAGCCGTAGTTGCCGGACTCGTTCGACTGCGCCGTCGCCGAGACGCCGGTGCCTTCGTTTGTGTAGGTCACCTTGGCGCCGGAAATCACGGCTCCGCTGGTGTCCGTGACCAAGCCCTGGATGGATTGTGTTTGCGATTGAGCGTGCACCAGCGCCGCTGTCAGCAGCGCGAGTCCGCTCAGAAGGGTACTCTTGACCCCGAAACGACTCATTTTGGATCTCCCGTATGTGAAGCAATACCAGGGGCAATCGAGCCCACTGGCACATTGGGCATTATACGATACCTGGCGCTCCCGTGTTTTGCCAGTGGCACGTCCGTTTCATTTCCGGCTGGCGATCGCGAGGTTGCCGCGAGCCTTGGCGTGATTCGGATCGAGCGCCAGGGCGGTCTCTAAATGAACCTGGGCCTGCGCCTTTTGGCCCATCAGCAGCAGCATGGCGCCGAGATTCGCCTGCGCCTCCGCCGACGATGGATTCGCGGCCACCGCGCCGGCGAACGCCTGCCTGGCTTCCTCCACACGGTCGTCGTCCAGCAGCGTCAGTCCGAGATTGACGCGAATCTCGGCATCCCAGGGCGCGGCAGCGATGGCTCGCCGGTAGGCTTCGATCGCCTCGGTGCGCTGCCCGGCCGCCGCCAGCAGGTTCGCCATGTTGTTCCAGGGCTGCGGGTAGCCGGGATCGGCTTCGATTGCCTTCCGGTAGGCCTTGATCGCGTCCTCGTTACGTCCAACGGCCTTCAGCGCCTGTCCCAACTCGAACGGCGCTTCCAGCGATCGCGGAGGCTGTTTCCGAAGCGCCGCCTCGAGCCGCCGGATTCCCGCCTCCAGATTCGCTTTCTCGCGCACCTGGGCGATCGCGGTCATGATCTCGTCCGCTGGTTCCGGCGCCGGATACACCTGGATCACCGCGCCCTGATAGGTCTGCTCGGCGTCGGTCTTCTCGCGCCGCTGGGCCACTAGGTCGCCCGGGGGTGGCCGGCGTACGATCTTGTGGTCGGTCATCGCCACGTGGACCACATCCTCGGTCCGCCGCTTGGGCATGTGACACGCCGCGCAGTCCCTCGTGTCTCGCTCCGGATGCCCGGTAACGGTAGGGTGGCAGGTGGAGCACTCGGCCGCCGTCCCGCGGGAAGGGCCGTGCGGACTGTGACAGGTGAGGCAGGTCATGCGTCCACCGCTCTCCCGGAAGCAGCGCGACTGCCGGAAACGATACGCCGCGCCGACGATCTCGAACTTCTCCTCATAGCCCGCTCCGGGAGGCTGGTCGAAGTAGACCATGTAGTTCCCCAGCGGCTCGCCCGGCGTGTAGCTGAAGAATGGGCGCTGGAACCGCCGCAACGAATCGGGCAGCGGGAACGTGGTGGTCTGGTAGTGACACTGCATGCACACCTCCAGCGAGCGCTCCGGACTCAGCTTGGCCGGGTTCACCACATCCGCCGGCTTGCCCGATGAGGCGTGCTTCAAGCCGGGTCCGTGACAGCGTTGGCAGTCGATCCCCATGGGCAGTTTCAGCGGAAATAGCACGTCGGCGTCCCAGCCGGGGCGGGATGTTTCCGGGCGCACGTCCGGGTAGCCGTTGTGGCAGAACATGCACTTGTTGTTCACTTGGCGGGTGAAGCCGGCGTGCTTCTCGCGGTCGTAACCCGGCGACATCGCCCACGCCCGCTCCTGCGAATACCAGGAGACCGGGAGTTCGAAGAGCCGGCCTTCCGCGGTCTGATGCAGAAAGCTGAGAGCCCGCTCGCCGGAGCCCATGACATGCGTCACCTTGCGTTCCAGCAGATCCACGCGGCGGCCATGTTCCATCCGGTAGCGGAGCACGAATCGATCGTTGTCGCGCCGGAACATCTCGAAATGCTGGCCGGAAGCCTGGTGGCGATACTTGGCGTTCCAGTCCGCGATGTCGGGATTGGCGCCCGGCAGGTAGAACGAGCGGCCCATCGGGGTCGCGGCGTACCGGTCGTAGACTTGCTGATGGCAGGGCCTGCACGCGAGAGGTTCCGCATAGCCCGAGGGCGCGGCGCGGATCAGCGCGGGGACCACGGCGAGAAGGGCGGCTCGCATGACACTCCTAGCGCGCGAACAGCGGCTTCAGTTCCCGCGCGATCGCTTCCGCCGCCACCCGGTAGCCTTCCGCCGTCGCATGGATGCGGTCGGCGAACAGGCGCTTGCCGCCTTGCGCGCGAAACCGGGGAGCCAGGTCGACGGCCGGGACTCCTTTGTTCGCGGCCACTTTGCGGAGGATCGTCTGCCGGGGGTTCTCCGGCTCGCCATCCATCTGTCCCACGAACGGCCAGATCGCCAACAACGGAACGGCGCCGATTTGGCGCGCTCGCTCGATCGTTGCGTTCAGCTCCGCCGCGAACTCCTCGTCGCTCAGCCGCGGACGCGTGCCGGGAGTCGCGCGCCGGATGATGCGCGTCAGCTTCAACCGGCTGAACTCGTTCGCGCGTTGGGCGGCCAGCAGTTCGTAATGCTCGCGATCGCTCAGGTGATCCCACACGCCCAGGCCGTTGGGCCAGAACGCGATCACCACCGCCTTGGGCCGCTCTTGGATCGTATCGAGCAGCAATCGCCCCTGGAACGCCGTGTATCCGGGCACGCCCGCGTTGATCGCGCGAATTCCGAGCATCTTGCCTACGCGGGCCGGAAAGGCCTCGTCGTCGTTGACCGGAATTCCGAACGTGCAGGAATCGCCCAGGAACAGCACCGCCGGCGTTCCCGGGGCCGGCGGAGTCGTCCGCCGTCCCTGGGCATCGGTGGAAACGCGGAACGCCAACTCCCGATCGGGCAGCTTCTCCGCCGCGCGGACGTTGGCGAGGTTCGCCTTCAACTTCCAGAACAGCGTCCAGTCGGCTTCGAAGATCCGGTCCGTGCCCGGAAACACCTCGAGGTTCATCCGCAGGAACTCGAAGCGCGGATTGGCGTCTTCGGCGGCTCCGAGAGACGCGGCCAGGAAGGCGATACCGAGTAGCCGCATGCTCACCGCCTCGCGAGGAACCGCTTCAACTCGTCCGGATCGTCCGTCATCAGTCCCTGCATTCCCAGGTCGAGCGCGGCGCGCCAACCGGCCGCGTCGTTGATCACGTTCGACAGGACTCGGAATCCGGCGGACTTCAGTTCCGCCACCTGCGCGGCGTTGGTGTCCGCCACGCCGAGCATCAGATAGTCCGCCCGATGCTTCCGCGCCAGCGGCAGATAATCCGGCTTGAAGCGGCGCGCGTTCACCAGACACGTGGCGATGCTCGGTTCCAGCCGCTTCATCGCGTCCAGCGTGCGATAGTCGCCCGACTGCAGGATGAACCGCTCCCGCGCCTTGTGCCGGCGCACCGTCTTGGCGATCATGGCCGCGAATTCCTGGGGATCGACGAAATCGGCCGCGCCGTCTTTCGCCATTTTCGTTTCCACCAGGAACCTGGATTTCGAAGGGAACGCCGCGAGCACATCGCCGAGCGTCAGCAGCTTCTCGCCCGGAGCCGCGGCCTGATTCGGGAATCGCGGGTCGCGCCACGAGCCACAGTCGAGCTCGCGGAGTTGCGCGAACGTCATCGCGCGGATGGGGCCGAACGGAAACGGCTTGCCGCCGGGAGCCTGGCACAGCGGCGCATGCACCGCCAGATCGTGATGCACGGCGAGTTGGCCGTCGAGCGTGGGAATGAGGTCGAACTCGAGGATGTCGATCCCGGTCTCCACCGCGTGCCGGAAGGCCGCCATCGTGTTTTGGGGCTGTCGCGCCATTCCGCCGCGATGCACCACCGTGAACTGCGCGAGCGCGGATCCAGCGAAGAAAAGGAAAACGATCGATCGCACCGGCATTCTCCACCATGATATCCGGGTGCAAGGCGGACATATAATACGCGTGTGGGGTCGCGTGTTCCTTTTCTCTTGATCGCCGCCTCGGGGCTGTTCGCCGCCGAGTTCGAGCGCGACATCCTGCCGTTGCTGGAACGCCGTTGCGCGCAGTGCCATTCGGGGACCGCCGCCCAAGCCGGATTCGACATCCGCACCCGCGCGTCTCTCGTCAAGGGAGGCAAGTCCGGAGCCGCGATCTCGCCGGGCGATCCGGACTCCCTCCTGCTTCGCAGAGTCGCCGCCGGACAGATGCCGCCGGGCGCGAAACTGCCGGCCGCGGAGATCGAACTTCTGCGCGACTGGATCCGGCAGGGCGCCGCCGCCGCCGATCCCAACGCCACCGCGGCCGATCTCGCCCGCCGCCACTGGGCCTTCCAACCGCCTGTCCAGCCGGAGATTCCCAAGGTGCGCGCCGCCGCCCGCGTGCGCACGCCGGTGGATGCCTTCGTCATCGCCGCGCTCGAAAAGAAAGGCGGAGCGCTCCGGCCCGATGCCGGCCGCGGCGCCCTGCTGCGGCGCGTCACGTTCGATCTCACCGGTCTGCCGCCCACGCCGGAAGAAGCCGACGCCTTCGAAGCGGACACCGCGCCGGACGCCTACGATCGCGTGGTGGAACGGCTGCTCGCCAGCGAACGCTACGGCGAGCGCCAGGCCCGGCACTGGCTCGACGCCGCCGGCTACGCCGATTCCGAAGGCGTCCTCGCCGCGGATGTCGTTCGCGCCAACGCCTGGCGCTATCGCGACTACGTCATCCGCGCCTTCAATAAAGACAAACCCTTCGACGTCTTCGTGCGCGAACAACTCGCCGGCGACGAGTTCTCGGACTTCCGCAAGTACGAGAAGATGCCGCCGGAAGTGGTGGAGGCCGTCGAGGCCACCGGATTCCTGCGAACCGCCGTGGATGCCACGCGCGAAGACTTCCAGCCGAAGGACTTCGCCGAGTACCAATGGCGCACCTACTTCGACACGCAGCAGATCGTCGCATCGTCGCTGATGGGAATCACCATGCACTGCGCCCGCTGCCACGATCACAAGTACGAGCCGCTCACTCAACGCGACTACTACTCGATGCTCGCCGTGTTCGCCGGCGCGTTGCGCCCCGAAGGTCCGGTGCTGCCGAGCTACAAGCGGCTGATCCACGATGCCGCCAAATCCGAGCAGGCGCGCGCCGAGACCGTCAACAAGCCGCTCGACGACATCCTGAAGGCTCTGCGCGATCTCCGCGCCGCCCGCGTCAAGCAGTATCGCGCCCTGCACGAAAAGCGCGACAAGGCCACCGAAGCCGAACTGCGCGCCGCGTTCCCCGCCTTTGCCGAAGCCGCGGCCGCGCTCGACAAAGAGATCGAACGCGAAACCACGCGGCGCGTCGACCTGCCCACCATCCGCGCCATCTACGACTTGGATTCGACCGCCCCGCCCTCGTACGTATTCCTGCGCGGCGACCCCACCCAGCACGGCGATCCCGTCGCGCCGGGCGTGCCCGCCGTGCTCGACGATCCCGCGCGGCCCTTCTCGGTCCCGAAGCCCGATCCCTCCGCGTCCACCACCGGCCGCCGCGCCGCGTTCGCCACATGGCTGACCAGCCCCGGACATCCGCTCACCGCGCGCGTGATGGTGAATCGCGTCTGGGCGGGCCACTTCGGCGAAGGGCTGGTTCCCACGATGGACAACTTCGGCAAATCGGGTCCCTCTCCATCGAATCGCGAACTGCTCGACTGGCTGGCCACCGGGTTCGTCCGTCAAGGCTGGAGCGTCAAGGCGCTGCATCGCACCATCGTGAAGTCGTCCTTCTACCGCCAGACATCGAACATGCCGCGGCGGCTGGAAGCCGAGGCCGTGCGGGATGCCGTGCTGGCGGCGTCTGGAACGCTCGACGCCAAGATGTACGGCGAGCCCGTGGGAACGCGCACCAAGACGACCGGTGAAGTCGCCCCCGCGGGCGAGGATTGCAAAGGCCGCCGCTCCATCTACCAGATCGTCCGCCGCTCGGCCCCGCAGAGTTTCCTCGCCTCGTTCGATGCGCCCGTCATGGAGATCAACTGCTCGCGCCGCGTCACCTCGGCGTCGGCGTCGCAGGCCCTGGCGATGATGAACGGCGATTTCGCCGCCGCGCAGGCGGGCCACTTCGCCAACCGGGTATTGAAGCGCAACGGGGACGATCGCGCCGCGGCGGTCGACGCATTCCGGCTCGCGCTCACGCGAAAGCCGTCGCCCCGCGAGATCGACGATCTGCTGTCGTTCGTGAAATCGCAGGCGGCGCACTATCCGGAGATGACCGGAGTGGCGCTTCGCTGGCAGGTGTTCTCCGACCTCGCCCAGGCCCTGCTGTCCGCCAACGAGTTCATATACATTGACTGAGTAGGAGCGACATGCACATCCGCGAACTCTTCGCCCGCCGCGATTTCCTCACCCGCATGAGCGCCGGCTTGGGCGGCATGGCGGCCGCCTCGCTGCTCGCGTCGGAATCGCGCCACGGCGTTGAACCGCGCGCGCCTCATTTCGAGCCGAAGGCGAAGCGCGTCATCTTCCTTTTTCAGAACGGCGGTCCCAGCCAGGTGGATCTGTTCGATCCCAAGCCCGAACTGATGAAGCGCCACGGACAGCGGCCCGGCGAAGGCTACATCAACACCGTCGATATCAAGAAGACGGGCGCGTGGCTCGGCAGTCCGTTCCAGTTCGCGCCGCGCGGCAAAAGCGGCATGGTGCTCTCGGAAGCGCTGCCCGGATTGGCCCGCCACGCCGACGATATCGCGCTGGTGCGGTCCATGGTGACCACCCACTCCAACCACGAACAGGCGATCTGGAACTTCAACACCGGCTCCATTCAACCGGGGCGGCCCTCGCTCGGATCGTGGGTCACCTATGGACTCGGCTCCGAGAATCGCAGCCTGCCCGCTTTCGTCGCGATCATGAATCCGAAAGGACTGCCCGTCGACGGCGTGCGTAACTTCTCCAACGGCTGGATGGCGCCGGTGTTCAATGGATTCCCCGTTCGCGCCGAAGGCACGCCGGTCATCGATCTGAAGCCGGGCGGCTCCGAAACCGCCGCCGCGGCCCGGCTCGCGCTCATCCAGAAGCTGAACCGCGAACACCTTCGGACGCGGCCCGAGCAACTCGAACTCGAAGCGCGCATCCAGAGCTTCGAACTCGCCGCGCGAATGCAAGTAGCCGCCTCGGACGCCATGGACCTGTCCAAGGAACCGGCCGAGGCGCACGATCTCTATCGCACTTCCGATCCCGATGCGGGCGTGCACGGCCGCCAACTGTTGCTCGCGCGCCGGCTGATCGAACGCGGCGTTCGATTCGTGCAGGTGCTCCACAACGGCCAGCCGTGGGACACCCACAACGAAAACGAAAGCGGTCACCGTAAGATCTCGCGCCAGACCGACGAGCCCACCGCTGCCCTGCTCACCGACCTGAAGCGCCGCGGCCTATGGAAGGACACCCTGGTGATCTGGTCCGGAGAGTTCGGCCGCACGCCGATGACCGAAGGCAAGGACGGACGCGATCACCACAAGTTCTCCTTCAGCCTCTGGATGGCCGGAGCCGGCATCAAAGGCGGCGTCACGCACGGCGCCACCGACGACTTCGGCTACCACTCGGTGGACAACATCGTCAGCGTGCCCGACTTCCATGCCACGGTGATGCACCTGCTTGGGCTCGACGTGAATAAGCTCGTCTATCCGCACGGCGTCCGCGAGGAAAAGCTGACCGACGTGAGCCCATCCAAGCTGGTGCACGGCATCCTGGCATGAGCAAGCGAATCCTCATCGTGACCGGCGACGCCGGCGAAGGCTACGAGGCTTGGTACGCCTTCCATCGATTTCAGGAGGAGGGCATGGCGCCGGTGGTCGCATCGGTGTCGGCCAAGCGCCTCCACATGGTGCTTCACGATTTCGAGCCAGGCTGGGACACCTACATCGAAAAGCCGGGCTATGGCATCGAGGCAACGGTGGCGTTCGCTCGAGTGGACCCGGCGGAGTTCGACGCCGTGCTCATCGTCGGTGGCCGCGCGCCGGAGTTTCTCCGCCACAACGCGCGTCTGGTGGACATCGTGCGCGACATGCATCGAGCGGGCAAGTGGATCTTCTCCATCTGTCACGGCATTCAAGTCCTGGTTGCCGCGGGCGTGGTTTCCGGCCGCACGGTGACCTGTTATGAGCACGTCCGCCTCGAGGTGGAGATGGCGGGTGGGACCTGGGATCCGCGCCAAGGCGTGCGCGACGGACGGCTGGTGACGGCCCAGACCTGGCAGTCGCATCCGGAGTTCTACCGCGAAGTGTTCGCCTGCCTCCGGGAGGCGTAACCGGACAAAACGTCCTGCCGGCCGGACAATCTGTCCGGTCGCGCTGCTCCGCCTCGCAGCCGTTTCAACAGTTTGCCGTTGGCGCCGCGATTGCACTACCGGCGGTGAGGAATCTCAATGTCCTGGATCGCCACTGGCTCAACCGTCCGGTTTCATCACGTCGTCTCGGCGATCAAGCGGCACGACATCGACGAGGCCCGCATCCTGCTCGAGCAGTTGGAGGCCAACTATCCTCTCGATGAGGATGTCTGGATGTGGAAGGCCGGCGTGGCGCGATCTCCGCAGGAAGCGGTGTCGGCGCTCGAAAAGGTCTTGACACTGAATCCCAAGAACGACCGCGCGCTTCGGACCCTGAGCCTGGTGCGAATCTACGGACCGGAAGAGGGACAACTCCCGTTCAAGGGCGTTGCGGTTCCGTTCTCGTGCAAGGTTTGCGGTCTGAAGCACTGGCGGGCGTTTCAAACCTGCCGCGCGTGCGGATGCTTGTGGGACGTGGACAACCTCAACGGGATGATCAACAACCACAAGGCGATCGAGCACTACCTGCGGCAGGTGGTGGAGGCTCTTGAAAAACGGCGAACGCCGGATTCCGCCGTCGCCGCCGCGTTCGGCCGGCTCAACCTCGGGGAGATGGAGCAGGCGCTCGCCCAGTTCCAGCGCGCGACCGAACTGCGTCCGAACGACCCCCGCTTTCCGCAGTGGGTCGCGCGGCTGAGCTCCTGCCGCACCATTCTTGCGGTGGACGACTGCCGCACGGTGCTGCAAGCCATCACCTCCGTTCTCAGCAAGCACGGCTTCACGGTTCGAACGGCGCTCGGCGGCATGCACGCGCTCACGCTGCTGGAACGGATTCGCCCGGAAGCGGTCCTGCTCGACATCCGCATGCCGGACATCGACGGATACGAAACCTGCCGCGCCATCCGCCGCCGCAAGACAGCATCCAAGGTTCCAGTGATCATGATGTCGGCCAGCCTCATGGACAGACTTCGCGGCCGCCTGGCGGGCGCCAACGCCTACCTGCCCAAACCGTTCGACACCAGGGACCTTTTGAACGCCTTGTCGCCCTTCGCTCCCTCCAAACGGTAAGCCTCGCGAACCACCCATTGACTTCCGCCGCGCGGCGTGAGATAAACCATCCATGCAACGCCGCCATTTCCTCGAGACCGCCGCCATGGGCGCGGCGCTTCTGCCATCCGCCTTGGCCAAGCCCGCCAACGATTCCGAGACCCTCGTCGCCACTCTCTACAAGAGCCTCAGCGACGATCAAAAAGGAAAGGTCTGCTTCGCCTTCGACCACCCGCTCCGGTCCAAGGTCGATGCCAACTGGTTCATCACTCCTCACAAGATCGGTGAGTTCTATACCAGGGACCAGCAGGCGATGATCGCCGAGATCTTCCGCTATCTCCACAATCCCGATTTCATCGCCAACGTGATGCGCCACATCCAGGAAGACGGCGGCGGACTCGACCGCTACGCCATCGCCCTGTTCGGAGATCCTGGCGCCAAGAAGGGGCAGTTCGAGTTCGTGCTCACCGGCCGCCACTGCACCGTCCGCTGCGACGGCAACTCGGTGGACGGCGCCGCGTTCGGCGGTCCCATCATGTACGGACACCAGTCCGGCCCCAAAGGCCTCGAGCAGCCCGATCACGGCCAGAACGTCTACTGGTATCAGGGCAAGCGCGCCAATCAGGTCTTCCAGGCGCTCGACGGCAAGCAGCGCGACATCGCCCTAATCAAGGGTGCGCCGCGCGCGGAGGCCTCCAACAAGACGGTGGCGCTAAAGGCCAAGGGCGAGCATGTGGGGCTGCCCGTATCGGACATGTCGCGCGATCAGAAGGCGCTGGTGGAGAAGGTGCTCGCCGACTTGCTGCTGCCGTTCCGCAAGAAGGACGCGGACGAGGCGATGAAATACATCAAGTCCGCCGGCGGCGTCGATTCGCTCACCATGTCGTTCTACAAGGGACTCGACATCGGCAACGACGGCGTGTGGGATGTCTGGCAGCTCGAAAGCTCGAACATGGTGTGGTACTTCCGAGGCCATCCGCACGTCCACACCTGGGTGGACATCCGCGCGTAGCCGCTACGCAGCGATCTCGTTGGCCGGATCCGCCACGAGCAGTAGCAGGTTGCCATCCTCCGACCACGTCGTAGGATGCACGCTTCCCTCCCGGGCCAGCACGAAATCGCCCGCCCGCAGGACATCGCCCGGCTGCCGCAGATCGCCCTCGATCACCAGGCACTGCTCGGCGCGCGTATGCAGGTGACTCGGATACCGCGCTCCCGGAGCCATTCGCACCAGGATCGTGACCATGCCGCTGGCCGGATCCATATAGAGTTGCCTGTAAGTAACGCCCGGCGTCCCCATCGGCCGCCACTGCGCGCCGCTCGCGTACCGCACCTCGATCCCCGCCGGGGACGAAGCCGCGATCCGGTCGAGCAGCCGCTGCCGTAGTCCCGGCGGAGGAGCGCACATCGGAGCTCCCAGCGCCAGATCGAGCGCCGCTTCTTCCAAGCGTTGGTCGAAATCGAAATCTTCCGGAAAATCGCCGGAACCGGATCTCATGAGAGGTCCTCCAAAAATTCTCGAAGCCGGGCCAGTGCCAGCCGAACCCGTGTCTTCGCGGTGCCGAGCGGAATCCCCATCGTCTCCGCCAGCTCCGAATGGCTGAGTCCTCCGAAAAACGCCAACTCGATGGCAGCCCGCTGCTCTTGCGGCAGCTTGTCCATCGCGGCGCGTACTCGTTCCCTTTGCTCCCCGAAAAACGCCGCTAACTCCGGCCCCTCTCCCGGCGACGCCGCCTGGTGATGCGGCTCGTCCAGCGACTCGGTGCGGCTCGCCCGGTTCGCCGCCGAACGCAGCCGGTCGATCGCGATGCTCCGCGTCATCATGATCAGCCACGTCATCACCGAGCCCCGGCCGCGGTCGAAGTTTACCGCCAGCCGCCACGCCCTGGCATAGGCGTCGAGCACGGCCTCTTCGGCATCTTCGCGATTTCGTAGAATCCGCAGCGCCAACGCGTAGATCACCCCGCTGGTTTCGTCGTACAGCCGCCCGAGAGCTTCTTGCCTCCCGGCGGCGATCGCCTCCACCAGTCCTAGCCAGATCGTTTCGCGTTGCGCGAGAGCTTCTCCCGGCGCCAGTGACACGGTCACATCCTCCTTTACGTGACGAGGGCCGTCAGCGGATTCAGTTCCCCGTCCAAAAGATGTTCATTATTATACTCACGGCCCCGCCGGGTCTGCTCATTCAGCCACCCGGAAGTCGATCCACTGCGAAATCAGGCTCGCCTTCTTCGGTGCGTTGTTGTCCCGCACCACCAATTGCAGCACGTATTCGCCGGGCGCCATCGCCGAACCCAGCCGCATCGTGCCGCCGGCGATGATGTCTCGCCGGCCCGCCAAGGGCTTCGTGTTCACCGTCTGGAACGGCGTCCGCATCACCGGCTTGCCGTCGCGGAACACGCGCACGCTCGACTCCAGCTTCGCCTCGTCCGCCTGGCCCGCCTTCGGATTGTAGACTTGCGCCAGCCACGACATCTCCCGTCCCCTGGGAAACGTACGCGCCGCCGGCGTCGACAGCGGATGCGGATCGGCGTCCGCCTTCGGAGCCATCACCATGATCCCCGACATCGCCAGTTTCCCCTTCGCCAAGTCGGGGATGTTCAGAAACTGCGCCGCCGTGCCCGTCTTGCCCGACGCCCCGTCGCGCACCGCCACCCGCACCTGGTAGGGTCCCGGCTTGCTCGCCTTGTAGCGAACCACGTACGTCAGCCCGAACTCGCGCGCCTTCTTCAATCCTTCGCCGTCGAGCGTGATGTTGTAGCCCTGCGCCGTCTGGTCGGCCGCCGCTCCCGTGGCGTCGAAACTGGCCACCAGGATGTCGACCCGCCCCTTGTGCTTGCCCCCCTCGGCCGGCGAGAAGCCGATATCCCGGCCATCGATCAGCAGCGCCGATTGGACCACCGCGCCGCGCTCGTCCGCTCCGAAGAAGCAGGTCAGCCGGGTGCGCACCGCCCCCGCCCGGAACGGCGACATCAACGCGCTCAGCATGGTGGTCTTCGCCGTTGCCGGCGTGGCCGGAGCCTTCGTCTCTTCCTCGCCCAGAAACCCGTTCCGCGACCGTACCTTCAGCCCCGGCTTCCTCACCCGGACTTCGATCTTGTGGAACTTCTTGTCCGCCATCGAAGGTCCTGGATTGTAACCGATCAGGTAATACTCGCTCTGATCGTCCAACGCCCGCGCCAGCCCAGCCGATATGTCGTTATCGTTGCCGAAGAACAGGCCGCCCGTATCCGCCGCCACCAGCCGCAGCGATTGTTGGGACCGGGTCAGATCGTCCGTCCGTCTCTCCATCGGCGTCCGCCCATCGGCCCGCGCGCGCGATGGATTGCCACGATCGGCCGCCGAGAACTGCGCTGTCTGCAACCCGCGCGGATCGATCGTGTAAATGGACACACCCGCCCGGTTTGCCGACTCGAGCATCAGCCGGAAGCTGTCCGTCGTCTGATTCTGGGTGTCGTCCGCCGCGAAGATCGGAATCCCTTCGGAAAACAGCACCACCGACTTCCTCCCCGGCATCTCCTTCAATCCGGCCACCACCTGCCGCAGCGACGAAAGCGTGCCCATGCCCCAATACTGGTCGGTCTGATCCTGCATCGCGTCGCCGGCCGCCTCCGCATCGTCGCTCGCCGGATCCTCGATCGCCGCGAACGGACTCACGCCGCCGCGTCCCATCGGATTCCACCGGAGGCGGTCCGCGATCGACCCTAACATCGCCTTGTCCGTGGTGAAGTCCTGAAACGCGCCCATTCCTCCGCCCGTGCGCAGAATCGCCACGAGATCGCCCGGTTGCACGTTGCGGTCGATGAACTTTTTCAACGACTCCCGCACGTAGAACATGCTCTGGAAGCTGATCCCCAGATCGTCCACCACTACCGCCACCGTGCGTTGCACCTGTCCCGGCTGCACCGGCTGGAGCGGGGGAGGAGGCGGAGCGGCGTCGCCGGGGCGGGCCTTCACGGGCGGGGCGGCGGCCTCCTGTCGAGCGGCCGCCCGCACGAATTGAAAGGCTACGATCTCCCGCGGCTTGCCGTCTTGCAGCACCTCGAAGTCCTCGCGCGTCAACCCGCTCACCGGACGGCCCTTGGAATCGGTGACCAACGCGTCCACCTGCACCAGCGTCGTGGTGACGCGAATCACCGGGTCGCCTGGGCCGCTCGCCTGCTGGGCGAACGCGGCCGCTAGCATAGTGAAGAGAAACGCCGCGCGCTGCAAATCGTCACGATTATACTCCCTCCGGACACGGGATGGAGAGGGAACTGTATTTGCTTTATTTTCATGGCGTTGACACCGGATGTCTGGCAGTCTCCCGCAAACTGTGCTAAATAATAAGGTGCGGCCGGTCCGGCAAGAGCCACGTCCGCTTCCCCAATCCCCTCTTCCCAAGTTCCCAGGAGGTCCCCACCCAAGATGGCAATCAACATTCGCCCGCTTTACGACCGTCTCGTAATCAAGCGGATCGAAGACACCGAAACCGTGCGCGGCGGCATCATCATCCCCGACTCCGCCA
>SYLY01000119.1 GCA_005808475.1 Acidobacteriota bacterium
ACCGCCGAACGGCTCAAAATAGAGTTCGAGGAGGCTGGCGTGAGAGTCAACATCGAGGACAACGTGCTGTTGCGCGAGATCCGCGACACCGGGTTCGCCATGGGCTTGGCGAAGGGCGAAGCCAATTTGCTGGTCAGGCTTCTGGAGAGCAAGTTCGGCGAGTTGCCGAGGTGGGCCGAACTCCGATTGGGCAAGGCGACCCGCGACCAGATCGAACGATGGGGCCAGTCCCTTCTCACCGCGTCGACGCTCGAAGGCGCGATCGGACGCCGCTGAGCGAAGATCGCGGTCCAAGGTAGAATCGGAGTTTCGGGCGGGAGGCGGGCAGTCACCGCTCGATGGCGTCGAGCGGCAGCGGGTTCTGGCGCAACTGCGGGTGCTGGCCGGGTTGAGCGGAGCCGCCGAACGGCTCAAAGCGGAGTTCGAGGAGGCTGGCGTGGGAGTCAGCATCGAGGACAACGTGCTGCTGCGCGAGATGGTCAGGCTTTTGGAGAGCAAGTTCGGCGAGTTGCCGAAGTGGGCCGAGTCTCCGATTGGGCAAGGCGACCCGCGACCGATTGGGAACCGGTCTACGACGCCACGATGATCTTGGCGAGCGCCTTTTCGTCGAACTCCACCCCCAGCCCCGGCCGGTCGCTCGGCTTGGCATAGCCGGGGAAATATTCGAGAGGCTCCTTCAACAGCGCGTTGCCCATCGGACCCTCGTGCTTGTTGCCGCCTTCCATGATCACGCAATTGGGCGTGGCGGCGGCCAAGTGAATCGACGCGCTCATGTAGGGAGCGGTGCCCGTACTCACGTGCGGCGACCACAACACGCTGTGCGCATCGGCCAGGATCGCGATCTTGCGGCACTCCGTGATGCCGCCCGCGCGGCATACGTCCGGATTCACGATGTCCACCGACTTCGCCAGGAACAGATCGCGGAACTGGAACCGGTTCGATAGCGTCTCGCCGGCGACGATCGCCGTGTCCATCGCATCGGCGAGCTTCGGGTAGCTGATCGTGTCCTCGGGCATCAGCGCGTCTTCCCACCATCCGATGCCGCCGATGCGATCGAGCTCGCGTCCCAGCGTCACGGCTTCATGCAGCTTGAACGCGCCGAGCGAGTCGAGCAGGAGCTGTCCCTTGCCCTTCACTGTTTCCGCCACCGCGGCCACGCGCGCCATGTCTCGTGTTCCAGCGCCCTTGCCGAGACCCATCTTCACCGCCGCGAATCCCTGCGACATCGCCTTGGCCGCGCTTTCCTTCAGAGCCTCGATCGACGACCCACCCACGCCGAGATAGGTCGGGATCTTGTCGCGATACTTGCCGCCCAGAATGCGATATAGCGGCTGGTTCATGTACTTGCCCAGGATGTCCCACAGCGCGAGGTCCACGCCCGCGATCGCTTCCGTGTAGAAGCCCGTCGAATAGCCCCGCAGCCGCTGTGTCGAATACATGCGATCCCACAGCGCCTCCACGTCGCGCGAGTCGGCGCCGAGCAGAACCGGACGAAGCATGTCTTCCACGATCGTCTTGTGCACGCGCGGCGCGGCGGGCGCGTGACATTCCCCCCAGCCCACGATGCCGCCCGCGGTCACCTTCACGAGCACGGCTTGGGAAAACCGCCCGGATCGCGACGGACTGGCGAAGTCGAGCCGGTTGAACAACCCAGTCCCGCCCGTCAACGCGCCTTGCGGATACATCGCCATCAGTTCCGCCTCGGACACCGGCACGTTGGGAGTGCGGATGACGAAGGCCTCCACGCGCTCGATCTTCAGGGCCGGCGCGGCCGCGGCGAAAAGGAAGGTTCGTCGAAGCATGCTAACTCTCCTTTATGACGACGGGTTCGCGCACCAGGTGGCGGAAGACCAGGTAGGCGGTGGGATGCATGAATCCCATGATGATGAAAATCGCGTCGTACGAATAATACTGCACGATCCATCCCACCAGCCAGGTGAACAGCGTTCCACCCAGCCCGTTGCCGAACGCCACGATGCCAGCCAGTGAGCCCACCACGTGCGCCGGATAGAGGTCGTTGGTGATCGTCATGATGTTCGTCTTCCACGCCATGTGCGCGAACGTCACCACGCAGATGATCGCCAACACGGCGGTGTTCGACGGCGCGTACGGAACCAGCAGGCTCAGCGGCATCAACAACGCGAACGGCCACATGCTCGCCGATCGCGCGCTCAACACCGGCCAGCCGCGCTTTACCAGGTGGCCCGAGAGCACGCCGCCCACGATGGCGCCGGCGTCCGCCGACAGATAGGGCATCCACGCCAGCATCCCGACCTGATCCATGCTAAAACCGCGCTTGTCGACCAGGAACTTCGGGAGCCAGAACAGATAGAACCACCAAACCGGATCGGAGAAGAACCGCCCCAGAAGCAAGCCCCAGGTCTGCCGGTATCGAAGCAGCGAGATCCACGGAACCTTCCCGGCGGGCGGATGCGCCAGCGCGCTTTCCACCAGCGTGCGCTCGGCGTCGGTGACGCGCGGATGATTCTTCGGCAGATGGTAGAAGAACAGCCACAGCCCCACCCAGACGAATCCCGCCGCGCCGGTCAGCACGAACGCCATGCGCCAGTCGCCGTAGTACTTGACCAGCCACACCACCAACGGCGGCGCGATCACCGCTCCCACGGATGCACCCGCCTGCACCAGTCCGTTGACGAACGCGCGCTCCTTCGGCAAGTACCATTCGGAGATCGCGCGCGCTCCAGCCATGAAATTGCCCGGCTCGCCGATCCCGAGCAGCAGCCGGAAGAAACCCAACTGCATGCCGGTGCGCGCGAACGCGTGCAGCATGTTGCTGACCGACCACCACGCCACGAACACGGCCAGGGCCGCGCGCGTTCCCCACCGGTCCACCAGCACGCCCGATCCTAAATACATCAGCGTGTAGGCCACGAGGAACGCGTTCAGGATGTTCGCGTAGTCGACCGCCGAGAGTCCCAGCTCCTTCGTCAAGGTTGGCGCGACGATCGACAGGACCTGGCGGTCGACGTAGTTGATTACCGTCGAAAGAAAGAGCAGCCCCGCGATCCACCAGCGGACATGGGGGATCTTCACGGGGTCAGAAAATCACCTTGAGCGCGAGCTGTCCGATGCGCGCGTCGCGCGCCGTACTCACCGTGCCGAAAGTGGAACTGCGGTTCTTGCCGTCGGGCCCGGGCGAGAAATTGTCGTCGGCGAGTCCGAGATTCACGCGGTTGAACGCGTTGAATGCCTCCGCGCGGAACTCGATGCGGAGACGTTCGGTAATGCGGGTCGACTTGATCATGGAGAAATCGAAGTTGACCGCGCCGGGGTGCCGGACATCGGGAGTGGTGCGGCCCACGTTCCCCAGCTCGAAATCGGGAGGATTGACGAACGCATCCGTGCGGAACCACTGCGTCCGGATGGGGTTATCGAGCTTGGCGCTCACGCCGGTGGAATTGGGCCTGTCGGCCGCGAAGTTGCTCGCGCCGCGAACGGTGAGTGGGGCGCCGGTCTGAATGACGTTGATCATGTTGAGCTGCCAGCCGTCCACGATCTTGTTCAGCACGGAGTTCGACGGATTGAAAGCCTTCCCCTTGCCGAACGGAAGCTCGTAGAGGGCGCTGATCACGCTGCGCTGCGCCACATCCGCGGCGTCCACCGACTTGTTCAGCTTGCGGTTGGTGAAGCCGTCCTGGAATCCGTTCTCGTTGGTCTGCTCCACCGGGCCGAAGTCCACCGGCACCGCCACGCCGTCGCTCATCTTCTTGCCGGCCGTGTAGGCCCAGTGCACCAGCAGCCCCTTGGTCATGCGCTTCTTCGCGTTGAACTGCAACTGATGCGATATGTAGTTGCCATAGCGGGGATTGCGGATGCTCACTCCGGTGTACTGCGGATACGGCAGCAGCGTGCGTTCGCGCGTGACCGTGGCCGTGCCCAGTCCGCCGGGCACCCTGCCCGCCAGCGGATTCGGAACCACGTCCTGCAGCGACCGGCCCATGCGCTTACGTTCGTCGGGCGTGAGCGCGTTGATGCCGTAGCTGTTGGCGATGAAGTGATTTCCCTTGTTGGCGGAATACGTCACGTCGAGCAGCCATCCGCGCAACTCCTGCTGGATCGAACCCGTCCATTGCTGTGTGAGCGGCGTTGTCCTGTCGCTCTCGAACGCGCTCACGCCCTGTCCGAGCAGCGCGCCGGGGCCGGCCTTTGAGCCTGGCGATTCCAGGGGAGCGAACGGGAATCCCTGCGCGAACAGGAAGGCCCGCTGTCCGGGAGCCAGCGCCGCGTACGCAGTCGTGGTGGTGGAGAACAAGTTGGTATCGCCGAGGAAGTTGCGCCAGAAGATCGGCGGATAGAAAACTCCGTAGCCGCCGCGGAACACCGTCTTGCCCGTGCCGAAGATGTCCCACGCGAAGCCGAAGCGGGGCGCGATGTCGTTGTGGTCCTCGGCGAGGAAGGAACGCGGCTGGCCGTCCACTCCCGCGAACACCGTGCGGCCCCTCAATCCGGCCACCGGACTGGCTCCGGCGAGATCGAAGTTGATCTGTCCGTTGTGCCGTTCGTAGGGCTTCTTTTGGAAATCGTGCCGCAGTCCCAGATTCAGCGTGAGACGGCGGGTCAACTTCCAGTCGTCCTGCACGAACAGGCTCGTCGAATAGCCGTGCCAGCTATTTCCGAGGATGCGGTCGATCGACGCGCTGACCACTTCTCCGAGCAGGAACTGGGCCATGGTATTGCCGGTGCCGGCCGGAACCTGCGGGTTGGTGGTCAATCCGCCGAAGTTGAAGCTGCCGGAAGGCGCTCCGCCCTGCAGGTTGCCTCCCTGCAAGATGCGGTGGTTGTATCCGATCTTGAGTGTGTGCTGGCCCTTGATCTTGGTGATCATGTCCTGGATGTCCCAGTTGAAGGAGCCGCGGAAGCCCGCCGTGCCGCCGCCGATGCCGCCGTGGCCGAAATCGATCGAAGGCATCGCGTCGTTAGGAATGATCGGAGGCAAGCCCAAGCGGCGCGGCCACTCCTTGCCGATGTTCACCGAAACGAAGCTGAATGCCTGCCGCATGACGCCAACGCGCAGGTCGTTGATCAAGGTGGGTGAGAACGTGTGCGTATCGCTCACCACCGCGTTTCGATTCACCTGCTTGTCCGCGCGGCTGGCCCCCGCGGTCTGGTCCGTGAAGATGGTGGTCGAGTACGTCTGGTGCTGGGCCGACGAGTAGCGGACGAACATCGAGTTCCGCTGGCTGAATCGATGGTCGGCCTTGAAATTCCACTGCCGCCAATCGATGGTGCTGGATGCGACGTCCTGGAAGTTTTGCGCCTGGGTGAAGGCATTCTGCGGCGGCCGGTTCGGCTTGGGGTAGAACTCGAGGATCTTCGGCGTGATGGGATCGAAACGGCCGCGTGGCACTTGATTGTTCGGGAACAGGTCGCGAACCTGGCCCGCGCCCGCCGGGTTCGGCCGAGTGGTGGACGGATCGAAGATGGGAATCAGCCTGCCCGTGTTGTCGAAAAGATTCGAGAAGTCGCCTTGCCGCCAGTTGTCCAGCGGCATCGAAACGATGCGTGGCGAACTACGGCGCGACTTGTAGTCCTCCCAGTTGAAGAATCCGAACGTGCGATCCTTGCGCACCGGGCCGCCCACCGACGCTCCATATTGGTTGTAGCGGAACGGCAGCTTGCTCAGCGCGAACGTGTTGCGCGCGTCGAACTTGTCGTTGCGCAGGAACTCGTACGCCGTTCCGTGGTACTGATTCGTCCCGGACTTGGTCACCAGGTTCACCGTGCCGCCCGCGGTGAATCCGAACTCGGCGGACATGCTGCCGCTCTGCACCTTGAACTCTTCCACCGCGTCCACGGCGGGCGGAACGCCGACCTCGCCCACGTAGCTCAGAATGTTGTTCGACCCGTCCAGCATCTGCGCGTTCATCGAACTCGGGCTGCCGTTGATCGAAATGGAGGAGATCTGGATGCCGCGGTCGCCGAAGCCGGAATTGGTCGGGCCGGCGTTGGACACCACGCCTGTCGTCAGCAGGGTGAGCGCCAGCGCGCCTCGGCCGTTCAGCGGTAGATCGCGCACGCGGCGGTTCTCGATCACTTCGCCGACCGTGGCGTTGTTGGTGTTGACGAGCGGCGCCTCTCCGACCACTTCCACCGTCTCGGCGACTTGGCCGACTTCCAGCCGCAGGTCGACCTGCGCGTTCTGGTTCACCTGCAGCGTGATGCCGCTACGGACGGTGCGCTTGAATCCCTGCAACTCCGCCGTGATTTCGTACTCGCCCACCGCCATGCCGGGCGCGGTGTAGAAGCCCGTGTCGTTCGTCCTGGCGCGGAACGTCGAATTGGTGCCGACATTGCGAACGCGAACATCGGCCCCGGCGGCCGAAGCCGCCGAAGGATCGGTGACGGTTCCCGAGATCGTGCCGGTGCCCTGCTGCGCGAGCGCCATGGCGGCGGCAAGCGGAATTCCGAGAAGCAATCGAAACATGGTTGACTCCCTGAAGCTGAAGCTGTCTACGCGTAACAGCGTACCTCGAATACGCGCGCCAGTTCATCGCCGTTGGTGGCGGCGATTCGCAAGCGCACCGCGCCGGTCTCCACGGCGGCGAAACGATGCCGCGCCAAGACGCCTGTGATTTCCCTTGACCTCCGCCAACGCGGCCCACTCTCCGCCGGCGGCTCTGTATTTAAGTCGATAATCGCGAACCATTTCCGGTTGCGGTCCGCGGGCGAAGCCAGCTTGTCCATCGCCTGACGGATCTCCGCGGCGGGCGTGGATTGCCGCGCGGCGGGCAGACGGTCCGCCAGCACGATCGGCGAATAACCGGCGCTCGAGGCGAAGAAGTCGCGGCGTTTCATGGCGGACAAGTCCCTGGGAAGTCATGTTGTCACACGATGCCCGCCTTGCGCAAGTAAAATATTTCAGATTTTATGTGTCTGAGCCGCGTTCGTTCGTGTATTCTATGAGGGTGCCGCAAGCAGGGTTGACGCCGATCAAGCGCCAACGCGCCTCCGACGAGGTGTACGCCGCCCTGCGCCAGGCCATCCTGACCCACGTGTTCCGGCCCGGCGAGCGGCTCCAGATCCAGGACATCTCGGACAAGCTGGGCGTGAGCCTCACGCCGGTCCGCCAGGCGATCCAGCGGCTTTCCACCGAAGGGCTGATCGAGATCCATCCGCGCAGCGGCACCTATGTCGCCAAGCTTTCGGCCGAGGATATCGAGGAAACCTTCGACATTCGCTGCGCGCTCGAGTGTCTGGCCGCCGAGAAGGCCGCGGAACGAATCTCGCCGCCCCTCCTCGCCCGGATGAAAGAACTGCTCGAATCGCTGAACCAGGAGCCCGCCGGCGAAGCGGGAGTACGCATTCACGAGGCCGGCAATTCCGCGTTCCACGCGATCCTGCTCGAGGCCGCCGGGAACCGGCGTCTCTCGGAGATGTACGAGAGCCTCGAGGCGAACATACAGATCGCCCGCGTGCATGTGGCCGAGGGCTATCGCGGCTCCCGGTTCAAGCAGGAACGCGCCGAGCACCAGGAGATCTACCGGGCGCTGGCCGCCCGCGACGTTCCGCGCGTCACCGCGGCCCTTCGCCAACACATCCAGCGCGCCAAGGCGGCGTTGATCGCCGGACTGCAAGACTCATCCCGATGAAAGAACACTCTCAATAATGCTCAGAGGCGTTTTCCCGATCGTCGTGACGCCGTTTCACGACGACGGCAAGGTCGACTACGATTCCCTCGGGCGTCTGGTCGAGCATCTGCTTTCCCAGGGCGCGCACGGGCTCGGTCTGTTCGGCAACGCGAGCGAGGGTTACACGCTGCTCGCCTCCGAACGGGAAGAGATGCTGCGCCGCATCGTGAAGTTAGTGAATGGCCGGGTTCCGCTGGTCGCCTCGTCGGGACACACCGGAACCGACGCGGCGGTGGAGTCCAGCCGGCAGGCTCAGAACCTGGGCGCCAATGCGCTGATGGTGCTGCCGCCCTATCTGCTCAAGCCCGACGGCGAGGGGCTGATGTTCTACTTCGGCGCGATTTCCAAGGCCGTATCGATCCCCATCATGGTGCAGGACGCGCCTTTGATGACGCAGGTGGCGATGCCCGTTGCGCTGCTGGCCCGCATGGCGCGCGAGATCGAGTGGGTCCGTTCGGCGAAGGTCGAGGCGCCTCCCACGGGTCCGAAGACTGGCGCGCTGAAGAAGGCGCTCGGCGAGGGCTCGTCGAACTTCGACATCTTCGGCGGCTTGAACGGACAGTTCCTGATCGAGGAGTTCGAGCGCGGCGCCGTGGGCACGATGCCGTCGAGCGACATCACCTCGACGTACGTGGCCATCTGGCGCCACCTGGAGAAGGGGGAAACGGCGGCGGCGTGGAGCAAGTTCACCGCCGCGCTTCCGCTCATCCGCTATGAGCTGCAGCCGGGGCTCGGCGTATCGGCCGCCAAACAGAACCTGGTGGCGGCCGGCGTCATCGAATCGGCGCGCGTGCGGCATCCGACGCAAGCGCTGGACGCGGATGGTTTACGCGAATTGAAGACGCTCCGGGACATGCATGCGGCTTCGCTCGGTTGAGTCGCGCGCCATCCGGCTGCCGCGCGACATCGGCGCCGCGACGGGCCGCGCCGGTTCGCCCACCACGCTCGGGGCGGGCGAGTCGAGCTATCGATGGTCGACAGTCTTCCCGTGCCTCTATTCCACCGATTTCGAAACGGCGCTGGTGCGCATCGAAACCACCGATGGAGTAGTGGGATGGGGCGAAGCCCAGGCGCCGCTCGCACCGGAAGTGGCGTGCTCGATCGTCGATAGACTATTGAAACCGATTCTCGAGAATCAGGAGTTCCAGCCGGACGCGGAAGGAATCGCGGCCTGGTGGGATCGCATGTACTCGGCGATGCGCGTGCGCGGACAGAACGGCGGCTTCATGATCGACGCCATATCCGCGGTCGACATCGCGCTGTGGGACTTGGCCGGCAAGTTCGCCGGCAAGCCGGTCTGCGAGCTGTTGAGCGCAACTCCGAAGCGCAAGATCCCGGCGTACTATAGCGGGCTGCCCGCGGCCGGCCGCGCCGAAGCCGCCGCGCGCGCTATCGGCGATGGCTTCGACAAGTTCAAGCTGTTCTTCGACACGCCGGAAGCGGCCGCGTTCCTGGCGTCGATGGACGAACTGCCCGCGGCCTCGTACGCCGTCGACGCACTCTGGCGGCATACGCCCGAATCGGCGGTCGTCTTCGGCCGGGAACTCGACGCGCGGAGCGCGCTCTGGTTCGAAGCGCCGCTGGCGCCGGAAGACGCCGTGGAGCACGGCAAGCTGGCTCGCGCGATCCGCACTCCGGTGGGGCTTGGCGAGAGCTACCGCACGCGTTTCGAACTGGCGCCGTTCTTCCGCGAGCGCGCGGTGGGCGTGCTGCAGCCCGACCTGGGCCGCTGTGGCATCACCGTGGGTATGCGGATCGCGGCCTTGGCGAGCGGCCCCGTGGTCCCGCATCTCAGCATCGCGTTCGGACCGCAGATCGCGGCCGCGCTCCATTTCGCCGCCGCCGCGGCGAACTGCGATCTGGCCGAATTCAACCCGAGCGTCCTCGAGACCGCCAACCGCTTTTTGCGCGAACCCATTCGCATGGAGGGCGCGGCTTATATCGTGCCGCGGACGCCGGGCCTCGGTATTGATATCCTGACCGGGTGATTTCCCGCAGAGAATTGCTCGGAGCCGGCGCCGCCGCCGCGATGGCCGCTCCGGCCAAGCGTCCGAATATTCTGTTCGTCATGGTGGACGAGATGCGCTGGGATGCCATGGGCTGCGAAAAGCACCCGGTGGTCCACACGCCGAACATCGACAAACTGGCCAAGGAAGGTGTGCGGTTCTCCAGCAGCTACTCCGTCTCGCCGGTCTGTTCGCCCGCGCGAGCCTGCGTGTTCACCGGCCGGTACGCTCACGTGAACGGCGTCACGACGAATGGCGTCCCCGCGCATCAGGGCGAGTTGTTCCTGCCCACCATCCTGAAGCACCACGGTTATCATACGGCGATCGCCGGCAAGCTCCACTACACACCCACGCGCTTCGACTACGGGTTCGACCAGTTCTGGAGCTTCAGTTCCGAAGGTCCCACGCCCGAGACCGGATACAACGAGTTCCTGCGCAAGAAGCACGGGTCGCCGGCGAAGTGGCCGATCGTACCCGGAACGTGTCCGTGGCCGGACGACCCGCTGGGCAAGGATGTCGGGCTGTTCAAGCATCCGAAGGAAGACTTCGAGACCGAGTGGCTCACCGACAGGTCGGTCGACTACCTGCGGGCGCGCAAGGGATCGAGCCAACCGTGGTTCCTGTTCACCAGCTACCTGAAGCCGCATTCGCCGAGCGTCGAACCGGAGCCGTACTTCAACATGTACGATCCGAAGGCGATGCCCATTCCGAAGCTACCGCCGAATGCCGCCGCCCTCCGCGCCGAACAACGCGACCGCGCGCGCCGCCACTACGTCGACAACGAAGAGATGATGCGCGTGATGAGCGCCAAATACTACGGCGCGATCACGCATATCGACGCTCAGTTGGGCCGTCTGTTCGGCGAGCTTCGCCGGCTGAACATGGCGGACGACACGCTGGTGCTGTTCACGGCGGATCATGGCAACATGCTCGGCGACCGCGGCCGCTGGTTCAAGGGCTTGCAGTACGAAGGCTCGGCGCACGTGCCGCTGATCTGGCGCGGACCGAAGGGCGCGAAGGAAAATGGCGGCCGCGTGGTCAACAAGGTGATCGAGAACACCGACCTCGCGCCCACGATTCTCGAGGCGGCGGGATTGAGCGCTCCGGAAGGCATCCAGGGCAGCAGCTTCCTCAAGCTCGCGCGCGGCCAGGACGCCGGCTGGAAGAACCGCTGCTACTCGCAGTTGCGAAGCGGCATGCTGCTCGACGGCAACCTAAAATACATCGACAATAGTCTCGGCGGAACCGGATCTCGCGAGTTGTACGATCTGGCGAACGACCCCAAGGAAGAACGCAATCTCTCCGCCGATCCGAAACAAAAGGAGCGCGTGGTGGAGATGGCGCGCGCGGTGGCCGCCTGGCGGGCGGATCGTCCCGCGCCGGTTCGCGTCAACGGGCTTTCGACTCCCGCGTACGCGACGGTATCGGCCAAGGAACGCGACCAGGCCATCGCCAACGCACCGGACGTCTTGGAGGCCGCGGGGGCGGAGCGAACCAAGGGCGGGCGGAAGAAAAAGCAAAAATAGGAAGGACACGACAAATGCCGGAGAATCGTTCGAACGTTACCCTGGACATGATTGACGCGTTTGGCAGGCCGATTTTCGATACCGCCCGCGTCGAGATCCGGAACACCCGGGTCCGCAGCCTGGACCTGGCCTTTCCGAAGGTCGACTTCCAGGGACAACCGGTCACACTGAAAGGCGTGCCCGCGTTTCCCAACGGATCCGCCGAGTTGCTGATCCTGCCGCAACGCTATCTGTTGAAGAAGATCGCCCTTCATGTGCCGGCCGGCCGCGGGCTTGATGTGCGCGAGATGCTCTTCGCCAACCCGGATCGCGTCGAACCGGTCTTCCCGAGCTTCACGAAGCTGCCCGAGGCGGTGCTGAAGCTGCTGCGCGATTCCAAGATGAAGGCGGCCGATTGGAGCGATCTCGAGGACGAGCAGAAGGCCGGGCTGATGAACGTCTGCGCGAAGGCCGCGGCGGTTCATGTGGATGGCGGTCCCGTCACGAGCTTTTTCCAGATCGTGCGCGACATCCTGCCCGCGCGTATCTTCCTGCTCGTGAATCCCGCGTTGCACGACGCCGTCATGGCGGCGCCGCTGTTGTTCCGAAGCGTCCCAGGCGGTCTGCACGCCTTCGGCGATGGGTTCGCGCGGCTGGAGAAGGACGAGAGCTTCAAGACGTTCGACGAAGCGGGCAACCTGCAGCTCACGTTCGCGCGCGACACCAGCGGCGAGGGCAAGATGGTGGTGGACGCGGACCTGGACGACCACTCGGGCGTGAAGCATGCGTTCGACGTGCTGAAGCACGCGATCACCGGCACGGACACGAATCCTTACAACATGCACCAGATTCTGGCGCATTTTCAGGGCATCGACGTTGGGTACAGCCTGTTCCCCGAAGTAGCCAGGGGCGCCGTCTAGCGCGGCTCCCCTCAACGCCAGAACCGGATCAGCTATCCACCAGCGTCTCGCCATCCCTCATCGTCAGCCGCACGCGCTCCACGCCGGTATGCCGCTCCACCAGATCCGCCAACGCCGTGGAGTGCGTCGTGATCCACAACTGCGTGTGCTTCGACGCCTGGGCGATCAGACCGGCCAGCGGAGCGATCAGCCCCGGATGCAGGCTCGTCTCGGGCTCGTTCAACGCGAGCAACGCCGGTGGACGCGGGCTCAGCAGCGCCGCGCACAGACACAGAAACCGCAATTGGCCGTCGGAGAATTCGCGCGCATCGAGCGGCCGCAACAGACCCGGTACGCGCAGGCTGGCGCGGAACATCATGTCCGGCGCTTCGATCCGCAACTCAGCGCCGCCGAACGCCTCCGCCACGGCGCGCGCGAGGGCCGCCTCGTCGCCCACTTCCTGCACGGTCCGCAGCGCGGCCGCCAGATCGGAGCCGCTGCGCGAGAGCACGTGGGTCGTCACGCCGATTCGCGGCTGGCGCATCGGCGATTCCGCGTCCGTGCGGAAGTGGTGGTAGAACCGCCATCCGGCCACCAGCGTCCTCACCGCCGACAGTTCGGGATAGCGGTGCGGCTCGGCGATCCGCGACAGAATCGCCTCGTGCTTCGACATCGCGAACGGGTACGCCACCCGGTTGCCCTCGCTGTCCCGAAGCCACGCCGAGGGCCCGTCGCGCTTCATCAATTCGACGCGCCGGTTGCCGGTTGGCCAAATCGATTCCTCCTTCACTCGCGGATCGAGGGTGAACAGCGTGCCCAGCGCATGTTCGTTCCAGGCGGGCAGCCCCACTTGGATCTCGTAGCCGAGATCGCTGCCCTCGAAACCGAGGGTCATCCGCACCGGCGGCCGCTTGCGTTGATAGCGGATCCGCTCGCCGCCCGCCCAGAACACGCTGGACATGCCGCCTTCCTCCACGATCGCCATCGACAGCGCGCCTTCCGCCGCCCGCCCGATCAGCACCAGCGAGTTGTACAGATTCGACTTCCCACAGCCGTTCGGCCCCGTCAGCACGTTCACCGGCCGTAGAGGCAGGCTCATCTCGCGGATCGACCGGTAACCCGCGACCTCGATCCGCCGGATCACGTCAGTCGACCGTGTGGAGGCGCATCAGATTCGTGGTGCCCGGCCTGCCGATGGGCTGGCCCGCGACGAACACCACTCGGTCGCCGAGCTTCACCAGCCCGCGATCGAGCAGGATGCGGTCCATCTGATCCATCATCTCGTCGGTCGACCCGACTATTGGAGCGTCCACCGCCCGCACGCCGTAGATCGCGCTGAGCTGGCGCGCGGCCGCCTGCGACGGGGTGAAGGCGTAAATCGGAACGGGCGGACGATAGCGCGAAACCAACCGCGCGCTGCTGCCGGTGGCGGTGAACACCACGATCGCCGCCGCGCCCAGAACGCGACTGGCGCGGAACGCGGCGTCCGCCACGATCTCCGGTGGAGTGGCTCCCGCCGGCGCGAGTTCGGACTTGCGCCAGGGAGGCAGCGTCGCCTCCGCCTCGGCCGCGATGCGCCGCATCATCTTCACCGTCTCCAACGGATACTTGCCCGCGCCTGTCTCCGCCGAGAGCATCACGCAATCGGTGCCGTCGAAAATCGCGTTGGCGACGTCGCTGACTTCGGCCCGGGTCGGGTACGGATTCTCGATCATCGACTCGAGCATCTGAGTGGCGGTGATGACGAACTTGCCCTTCGCCCGTGCCCGCTCGATGATCGACTTCTGGATGAACGGCACTTTCTCGAGCTCCATCTCCACGCCGAGATCGCCGAGCGCCACCATCACGCCGTCGGACGCTTCCAGGATCTCGTCGAGATTCGCCCAGCCCTCCGGTTTCTCGATCTTGGCCACCACTGGCGTGGCCCCGGCGTCGTGCTCCTCGAGGAAGTGGCGCAGCCGCAGCATGTCCTGGCCGCGCCGGACGAACGACATCGCCACCATGTCCACGCCCAGCGGCAGCGCCGCTCGCAAATCGGCCATGTCCTTCTTGGTGAGCGACGGCGTGCTGACGCGAACTCCGGGCAGGTTGATTCCCTTGCGGTCGGAGATCCGGCCGCCGGAGACGACCTCTGTCTCGGCGTCCACGCCATCGGAGCGCAGCACGCGGAGTTCGATGCTGCCATCGGCCAGCAGCACGCGGTCGCCCTGCTTGACGTCCTTGGCGAACTCGGCGTACGTCGTGCAGGCGCGCTCCGGAGTGCCCATCACAGCCGCGGTGGTGATGGTGAACTTCGATCCTGCCTGAAGTTCGCAACCGCCGTTCTCGAATTGGCCCAGCCGGATCTTCGGCCCTTGCAGGTCGAGAAGAATGCCCATCGGCTGACCTGCTTCCGGTTCGATTTCGCGGATGACGCGGATCCGTTCGGCCCGGTCCTCCGGCGTCCCGTGAGAGGCGTTCAGGCGGAATACGTCCGCCCCGGCTTTCGCCAGATTTGTGATCATCTCGCGCGAGGAACTGGACGGCCCCAGTGTCGCGACGATTTTGGTGTTTCTCATGCTACTCTTGAGGGTTCGCATCACGAGCGGGCCGCGCCAAGCGAACCGGACTGTGCTGCTTCTTTTATTATGTCGCTCGCGCAGGCAGCCGTACTGGCTCTGATTCAAGGTCTCACCGAATTTATTCCGATCAGCAGTTCGGCGCATTTGGCGTTGGCTCCGTGGCTGCTCGGATGGCCCGACCAGGGACTCGCATTCGATATCGCGCTGCACTTCGGCACGCTGCTCGCCGTCATCCTCTACTTCTTTCGCGACTGGGTGCAGGTGATCGCCAACGGCTTGGGATTCCAGATGGAAGGCAATCCCGAGTACCGGCGCAACCGGATGTTACTGTGGCTGTTGGCCGCCGCGTCGCTTCCCATCGGCGTGTTCGGACTGCTCTTCAAACACGCCGCCGAAACCACGCTGCGCAACCCTTTCGTGATCGGCACGATGCTGATCCTGATCGCGCTGGTGATGGAAATCGCGGAGCGCATGGGGCGCCAACAGAAGCGGATGGATCACGTCAACTTCCTGGACGCGATGGTGATCGGGTTCGCGCAAGCGCTGGCGATCGTTCCGGGAACCTCGCGCAGCGGCATCACGATCTCCGCCGGCCTGCTGCAAAACCTGGATCGCGCCACGGCCGCGCGTTTCTCGTTCATGCTGTCGACTCCCGCCGTGGCCGCCGCCGCGGCAAAAGCCTTCCTCGATCTCTACAAGCAGGGCGGAATCCCGGAAGGCATGCTGGGCTCGTTCGTGCTGGGCGTCGCGCTGAGCGCGTTGAGCGGAAGCTTCGCGATCGCGTTCCTGATGAACTGGCTGCGCACGAACACGCTCCGGCCGTTCGTTTACTACCGGATCGTGTTCGGGCTCTTCATTCTGGTGCTGGCGTTCCTGCGCGGGCCGATGCCCGCCGCCGTTACTTCCGCACCTTGAGCAGGCAGCAGTCGCCCGCTTCGGGCGACTTCACGTCTTCCACCTGAACCACCACCGGATGGTCGCCATCCGCCAGTCCTTCGGGCACCGCGACTCGCAGTTGGAAAACGGACGCCGAGTTGGCTGCCAATCCGGCGAACGCCACCGTGGCGGGCACGCCGCCGATGGTCACCGTGACCGCGGCCTTCACCTTGCTCTCTTCCTTCGCGAGTTCGCCCGCGGCGGAATCGGGGTCCGTGGCGCCGAATGCGGTTCCATACAATACGATGGCCTCGCCGGGCGTCACCGGATCGGTGGCCTTGTCGGACGGCATCTGCTCCGGGCGGAGGAAACGCTCGGCGTCGCCCTTGGTGCTCACCACGAACTTGCCCTCGGCCGCGAACAGAGCGGGCGCGAACGCCGCCAGCTTGGCCGTGACGGTATCCGCCTTCTGATCGCCGGATGACAGAACCACCTCCACGTCTCCTCGCGCATCGTCCGCCGGCGCCAATGCGACCACGCGCACGGGACTCACCGAGTTCACGAACGCCGCTTTGCCGTTGACGGTCACCGACACGTTCTCCAGCTTGTCGGGCAGTTTTCCGGACGCGATTTCCTCCGCCGTCCAGGATCGGGTGACCGATGCCAGATTGGTTCCCGTAATCGCGAACCACGAGTTGGGAGCCAAACCGGCTAACGTGGCTGCCGCGCTGGCAACGCCCCGTTCGGAGCTGATCGCCGGCTTGGGCGCGGCGCCGCCGGCCGCGGGCGCCACTTCCAGCTTGGCGGTATAAATGCGGTCGCCGCTGTTTTGCCCGTTGCCATTGGCGGCGTTGCCCGCGGCATAGAGCGTCACCGGCCCGACGTCGGTGGAGGGCGGCGTCCAATCGAGTTCGAAGTCGACTCCACCCGTCGTCCCGTTGCGAGTCCCCTGCATGGTATGGGTGATGAACTGCACCATGTTAGGATCGCGGCAGGGTGCGGCGTTGCCATCGTCGCAGAACACGCGGGTGTTGGCGTCGACGGACGCGAGCGTCCCCGCCTGGCCGCTGGCGGCGTTGCTGTTGACGCGGGCCGACAACGAAAAGCCCCAGCGCCGCATCCCGGCATCGGTAACGGTCACCTTCACTCGCTGCTTGACGCCAGGAGCATAGGTGGCCCCGCCGGCGAGTTCGATCTTCACCGAGCCGGCGCCCGAGTTCAGCGCGCCCGAGTGGCACGACGCGCACGACATCGGGTCGTCGCCGGGCGCGCCAGTCAGGCGTGGGTCCGCCCCCGAAAGATTGGCGAAGAGGGAGGCCGGAATCAGGATCGCGGCCAGCGCCGCGGAACATCTCAATACGATAATGGCTTTGTTCATTTGGAGACACCAATGGCTTTGAAAAGCCACTATCGATTCAAACGCGCGAACGGCGCCCGAAGATTCGCTCGATGGACGGATTTTACATTCCGTTTTTCTGGCATACTAGGAGGGCTCCAGCCTCCGCGACCAGCGGAATGAAAATTCTAGGTCCCTCGACGATGCCTCGGTTCAACGAGGCCATGGGGATTGTGTTCCTTGTGGCCTGCGGGCTGCTGACGCTCGCCCTCGTCTCATATTATCCGCAGGATCCGTCGTTGAATACGGCGGGCCCGGGCCCCACCCGGAATCTCTTCGGAGCCACGGGTGCGTTTTTCGCGGACCTGTTGGTGCAGTCTTTCGGACTGGGTGCGTTCCTGCTCCCCGTCCTGTTGCTGATCCTCGCCATGAAGTGGTTCTTCTCGCGCGAGATCGGAGCGCCCTTCGTTCGCGTGTTCGGCGGGTTCGTTCTGCTGGGCGCGCTGTGCGCGATGTGCGCGCTCGGCGGCTTCCGCGTGTTCAACGATGCCATCCCCTCCGGCGGCATCGCGGGCATGCTGCTCTCCGACGCCATGCTCGCCGCGTTCAACCTTCCCGGATCGGTGATCCTCACGGCCACCGCTCTGCTACTCTCCCTGTACCTCGTGTCGACCTTCTCTGTCGCCACCGTTCATGGATGGATGGCTGAATCCGAGGGTCTGTCCACGCGGATTCGCGGGGCTTGGCTGAGGTGGCGCGACGCGCACATGCGCCGCAAGCAGGCGAAAGCCGAGGCGAAGATCGAAAAGCGGGAACAGCAGCGCCGGGCCAAGGAAGCCGCCGCTGGGACTCCGGTCGATCGCCCCGCGATCGCGCGCCGGGTGGAACGGTCAGCCCGGCCGCTCGACGAAGACATCCCGATCCACACTCTGGACGGTCCACTGGAACCCGCGGCCGAAGCGCCTGCCCCGGGGGCGTACCAGGAGCCGGAACCGGAGATCCACGAAGAGTTCGAACCCGAGCCCGCCGTGGTGGAGTACCGCCCGCCCGAGCCGAGCCTGTCGCGTCCGCCCTGGGACGATCCGGAGCCGGTGCACGCCGCGCCGGCGGAAGCGGTCGCCGCCGCGCCCGTGGCCGCCCGCCGTTTCATCGACTTCCGGCCGCCCTCCACCGAACTGCTAAACGAACCCGAGGCGCGTCAGGCTCACGATCCCGCCGAACTCAAGGAAACCGCCGCCCGCATCAAAACGAAGTTCGAGGAGTTCCACGTGCTCGGCTCCGTGGTGCAGATCAACCCGGGCCCCGTCGTCACTACTTTCGAGCTCAAGCCCGAGGCGGGCATCAAGTACAGCCGCATCACCAACCTCACCGAGGATCTGTGCCTCGGCCTGCAAGCCGAGTCCATCCTCATCGAGCGCATCCCGGGCAAGCCGACCGTCGGCATCGAAGTCCCCAACACGCGCCGCGAGGTGATCGCGCTACGGCAGATTCTCGAATCGGACGAGTTCAACAACTCGCCGTCGAAGCTCACCATCGCGCTCGGCAAGGACATCAGCGGGCGTATCAAAGTGGCTTCGCTCGAGTCGATGCCGCACCTTTTGATCGCGGGCTCCACCGGATCGGGCAAGAGCGTGATGTTGAACTCGCTCATCATGTCGATCCTCTACAAGGCGACTCCCAACGACGTCCGCATGATCCTCGTCGATCCCAAGCGTGTCGAAATGGGTCCGTACGAGGACATCCCGCATCTGCTCACTCCAGTGATCACCGATCCGCGCAAGGCCACCAACGCCCTGCGGAACGCGGTGCTCGAGATGGAGCGGCGCCTGAAACTGCTGGCGTCGTACGGCGTACGCAACATCGAACAGTTCAACAAGAAGATCCGCCTCATGATGGCGCAGCCCAAGAGCCTGTTCGAGGATGACGCCGCGGCCGAGGATTTGAAGCCGCTCCCGTTCGTGCTCATCGTCATCGACGAGCTTGCCGACCTGATGATGCTCGAGCGCGGCGGCGTCGAAGAGGCGGTGACGCGGCTGGCGCAGATGGCCCGCGCCGTGGGCATCCATCTGGTGCTCGCTACCCAGCGTCCCAGCGTGGACGTAATCACCGGTCTCATCAAGGCGAATTTCCCCGCGCGCATCAGCTTCCGCGTGGCGACGCGGGTCGATTCCCGCACCATTCTCGACGTGATGGGCGCCGAGCATCTGCTCGGCAAGGGCGACATGCTGTTCCTGCCGCCGGGCTCGTCACGCCTGGTTCGCGTGCACGCTCCCTACGTGACCGAAACCGAAATCGCCGGAGTCACCGACTACTGGAAGAGGCAGGCCAGACCCGACTACGACCAGACTTTCCTCATCGAGCCTCCGGGCGAGGACGAGGCGGAGACCGCCGACGGACTCGAGGATTTCAACGATCCGATGTACGAGGATGCCGTTCGTGTGGTCCTCGAAGTGGGCAGGGCTTCCACTTCGACGCTGCAGCGCCGCCTTCGATTGGGCTACGGCCGCGCCGCCCGCATCCTGGACATGATGTTCAAGGAAGGCATCATCGGACCTCCCGACGGCTCGCGTCCGCGCGACGTGCTGAAGCCGCCGGGATGGTTGAAGGAAGTGGAGGATCAGCTTCGGTAGGGTTCACAGGAACGCGGGCGAGAAGGCCGCGGCGAGAATCACCAGGATCAGTCCGGGAAACGCATACCGCATCACGGGGTGGCCCAGATTGAATCCGTAGCCTGGACCCATCCGATTGGGAACCATCATGCGGGAATCGGCGGCATCGGAGTACAAGATGCCGCCGATCCAGCTTTCATCGCGCGCCGGCTCCTCTTCCTCGATCTCCACCTGCTGGAGCTTGATCGAAAGCCAGATGGCGGGCGCCGTCAGGAGCGCCATTGGACCCAGCGTCCAGAGCGTGCCACTCGGAATCGCCAACGCGCCGCGGAACGGAAGCAGCAGCACCATGGCAATGATGCCGGACGCCGTCACGTTCACCCACGCGGTCAGCGCCTGATTCATGCGGCGGCGGGCCGATGGCGGACCGGAATGGCCGAGCCCGTACAGAATGAGCGTGGTCAGCGCGTGGGTCGACAGACCGCATAGCAACAGCGCGGCCACGCGCGCGACGCTCTTGGGAGCCCACCGGTCCGGCAGGCCGTTCAGCCCCCAGTGGATCGGGGACGGGTCGGGAATGCGGTCCCAGTTGCCGGCGAGGAACGCGACGGCGCCGCCGAGTAACGCGAGCCCGGCCATAGGAGCGGCCCATGTCCACCACGGCTCGACGTCGGCGTCCGCCGACAGAACGGCGCGGCGAACCGCTCCTCCGGCGGGCGCGGCGAAGGGGAGCGTTCGCGAGCGGGCGTGAAAGAACAGCGCGGCCATGGCGGCGCAGTTGACGATCGGCGCCACCGCCATCGCCCACGGCGCGGAATTCGCGATGCCCGCCAGCGCGGCCGCCGCGCACACGATCGCTATGCACCAGGTCCCGGCCCGAAACGCAGACACGATGCGGCGGCCCTCGGCCGATCCGGCGAAATCCGGCGCCACGCGCACCGTGAACAGGAAGCTGCGCTGCCAGAGCGGAAACATCTGGAACATGGCGGCGGGCAGCAACGTGCACGACGCGACGATGAGCGCTATGTGAAGAGACATGTCAATCGACCTCCTCCGCCAGCAGACGCAGCCGCCCCGCGAGCATTGCGGCGGACAATCCTCGCGCGCGAGCCTCGGCGGCCAACTCGCGCATTCTGCGTTCGAACGATCTCGCCAGTTCCTCCTGCTCGCGCCGCGGCAACGCCGGTTGCGCGGCTCGCCCGGTGACCCGCACCGCTTTGCCCTGCGCGATATCGAGCCAGCCTTCCTCGGCGAGCGTGCGGTAGGCCTCCGCCACGGTGTTGTGGTGGACGCCGAGATCCGCGGCCAACTTGCGCACCGAAGGAAGCGCGTCGCCCTCGGCAAGCGAGCCGTCCACCAGGAACTGGCGGATCCGGTCGACGATCTGGCGGTAGGCCGGCATGGGCGCGTTCAGATCGATCTCGCCGACGGGTGGCTTCATTTGCTGTCTACTGTACATATACAGCATACAGATCGCGCTGTCAAGTGCGATAGCGTATTAAGGATGCAACGCCGCCAATTCCTCGGCTCGCTTCTGGCCGCTCCGCTCGCGTCCGCTCCCTCGAAGCCGAACGTAGTGATCCTGCTCGCCGACGACCTCGGCTGGGCGGACGTAGGATTCCACAGGAGTGAGATCTCCACGCCGAACATCGACCGGCTGGCGTCGCAAAGCCTCGAGTTCGAGCGCTTCTACTCGCACCCGGTCTGTTCGCCCACGCGATCCGCGCTGATGACGGGCCGCTATCCGATGCGTCTGGGCACTGGCTACACGGTGATCCGCCCGTGGGCCGATTTCGGCGTTTCCGAGCGCGAACATTTCATGCCTGAAACGTTTCGTGCCGCCGGCTATTCCACGGCGATGGCCGGCAAGTGGCATCTCGGGCATTCGCGCCGCCGCTACCTGCCCGGCTCGCGCGGCTTCGACAACTCGTACGGGCACTTCAACGGCGCCATCGACTACTACACGCACGAGCGCGACGGCGGGCTCGACTGGCATCGCGACGGCAAGGCGTTGAAGGAGGAGGGCTACTCCACGGACCTCATCGGCGCCGAGGCGGTCCGCCGGGTGCGCGAACGCGACAAGAACAAGCCGCTGTTCCTCTACGTGCCGTTCAACTCGCCCCACACTCCGTTGCAGGCGCCCGCCGCGCTGATCGACAAGTACGCCAAGATACCGGACAAGACGCGGCGCACCTACGCGGCGATGACCGACGCGATGGATGGCAACATCGGCAGGATTCTGGGCGCGATCGACGCCGAGGGCATCGCTGACGATACCATCGTTTTCTTCTTCAGCGACAACGGCGGGCCGGTGCCGCAGGGAGCTCGCAACACGCCGCTGCGAGGAGCGAAGGGGCAGACCTGGGAGGGCGGAACCCGCGTGCCCGCCCTTCTGCGATGGCCCGGCAAATTGAAGCCCGGCAAGACGAAGCAGGTGGGCGCCGCCATCGACCTGCTGCCCACTCTATCCGCCGCCGCCGGAGTGAAGCCGGGCAATACGCTGCCGCTCGACGGGCGGAACCTATGGCCGATGGTGAGTTCCGGCAGGTCCGAACCGCGTGAGAACCTGTTCCTGTCGGTGGAGACGGCCGGCAAGCTCCGCTACGCGGTGCACGATGGGCCGTGGAAGCTGGTCCGCGAGATCGCGAGCGATGGCAAGTCCGATCGGAGCTACCTGTTCCGCATCGAAGAGGACATGAGCGAGAAGAACGACCTCGCCGCGGCGAACAATCCAGTGGTGCGCCGGTTGAACGCCAGGCTTGACGAGTGGCGCAAGCTGCATCCATCCAACGGCCTGCGCGACGGGCTTGCTCCCGCGCCCGGCTGGAGCGCCCCGAAGGTGTATGCCGACGCCGTGCGGCCGTAGTCAGTCCCGCAGGTAGAGCCACGCGCAGAGCAGAATCAGCGCCAGCAGCACCGCCAGGGCGACCTTGGCCGCGCTCACCGGACGTTCGCCGCTCACGGTTCCGCTCTGCGCGTTCGCGACCACCTGGAAGACCTGCCCGCGATAACGGTAGGCCCCGATCCAAACCGGCAGCAGCACGTGCTTGAACGTCAAGCCCGCGTATCGCGTGCGAACGCCGGTCACCTGCTGCTGGTCCCCGCCGATATCCCGGACCGCCATCCCCTCGATCGCGACGCGCATCTTGGAAGCCGCGTGGGAGAAGCCGTCCTTCAGTTCCACCTGATAGCGTTGCGCCTTGAATCCGGCCAGATAGGCCGCCTCGTAAGGCTTCACCGCGTCCAGCCGCCAGGGTTCGAGAGCGTCCAGGCGAGCGGGCTGGACGGCCTTGCTCGCCGGCGCGAGCACATCGTCGAAGGCGCACACCACCGATCCCGAGCACTCGGTCCACGCCAACTGGCGTTGTCCCCGCTGGTCGACAAACCATTTGCCCCGCCGGCCCGAATACTCGGAGTAAGTCTCGGCGTCGTAGGTCCAATACGGGATGTAGACTCCCTGCAGACCCTCCTGTTGCGCCACCGCTTTCAGGTCGTTCGGAGCGAACCAAAGCCCGCCGAGCCATGCCTTGACCGCGCCGGCCGCGCGATCGCTGGTTACGGCGAACGGCAGCACGCCATGGGGCGCGATCAGCGGGTCGGCGGCTTTCGGCTGCATGACGATCGCGGCCGCGCAAAAAGGACACTTTCCCGCCACCTGCCCCGGCTCGAACTGAGTGACGGCTCCGCAGCCGCCGCATCTCACTTCGAGAGCCGTTTCGCTGAGGCGGCGCTGCTGTCCGGCGAACTCCGCGAACGGGATCTCGTCCAAGGATCCGAGGGGATGGACTTCGAGCCCGGATTTGCACGCGGGACACACCAGACGCGCGGCCGCCGGGTCCCACTCCATCCCCGCGCCGCATGAGGCGCATTGAAACTTTCCGGCTTGCGTCGCCATGGCGAATCTCTATCTTAAGCCGGGTGAGCGCCCTCGCGCGTGGCAACCGTTTTGGTATAGTGGTCCGCATCATGAAGCGGAGATTGCTCTTCCTGTCACTCGCGTTGTCCCTGTCTGGACTCGCGCAATCCACCGGTACGGCGACGCTCACCGGAGCGGTCACCGACTCGACCGGCGCCATTGTCCCTGGAGCGAACGTCACGGCCCGTAACGTCGGAGCCGGATTCGTGTTCAACAGCGTAACCACCAATGAAGGCACGTTCTACATCCCCAACCTCAACCCCGGCGAGTATCAACTGAAGATCGAGGCCCAGGGCTTCAAGAGCTACATTCAGAACGGCATCGTGCTGCGCACGGCGGAGACGCCGCGGATTGACGTGAAACTGGAGGTCGGCAACCTCACCGAATCGATCCAGGTCACCGGCGCGCCGCCGCTGCTCGAGACGGAAACGTCCACCAGCGGACAAGTCCTCGAGGGCGAGACGATCAACAAGATCCCGGTGCTGCAGAAGGCGTTCTACCGGATCTATCTCTACATGCCCGGCATGAACGTCGTCAACGGACAGCACGCCGTGGGCCAGCGGCAGAGGTCGCTCGGATTCACGCTCGACGGCATCAGCGCCAAGGAGCCAGTCCGGGGCAATCCCAATGACGTCGAATCCGTGATTACATCCACTCTGGACATGATCCAGGAGTTCAAGATGTACACCACCGGTCTGCCCGCCGAGTTCGGCCACTCCTCGGGCGGCCAGTTGAGCGGCGTGTTCAAAAGCGGCACCAACCAGTTCCACGGCAGTCTCGAGGATCGCTATCTGAACGGCCGGCTGGTGCACCGCCAATACTTCGAGCAATTGCGCCGGTGCCAGGGCTTGGTGGTCTGCAATCCTTTCAGCTACCACGAAATGGGCGCCACTGCCGGCGGGCCCATCAAGATCCCGTTGCTGTACAACGGCAAGGACAAGACCTTCTTCTTCACCGGATTCCAACGGCACCACGAGAAAGTGACCGAGACCTTCACCGGCAACGTTCCGACTTCGGACATGTACAACGGCGACTTCTCGTTCGGCGGCCGCGGCTTCCCCGTCTTCGATCCGGACACGACGCGGATGGTGGACGGAGTCTGGACGCGCGATCCATTCGCCGGCAACCGCATTCCGACGGCGCGCTTCGATCCGGTGACGCGCAATATCCTGGGCCGGAATCCGTGGAAGGCGCCGAGCGATCCCGGCACCCTCACCCCGAACGGTCCCATCAACAATCTGGTGGTGCCCACCAAGGGCCGCTACTACTTCACCCGGCTCGATACCAAGCTCGATCACCAGTTCAGCCCCAAGAACAAGCTCTTCGGCCGTTATTCGCACGTGCGGCACCGCAACCCCGGGCGCTACTCGAACGAACTGCTTTGGGGGCTGGTCGATCCCGTCGTCATTCCGAAGATCTACCAGGGCAACATCGTGATCTCGGACACGCACACCATCAGTCCGACGATGATCAACGAGTTCCGCTTCGGCTTGAACCGCCGTCACCGGACCCGCACGCCTCCCACGCAGGGTCAGGGCTGGGCGAAGCAGTTGGGAATCCCCAACGCCTCCGACGCCACCTTCCCCGATATCCGCGGCGGCGGCCGATACTACAATTTCGGGCCCGGCGGCTTCGACGAACAGATCGCCGGCGACTACACGTTCCAGAACAATCTGACCAAGATCATCGGCAAGCACACCATGAAGTTCGGCTACGAGGTGATCCGCACCACGTACGACTCGGTGGTGGAAGAGCTCCCCTCGGGCGTTTACAACATGGGCGGCACCGACTTCCCCTTCCGCCCCAACACCGGCAACAACTTCGCGAACCTGCTGCTGGGCAACGTCGCCAGCGCGCAGTTCACCCGCGTGCAGGCGCGATGGCAGCCGCGCTGGTGGTCGAACTCCTGGTATGTGCAGGACGACTACAAGCCGATGCGCAACATGACGCTCAACCTCGGCCTCCGCTGGTCGTATGAAACGCCGTTCCGGACACTCGACGGGAAGCAGTCTCAGTTCGACCCGAACGGCACGGACCCGCTCACCGGCCGTCGTGGAGCGATCGTCCACGGCAAGGGCCCGCTGGCGAAGAAGGACCTCAACAACTTCCAGCCGCGCATAGGGCTCGCCTACAACTTCAAGCCTCGCTGGGTGTTTCGCGGCAACTTCGGCATGATCACGTCCGATCTGCTCGTCAACACGCTGAACACCAACTTCGAGGAGTACTTCGCGACGGCCAATATCCAGTCGAATCCCGGCGATCCCCGCACCGTGTTCAGGCTGTCCCAGGGCCCGCCGTCGTTCCAGTTCAACGCGAACTCCGACGGATCGGTGCCGTTCGTGGGAACCAACTTCGGCGGCCGCGGCGCCACCTGGTTCGATCCGAACATGAGGATGCCTTACACGATGAACTGGTCGGGCGGCTTCCAGTATCAGCTTTCCAACAGTTGGGTAACCGAACTGCTGTACCAGGGATCGAGCGGCGTGGGGCTGCTGAACAACTGGGACGTCAACGTGCTTCCCTTGGACGTCTCCAACAACGTGCAGCAGTTGACCACCATCCGCAACGCCTACCAGAACTTCCGGCCGTATACACAGTTCGGCGGCATTCAGCACTATTCGAACTACGGGCACAACAGCCATCACGGCGCGACTCTGCGGCTCGAGAAGCGCTACTCGTCGGGCATGACCGTCAACTCCTTCTGGACGTTCTCCAAGACGATGAACGACGTGGACGAGGACGGCGGCGCGGGCGGCGTGACCTGGTACAACCGGCGGCTGGAAAAGGCGCGAGCGGGCTACGACGTCAATCACCGCTTCGTCACCACCGTCACTTGGGAACTGCCGGTCGGCAAGGGCCGTAAGTACATGAACTCGGGCGGCTGGAAGAACTACGTGGTCGGCGGATGGGAACTGGTGGCGAGCCAGCACTTCCAGACCGGGCCTCCGTTCACGGTCGGTTTCGGCGGCACGCCGAACCTCTACCTGCCCGGCGCGTTGCGGCCCAATCAGACCAGACCCAACGATCAGGTGAAGCAGGCCCACGTCGACATCGGTCCGAACCGCTTCCCATTCTCGGCGCAGAAGCGATACCTGGATATCAACGGGTTCGCGTATCCCAACAGCTTCACGCCGGGTTCGCTCGGCCGCAATACGCTGCAGGCGCCGGGCATCATCTGGATGCAGGCGTCGATCGCGAAGGAGTTCCCGATTTACGAGCGGTTCAAGTTCAGCCTCCGGTTCGACGTGAACAACCCGTACAAGTACCACTCCTTCAACCCGCCCAACGCGACCTTCAACTCCACCGACCCATCGGTGTTCGGGACGTTCAACGGAACCCGCGGATCGTTCTCCGACATCGGCACGGGCCGCTGGCACGGAATCGCCGTGCTCCGGTTGGAGTTCTGAGGATCGTGTAGCCGGATGATGGTTGCCGCGGCGGCGGGGATTCTAATCTGTTTCCTCGCCGCCGGTTTGCTAGGAGCCCGCCGCCGCGACACCACGGTGGCGGGCTTCGTGCTTGCAGGGCGCGGATTGCCGCCGCTGCTCGGCGCACTGGCGATGACGGCCGCCTGGGTGGATGGCGGCTACCTGCTCGGCACGGCGGAAGGCGCGTTCCACCAAAGCGTCTGGCACGGAGCGCAAGGTGGACTCCTCTTCGGCGGCAGCTTGGTGCTCGGCGGCCTCTTCTTCGCCAAACCCATGCGGCGGGCCGGTTATTCGACGATGGCCGGCCCGTTCGAGGCCCGCTACGGCGCGCGCTGGGCGGCGGTGCTACTCATCCCCGCGCTGGCAGCCGAACTGATCTGGTGCGCGGAACTGCTCGCTTCGGCGGGATCGACTCTCGGCGTCATGGGCGGCGTGTCTTTCACGGCCGCCGTGGTGGGAGCGGCTCTGGCCGTGACGGCATACACGATCGCCGGTGGGATGTGGAGCGTCGTCTACGGCGATATCGCGCAGATCGGCGTCGCGGCGGCGGGACTGATTCTGGCGGTGGCGTGGATCCTTCCGGCGGCGGGCGGCTGGGATCCGGTATGGGCGGCGTACCGGCCCACGGCGGACTGGAGCTTCGCGGCGCGCCTCCGTTCCGCCGATACCAGCGTGATGCTGCTGCTCGGCGGCATCCCGTGGAACTGCTACTTTCAGCGGGTGCTGTCGTCGAGGAACGAGAACGAGGCGCGTTCGATGTCGTTGTGGTCGGGCGCGGCGGTGATGCTGTTCACGATTCCTCCGCTGTTGCTGGGAGTGGCCGCGTTCTCGCACCCCTGGAGCGCGGAGGCCGCCGCCAGACTGCGCGAGCGGCCGTCGGAAGCCCTGCCCGCGTTGCTGAATGCGGCGCTGCCGGTTTGGGCGGCGTTGCTCGGATTGGCGGCGATCCTGGGAGCGGTGACGTCCAGCTACGCCTCTTCGCTGCTCTCCGCCGCGTCCCTGTACGGATGCAACGTGCGCGCTCGATTCACGGGCAAGCCGCTCGGCGTCGGCGCGATACGAGGCGCGGCCGTCGCGATGGGTCTGCTGGCGGTGGCGGGCGCCCTGCGCGTACGAAGCGTGCAGGCGCTGTGGTTCTTCACCAGCGACCTGGTGTTCGTGCTGTTGTTTCCGCAACTGGTGTACGCGCTGTTCGACCGCCGGGCCAACCGCGCTGGATCGATGGCCGCGCTCGGCGTTTCGTTGGCTGCGCGGCTAGCCGCGGGTGAGCCGCTGATCGGACTGCCTGCCATCGTTGCGCTGCCCGATTGGTTCCCGCATCGAACGGCGGCGGCGGCACTCGGACTGGTGGTGCTGCCCGTCGTATCGAGGCTGTGGGAGCGGCGCCTGTGAGCCGCGCGTTTGCATGGGCGGTCCACGCCTACACCGCATCCGGACAGTTGGTGGCCGCCTGGATGGCGGTCTGCATCGTCGAAGGGGGAGACGCCGGATTCCGGCGCGCGATGCAACTGATGGCGCTCGCCACGTTCATCGACAGCACCGACGGTTGGCTCGCCCGCCGCGCGCGCGTGAAAGAGGCGCTGCCCGGATTCGACGGACGGCGGCTCGACGACATCATCGACTTTCAGACTTACACCGCGTTGCCGTTGCTGCTGCTCTGGCGCGCGGGGATTCCCTCGGCCGGTTGGGCGTGGGTGCTTCCGTTCGCGGCGGTCGCCAGCCTCTACGGATTCAGCCAGACGAACGCCAAGACGGAGGACGGCTATTTTCTCGGCTTCCCGTCGTATTGGAACGTGGTCGCGGTCTACCTCTATCTGCTGCGGCCGCACGACGCATTGGCTGCCGCCTCCATCGGCTTGCTGGCGCTGCTCACGTTCGTTCCCACGCGATACCTGTATCCGTCGCATCAGGGCGGCTGGTTCGCCGCGATCACCAATCTCGGCGCGGCCGTGTGGGGCGTGTTGCTGGGCGCGATTCTGACGGGCGCGGCCAGCGAGCGATGGACGCTGCTCTCGGCCGCTTATCCGGCGTATTATCTCCTTGCGTCCTGGTGGGTGGAACTGCGATTCCGTTCGCGGCGTGCCCGGACGGAGTCCGCGCTACACTGACTCGAATGCGCGACCCTGAACTCGCCCGCCGCCGCTTTCTCGCTTATCTGGCCGCCAGTCCCGCCCTCGCGCAGGAGCCCGCGCTCATCGCGTCGCCCGCCGCCGCGATCAACGTGTTCGACTTCGAGCCCGTGTGCCGCAAGGCCCTTCCGCCGGCGCATTACGGCTACATGGCGACCGGTGTCGACGACGACGCGACGCTCCGCGCCAACCGCACCGGATTCGACCGTTTCTACCTGCGGCCGCGCCGCCTGGTGGATATCCGCCAAGCTGACCTGCGCACCCCGATCTTCGGCGCCACGTGGGACATGCCGTTCGGACTCGCGCCGATCGGCAACCAGAAGGCCTTCCACGATGAAGGCGAACTGCCAGTGGCGCGCGCGGCCAAGGCGATGCGAGCGCCGGCGGTCCTTTCCACGGCGACCAACACTTCCGTGGAGGATTTCGCGCGCGAATTGGGCCGGCCGCCCTGGTATCAGCTCTATCCGAGCAACCGTTGGGAAGTCACCGAACGGCTGGTCAAGCGTGTGGAGCAGGCCGGGTGCCCGGTGATCGCGCTCACCGTCGATACCATCGCCGGAAGGCACACGGAGACCTTCGAGCGGTTCAAACTGCTCGACAAGCGGGACTGCAAGGTCTGTCACGGCACTCGCTACGAGGACTTCTTCCGCCGCCGGCCGATGTTCGCCGGAGTCGGCATCGAGGGACTGCGGACCAACAATCCCGCGTTGAACTGGGAGCATGTTCGCAAGCTGAAGAAGATGACGTCCGCGAAGCTGCTCATCAAGGGGATCGAAACGCGCGAGGACGCACTGCTGTGCGTGGAGAACGGCGTGGACGGACTGATCGTATCGAACCACGGCGGCCGCGCCGAGGAGAGTGGGCGCGGAACGATCGAGTGCCTGCCGGAGGTGGTGGAGTCCGCCGGGACGCTGCCAGTGTTCATCGATGGCGGATTCCGGCGAGGCTCCGACATCTTCAAGGCTCTGGCGCTGGGAGCCAAGGCGGTCTTCGTGGGGCGGCCGTACATCTGGGGTCTGTCCGCCTTCGGGCAGGCGGGCGTGGAGCGCGTGATCGAGATTCTGCGCGTGGAGTTCGAACTGGTGATGAAGCAGTGCGGCGTCACGTCGATCGCGGGCATCGGACGCGACGCCGTTGGCGCGCGCTGACGGGTTAGGTCAGCGCGCGGCCGGGAGTCCATCCTCGACCGCCGTCGAGCGCCGGCCAGACGCGCGGGGAAATCGACTCTTCATGCGGTCAGAAGAAGAAACGCAGGGCGAACTGCATCTGGCGTGGCAGGCGGGCGGCGGTGAACTCGCCGAACCGTCCGTTCACCTGGCGCCCTTGCGCGTCGAAGCGCGTCGCCGTGTCGATGGCGCTGAACTGCGTGTGGTTGAAGGCGTTGTAGAGCTCCCAGCGCAATTGCAGGCGCATGGGCTCGCGGACCGCGAAGTTCTTGAAGATCGCCACGTCCCAGTTGTTGTTGCCCGGACCGCGCATCGTGTACCGCGCCGAGTTGCCAACGGTCCCCACGGCGGGCGGCGCGAACGCGGCCGTGTTGAAGTTGCGGCTGAAAGTCCGCTCGCTCTTGGGGATCACTGGCGCCGCCACCAGATTGACGCGAGCGCCTTGCGACGCCGAGCCGGTGACGTCGACGGGGTTGACGAAGCCCAGCGCCGCCGTAATGGGCGCACCGCTGACGAAGCTGGCGATGCCCGACAATTGCCAGCCGCCCAGGACGTGCCGGGACGCGAAATTCCGCCACTTGGGCGCGGGCAGATCCCACTGGTAATTGACCTTGACGACATGCGTACGGTCGAAGTCCGAGACTCCGTAGTTCCATACGCGGACGGGAACCAACGGACTGACCGTGTTCAGGTCGCCGCTGTTGTAGTCCATCGACTTCGACCAAGTCCAAGACCCGCCGAACTGCATCCCGCGCGCGAAGCGGCGGTTCACGGTGGTCTGCATCGAGTGGTAGTTGGACGAAGCGGCCCACTCGCGCTGCAACACGTCGTTGAACCCCACGATCGGCCGCAGGAAAGAGGAAGGCAGCGGGACGCGCGTGTTGGTGGGATCGGCGTTACGCGGAAGGAAATTCGCCCCCAGCGGAATCGGGCTGAGATTGCGCTGCCACAGCAGGTGCCGTCCCAATGACCCGACGTAACCCACGTCGAGCACCGTGCCATAGCCGAGGCTCCGCTGCACCGACAGGCTGAAGTTCATCACGTTCGGCACCAGCGAGCGTCCGTCCACGCCGAGGATGTCCTGGGGGAAGACGAAGCCCGGAGACGAGCCGAGTTCGCGGATGGTGCTGAAGTTGATCAGCGGAGTGCTCACCAGCGGGGGTTGGCCGCCGAGCAGGCGCAGCAATTGGAAGTCGCCGAGGTTGGTGAACATACCGAATCCTCCGCGAACGGCGGTCTTGCCCGAGCCGGAAACGTCCCACGCGAATCCCACGCGGGGCGCGAGTTGCAAGCCCGGATTCCGGGTGAGCCCGCGCGGGTAGTTCGAGCCCGCGCCGGTCACCAGCCCATTGGCGGTGTCGCCGGTTCCGGGCGCGATGGCGCCGACCAGCGCCTGCGGATACGTTTGGCGGGTCACCGGATGAATGCCCACGCGGCGGCCGTCCACTAGCGCGGGCGCGATCAACTGGACCATCTTGGAACGGTCGAACCGGTCGAGGACAAAGCCCGAGACGCGGCCCTGCTCTTCATACTGAGGGATCACTCTCGCGAAGCGCATGCCCAGTTCGAGCGTGAAGCGGCGGTGGATCTTCCAGCTATCCTGCGCGAACCACTCGAAAGACTTGATGAAGATGGAGATGTCGGGCCGGGACGTGGCTTGCTGGTAGTTGTTGAACACGCCGAACATCGCGTTGGAGAAGGCGTAGCCGGTATCCAGCGGGTTGTTGACGTTGCGGCCGTAGTTGATGGTCGCGTTGAACGCGGCGGGCAATTGCGCCTGGCGGAGGTTGTGATTGTAGAACGCGCCCGCCTTCACCAGATGCGACGCGAAGTTCCTGGTCACGTTATTGGTGACGTTGTAGGCATACTGCGTCTGGTCGAGCGGCGTGCGGCCGTCCATGCTGAGGTTGATGGGCTGGCTGACGCCGCCGAAACTGACGTTCGGAACCAGGTCGAGCGGGTTCGCGGCCGGGTAGAGCTGCGGACCGCTGAAACCGATGGTCGCGCGCTGGTTGCGCTTCAGTTCGGCGTCCGGGATGCGCTCGCCCTCGGGACGGCGCGAATAGCCGAACGTGAACTCGTTCACCAGGGACGGCGAAACCACCCATTGATTGCGTGCGGAAAGGACGGTTCCCTGCGTCCAGAAGGTCTTGTTCATCTGTTCCCAATTGGCGCCGCCCGTGGGAATGCCGAACGCGCCGGTCTGCTCGTCCTTGTGCCGCGAGATGGAGAAAGCCACCAGACTCTTCGGGTGGACCTGATTGTCGGCTTTCAATGTCTCGAGGCGCTGTGGCGTGTCGACGCGAATCTGCGACACGTAGTTGTAGCGGCGCGCGGAGATAGCGGTGTCGAAGAAGTTCGGCGCGGGGAACATGCTCATGATGGCGCGTCCGCTCGGATCGATGCGGTTCGCCGGCATTCGATTTCCGGGGAGGGGCTGGAGATTGGACGGGTCCAGCACCGGGATCGACACGCCGTTGAGTTCGACGCTCTGGGAGAAGTCGCCGCTGCGCTCGAGCGCCGTCGGAGTGGTCAGCGGACCGACTCCCAACGCGCTCGACCGCGGCCAAAACTCCTGCGACCAGAAGAAGAACAGCTTCTCCTTCTTCTCGTTGAACACCTTGGGAATGAACACCGGTCCGCCCACGTTGTAGCTGTAGGTGTTCATGCGCGACCGCGCCTTGGGCAGGCGGGTGAGGTTGTTGAAAAACGAATTCGCGTTGAATTGTTCGTGGCGCTTGAAGTAGCTGAACATTCCGTGGAAATCGCGCGTGCCGCTCTTGGTGACCAGTTGCACGTTGGCGCCGGACATGCGCCCGTATTCGGCCTGGTAGTTGGTGAGAAGCACCTTCACCTCGGCAACGGCATCCATGCCGACGCTGACAGTGCCGCCCAGATTGTTGCCCACGTCGATCATCGTCATGCCGTCGAGCGTGAGGTTGTTGGTGTTGCTCCGGCCGCCTTGCACGTTGACCGTGAAGCCGCGGTCGATCGAATCGCGGTCCGCCGTGTCGACCACGCCTGGCAGCAGTTGGAGCAGCGACGTCACGTTGCGGCCGCGAATGAGGACGTTCTCCACTTGAGCGCTGGTGACGACGCCGGATCGCTCGGCGCTCGCCGTCTGGACCGTCGCCCCTTCCGCCGTGACGGTCACGCTCTCGCTGGTGCTGCCAACCTGCAGTTGGATCTCGCCGGCGCTCAGCGTTTCCGACGCGGTGAGATTCAGGTTGCGCCTCTCCGCCTGCTTGAACCCCTCGCGCGAAATCTGGAGCCGGTATTGGCCAGGCGCAAGGCCCGGGAAAGCGAAGCTGCCGTTCTCCGCGGTGGCGGAACGGCGGGAGAATCCGGTGCTCGGCTGCACCAGGGTGACATCGGCGCGGGCGATGGCGAGTCCGCTCGGATCGAGCACGGTTCCGACGATGGCGCCGGTGACTGACTGCGAATAGGCGGACGCGGCGAAGAGCGCGCACAAAGCGATAAGCAGAGGCATGAAGGCACTCTATCGCAGTCCGCGCCGGAGGCCAAGCGGACCGGAAGCCCGTCAGCGCGACAGGGGGCGCATCCAGATATTGCGGTACCGAAGCTCGGTCAGCGGGGCGTCCTTGAAGCCGCTGTGATCCTGCAGCAACAGCGGTCCGGGTTCGCACACATTGGCAGTGACGGCGCCGCCGGTGGACTGCATGACCGGCACGTGATCCTGCACCAGCACGCCGTTGAACAGCAGCGTGATCGAACCGGGTTTGACGACCTGGCGCGTGGCGTCGCACAGCGGCGGGTGGAACACGATGTCGTAGCTCTGCCACTTTCCCGGACCGGCGCTGGGATTCGCCAGAGGCACGTGCTGTCCGTACACCGCACCCGCCATTCCGTTCGTGTAGGTGGGATTGTTCAGCGAATCGAGCACCTGGATTTCGTAGCGCCCGTGCAGGTACACGCCCGAGTTCGAGCGCATTTGCCCCTTCTGGTCCGGCATCGCCGGCAACTGGAACTCCACGTGGATCTGGGCCGCACCGTGCGGCTCCTTGGTCATCACGTCGCCGACGCCGGACCGGCAGATCATCTCTCCGCCGCGGACGTCGCATCTGGCGGGTTCGCCCTTGCGCGTCACCCAACCGTCCATCGACTTGCCGTCGAACAACCGGACGGCGTCCGATGGCGCTTGTCCGGCCGCGCCCGGCGTCACCACTGGCGGTTCCTGCGCCCATAGCGACGCGGCCATCATCGGGATGCAGTAACGGATGCTCATCGATTAATGTTTAAAGGATACACCCATGCCCGAACTCGTCTACGATCACGCGGCGATCGATTTCTCGCGCCCCGGCAAGCATCACTACCAAGTGGCATTCGGGTTGGACGGAGCGTGGGGATTCGTCCTCGTTCCGCTCACGGTGATCAACGGGACGCGCCCGGAGGGACCGGAGCCTCCCGGCGTCTACGTGAACGGCGGCAATCACGGCAACGAGTACGAGGGCCAAGTCGGAGTGAAGCGTCTTTGCCAGGATCTGGACCCCGCCGTCATGCGGGGCCGCGTGATTCTGATCCCCCAGTTGAACGAGCCCGCTTGCATCGCCGGCATCCGCCAATCGCCGCTCGACGGCGTCAACATGAACCGCGCGTTCCCTGGCAACGCGCGCGGATCGATCACCTACCGCATCGCCGATTTCGTCAAGCGGCGGGTGTTTCCCCAGGTTCGCGTGGTCATCGACATTCACTCGGGCGGCATGGAAGGCGCATTCCCGATGTGCACGTCGTTCCATCCGATCGCGAACGATGAGCAGCGCCGGGAGATGGCGGAAGTGGCCCGGCTCTATGACACGCCGGTGGTGATGATCTACTCACGTTCGCTGCATTCGGGCCTGTTGCCGGACGAGGCCGAGGATGAAGGTAAGATCGCGATCGGCTCGGAGTTCGGCGGCGGCGGAACATGCTCGATTCAGGGGACGCGGCACGCCTACGAAGGCACGCTCAACGTGCTCCGCCACTACGGCCACCTCGAAGGGGAGATCCGCCGCGTCGATGCGGACCGTCCGCATCCTCCGCGCTTCATCGCCGCGCCCAGCCTCGCCGATTACCGGCCCTCGCCGCGCGATGGAATCTGGGAACCCACCGCCGCTCTCGGGGCGGATGTCGCCGAAGGCGAACTGCTCGGCCGCCTGCACGACTTCTCGGATCACTCCTTGCCGCCCCACGAGATCCGCGCCCATCGTTCGGGCGTCCTGGCGATGGAACACCTGGGCGCGGTTTGCCGCAAGGGCGCGACCCTCTACGTGATTGGACAGGTGGTGCAACCGTGAAGATCGCGTCCGTGGAAGCGATGGTCCTCAAGTCGCCGGGGCTGTACAAGAGCCCCGACGGCGTGGAAGAGCCGCCCGGCCCGACCTACATGGGGCTGGTGAAGGTCACCACCGACAACGGTCTCACCGGATGGTCCGACATGGAGACATCCGCTCCGGTGGCCAAGGCCGCGATCGACGCGCCGCGATGGAGCGAAGGCGGACTCGAGTGCTTCGACGGACTGGCTTCGCTCATCCTCGGCGAGAATCCCCTCGAAACCGAGCGGCTCTGGTACAAAATGTGGCGCGGCAGCGTCTACTATGGACGGCGAGGCGTGGCGATTCAGGCTCTCTCTGCCATCGACATCGCGCTGTGGGATATTTGCGGCAAGTTCTATTCGCAACCGGTGCACATGCTACTGGGCGCGCGGCACGCCACCAGCGTGCGGGCGTACGCGTCGACCTTGTTCCGGCCCACGCCGGAGGCGATGCGGGAAGCGGCGGCGCGATACGTGGACGAGGGCTTCACGGCGGTGAAGTTCGGCTGGGGCGTGTTCGGCCAGGACCCGCTGGCGGACGTGAAGCTGGTGGAGGCCGCGCGCCGTGCGCTCGGCGACCGGCGGGACCTGCTCGTCGACACAGGCTGGTTCGTCGAGCGCACACCGAAACAGGCGATCCGTCTGGTGCGTTCCCTCGAGCCGTTCCGGCCGTTCTTCATCGAGGAGTTGCTGCATCCGGAGGACTACGATGGATACGCGAGAGTCTCGGAATCCGTCGACACGCCCATCGCTTGCGGCGAGCAGGAGGCAACCGAATGGGGCTTCCATGAACTGATCTATCGCGCCAAGGTGGACGTGCTCCAGCCGGACCTCACGCGTTGCGGCGGATTCACGGCGGCGCGGAAGATCGTTCACATGGCGGAACTCGCCAACCGGCTGGTGATTCCGCACTCATGGTCGTCCGATCTGCTCACGGCGGCGTCGCTGCATTTGAACGCGTTTCAACGGCGGCCGGTGCTGGTGGAGTTCAACACTTCGCAAGGGCCGCTGAGCCGGCAATTGGCGCGGAATCCCTTGCGTCTGGTGGATGGGCGGGTCGCCGTGCCGATGGAGCCGGGGCTCGGCGTCGAAGTGGACGAAGAGACGGTAGCGCGTTACCGGATCGCGTGAACGCGCGCATTCCTGATAGAATCTCCTTATCCCGGCGGCAACCCCAGCAATTCAAGCGAGCGCGCCCGCGATTCGCGGAGCCTGGGGAATCGTCGCGTTGCTGTGGGTCGCGTACTTCATCAACTACGTCGACCGGCAGGTGGTGTTCTCCATCTTCCCGGCGCTGCGGACCGATCTCGGCTTCGATAGCGAGCGGCTGGGGCTGATCGGGGCGATCTTCATCTGGGTCTATTCGCTCTGCAACCCGTTCGTCGGGCGGCTGGCGGACGTGTTCCCGAAGACGAAGCTGATCGCGGTGAGCATCGTGCTGTGGAGTTTGGCGACGCTCGCCACCGGCCTGACCGGTTCGGTGAATGGCTTCCTGGCGTGGCGCGCGGCGATGGGGGTGACGGAGGCGCTGTACGTTCCGCCCGCGCTCGGCGTGATCGGGACGCTGCATTCCGGCGCCACGCGGTCGCGCGCGCTGGCGCTGCACGGTTCGGCGCAGTTCGCGGGGATTGTGGCGGGCAGCGCGTTCGGCGGATACATGGCGGATGGAATCGGCTGGCGGTGGGCGTTCTACTGCCTGGCGGTGGTGGGACTTTGCTACGCGCCGGTGCTGTGGCTGGTCCTCCGGCGGTTGCCGGAGCAGGTGGCCGCGCCGGCCAAGGGGAATCCGGCGTCTCCGTGGGAGCTGGCGTCGAACGGATGCTATCTGGCGCTGGTACTCGCCTTCTTCTCGCTGTGCATCATGCTGTGGATGATTTATGCGTGGCTGCCGACGCATCTGTACGAGAAGATGGGGCTGTCGATGTCGGACGCCGGCGTGACGGCCACGTTCTGGGTGCAATCGGGCTCGCTGGTGGGTATCCTGCTCGGAGGAACGCTGGGCGACAAGGCGTCGCGACGGTGGCCGTCCGCGCGGTTCGCGATCATCTGCATCGGCCTGGCGAGTTGCGCGCCGCTCGCGTACCTGGCTCTGGCCGCCACCTCGCTGGCGGTGTTCAAGACGATGGCGTTCGCGTTCGGTCTGACCGCCGGATGGATGATGGGCAACACCTTCGCCGCGTCCTACGACGTGACTCCGCGATCCTGCTATGGAGTGGGCGCGGGCACGCTCAACATGGCCGGCGGGATCTCCGGCGGAGCGGCCATCTTCGCGGCGGGGCGGCTGAAAGACACCCTGGGGATCCACGGCCTGATGTTCTGGGGCGCGGCCTTCGCGATCGTCTGCTCGGCGATTCTCGCGGTGACGGTTTGGCGGCGCTTCGAGCGCGACGCGCGTCCGTGAGCGGCTTCGCTTCCCGTGCTCTATAGTGGAGATATGATCCGGCGCGTATTTTGTTTCGCCTGTCTGGCCTTGGTACCGGCCCTCTTCGCGGAGAAGGACCTCACCGCTCTCCAGATCCAGGTCACCGATTTGCAGGGCAAGCCCGTCGAGCGGGCCTCGGTCGTCGTGAGGTTCGTCCAGGGCAGGTCGGTGAAGAAGTTCGGCAAGAAGGTTCGCACCAATTGGGAACTGCGCACCAATCAGGTGGGAACGGCCAAGATCCCGCCGATCCCGCAAGGCAAGATCCTGGTGCAGGTGATCGCCAAGGGCTTCCAGACGCACGGGCAAACCTACGAGGTCGACGAGGAAGAGAAGACCCTCGAGATCAAGCTGAATCCGCCCCAGCCGCAGTATTCGGCCCACAACTAGGCGGTTTCGTTCCAGTCCGAATCCGTCACGATCTCATCTACAATTGACAGGAGATGAGTGCCATTCCAGGCGATGCGGCGCGCGCGCTCCTTCGTCACATGCTCGCGACTCTAGCCTATCGCGGCGGCAAAGCGATCCGCGAAGCACCAGCGGGCTTCGGTGATTTTCGCCCGGAAGGTTGCTTGAACACTCCCGTCCTTCTTCTGGCGCATATCGGCGACCTTATCGAGTGGGCGCACCAGTGGTGCTACTCGGGTCAATCCAACTTCCAGGTTTCCGAACCGCGCGAATGGAATGGCGAGGTGACGCGCTTCCACCAGGCCTTGGCCGCCTTCGATGCGTCGCTGGCCTCTGAGCGCCCCGTCCTGGTGACCATGGAAAACCTCTTCCAGGCTCCCATCGCCGACGCTCTCACCCATATCGGGCAGCTCGCACTGTTGCGCCGGTTAGCGGGCGATCCGGTACCAGGGGAACGCTACCGGCTCGCGGAAATCGTTCCCGGGCGCGTTGGGCCGGAGCAGGCCAAGCCAGGCCATGAATTCGAACGCGACGAAGGCGCCATTTGGCGTCCGCGGTTGCCTTCGCGATGATATCGAGGGCTCTGGGCAATGCGCCGGTGATCGCGGGCTATTTCGGATGGTCCGGGCCTGCACGCTCTACACGGCTTAGGCCCCGCAACGCGACTCATGCTCATCGCACGACGGGCTGCCAGTCCCTGGACGCTCGTGACCCCCATGCCGGGCGACCGTCCGGACGCCCCGGGGAGTTGGGACGCGCAAAATCAGGGCGAAAGCGCGGTTGTGACATAACGCGGCATCGGGCGCCAACCTGCTCTTGACGGGGGCGGCTCTCGATCCAATCACCGAGGGGGCTGACATCCGTGCTCGCTTCCGTTATCGTAGAGGTAGCGTGGAAGCACAAGCACCTCGGATGGCAAGCGCGGAGGACATCCGTGTGGTGGGTTGCGCCGGCCGGATGTTCACGGCTTCCGAAATCGCGTTGATTGGCGAGGTGGTGGCAACCTGCCGCGGGCTGAGCCGGAAGGAACTGGCCAACACCGTCGGCGAGTTGTTGGACTGGAGGCGCCCCAATGGTTCGTTGAAGCAACCCGAGTGCCTCCAACTGTTGGAGCGATTGGAAGGGCAAGGCGTTGTCGCGTTGCCGGCCAAGCGGCAAACGAAACCGATCGGGTCGGCCACTTCGATTCCGCGCACGGAGGCGGGCCAGGCGGGCGAGCCGCTGACCGGTCCGCTGGCGGAGTTTGGCCCGGTCAGCATCGAGCGGGTAGTGGACACACAGGCGCGGCGGCGGTTCCGCGAACTGATCGACCGCCATCATCCACTCGGTTACAAAGTGCCGTTCGGCGCGCACCTCGAGTATCTGGTCTGGATTCAGCGGCCCGAGCCGGCCGTGGCGGGCTGCCTACAGTTTTCCAGCGCCGCGTGGCGGATCCAGGCGCGGGACCGCTGGATCGGCTGGGACGATGCCACCCGCGCTCGCCATTTGCAGCAGGTGGTCAACAACAGCCGGTTCCTGGTGTTACCCTGGGTGCACATCAAAAATTTGGCCAGCGCCACACTGGCCCAGGCGATGCGTTGTTTGCCCTCCGATTGGCGGGCTCAATACGGTATCACGCCGCTGTTGGTGGAAACCTTCGTGGACGCGGTGCTCTACAGCGGCGGCTGCTATCGGGCCGCTAATTGGATGGAGGTCGGCCAGACCAGCGGGCGCGGCCGGGACGATCGCCAGCATCTGCGCCATGGAGCCGAGCCCAAGCGAGTGTTGGTGTACCCGCTGCGACGTGACGCACGGGAGCGGCTGCGGGGTGACAAACAACCATGAGCGCTCTGCTCCGCGCGGTGGCCAATTCGTAGGGGGCAGGTGAAGCCTCCGCGGCGATTCGCCGGCTGTCTACGTTCGGAGAAGTTGGTGAAGCGGGCGGCGCCGGATTTCGAGGTGTTTTACGTGCAGCGCCGGACCGATGCCGGCAATCGGGAACACCAACGGGATCGATCCTGGTGCTGACCGTGGACGGCAATGAAGCTGCCACCGGATCTGCGCGAGCGCACGCAACGCTCCCGGCGGCGCGGGCCAAGACTCGTTACGGCGAGGCTGGGAGGCAGCCGCCGTCTCCATGCCAAACGGAGGGCTTCGATGGCGGCCATCCATGCCGTCGATCCCGTTCATACTCTCTGCTCCACTACTATTTGCCGATTCGTCGCCGCCCTGTGAGGGAGGCTTTGCTAGCGGTGCTACAATTTTCGTGCAACTATCACCATGAGCGTTGTCGAAACCAATCCGAGAAAGCTGCTCGGACCGTGGGCGTCCGGGTTCGCGCTAGATTGGCACACGCTCAGGAGCGTTCCGATCGGGCAGAACACCTTCGGGCACCACGACCCGTCCCCCAGTGGGGCAACTTCTCTATGACCTGAAATACGGCACGAGGACAAACGAGCAGAAACAACAGATAGCGAATGACTTGGCCGATACGGCGGCGCAGTTCGTCCAACACACTTGGCGCTTGGCAATCGACGCCATTGTGCCTGTACCACCGTCAAACATCCGCGCCGTGCAGCCGGTAGCCCTCGTTGCTGAGGTGCTCGCGGGACGGCTCGGCATCCCGCTCTGCAAGAATTGCGTCGCGAAATCAAAGCAAACCCCGCAACTTAAGGACGTCAAGGATTACGCCAAAAGAAAGGACGTGCTCAAAGGCGCATTCACGGCGGACCCAGGACTCTGCGCCGGCAAGACGCTCTTGCTGATCGATGACCTACATGGATCAGGCGCGACGGTTGGGCACATCGTGGAAGTCCTCCAGGCGGCAGGCGTGAAAGCCGTACACTTGCTGACGCTAACAACAAAGTAAAAATATGCCAATGAATATCTTCATCGGTGGCTCAATCGGCATCTCGAAGCTGAACGCGACCATCCGCAAACGCCTGGACGACTTCATCCAGCGCGGCGACGCCATCCTTATCGGTGACGCCAACGGCGCGGACAAGGCAGTCCAAACATATCTCGCTGAGCAACACTACTCCAACGTTACCGTGTACTGCATGGAGGAGTGCCGGAACAACGCCGGGGGATGGCCAACTCGACACATCGAGCCGCCAAGCAAGAAGAAGGACTCGAGCTACTACGCTACGAAAGACCGCGTCATGTTCGAGGAAGCGAAGTGCGGCATGATGCTCTGGGACTCCAAAAGCAAAGGTACCTTACAGAACGTGCTTAACCTCGTTGGTGCGGGCAAGCGCACCCTAGTGTACTTCGCGCCCTCAAAAGAATTCCAAGTAGTCGCGACGGAACAGGATCTTCAATCACTCCTCGCCCGTTGCCGACCCGGCGACCTGGACGCCGCGGCGCGGAAGCTCGGTCTCAAAACCCCACTCACGCAACCACAGTTGCCGCTGAGCCCTGCCTAAAATGTGTGGGACGATGTGTGTCCGGACCCATCTGTTGACTCGAGAGCGATCTCGCTGTACAAGCCACACTCCCGGCAATGGAGGCGCTTCCGCGAAAGCCGCATGTCCTGACCGGCCTTTCCTCGGATGGCTCGATGATCGGGATGACCGGCAGAACCTCCTGACAGGTTGGGTGCTCCGTCTTGTAACGCTCCCAAGGCAGCCCCATGCACGGAGTAAGAAGTGCGCCCAGCGGCTTGAACGGCACTCTACACACGACTTCATCCACCGGGAGGCTCGTAATCAGGAACCGGCGTCACTTCCACGGTCGTTGTTTCCACCATGTTCGCCGAGGCTGAAGTTCACCTCGGCATACCGCTGGGCTTCAGGCGCCACGCGATTCCCTAGGCGGTCTCCACGCACGCGGCCGCCTCGAGGCCCAGCCGCCGGATCTCCTCCTCGCGGATCTTGAACTTCTGCACCTTGCCGGTCACCGTCATCGGGAACTCGTCCACGAAGCGGATGTATTTGGGGATCTTGAAGTGCGCGATCCGGTCGCGGCACCAATCGCGGATCTCGTCCTCCGCCGCCGATTCGCCGCGCTTCAACCGCACCCAGGCGGCGACGCACTCGCCCAATCGCTCGTCCGGCAGTCCGACCACTTGCACGTCGGCGACCTTGGGGTTCGTGTACAGGAAC
>SYLY01000120.1 GCA_005808475.1 Acidobacteriota bacterium
CAGATCGTGCGACGCGACGTAGGCGAAATCCTCGAGATCGCGGTTGTTCTGGTCAAGCGTGGTGGCGTACTGCCGGAGCTTCTGCTCGTCCTCCTTGCGGCGGGAGATGTCGGCGATCTGGCCCACCTGGAAAGCCGCCTCGCCCGACGCGTCGCGCACCACCGACAGGTTCCATTGCACGTCCACCCAGGAACCGTCGGCGCGGCGGAATCTGGTGTCGCTCTGCAGCGCGGGCGCCGGAGGAGGCACGCAGTTCACCAGCCTCGCCAGGTCGAGCGCTCCGCCGTCCCGTAGCTCCTGCCACGTAAGGCGCGCAGCGTCTTCCCGCCGGTAGCCCAGAATTCGCAGGAACGCCGAGTTCACCTGCGTGAGGCGTCCCTCCAAATCGGAGACCGCCATGCCGATCGGCGCCTGTTCGAACAATCCGCGGAACCGCTCCTCGCTTTCGCGCAAAGCCATCGCCGCCTTCAGGTGATCCTCGCGCAACTGCAGATCGAGCCGGTTGACGCGGTCGAGCAGGTCGCGCTGGATCTCGACGGTCGCGGTCACGTCGACCAACTGAACGTGAATACGCGGACGATCGCCGCCGGAAATTGCGGCCGCTCCACCCTGGCACCAGACGCGCTCGCCGCCGCGGCAACGCAGCCGGCACTCGAATTCGACCGGGGATCCGGGCTCTTCCACCACCCGCCGGATCGCCGCAAGCACCGGCTCCACCGACCGGGAGTCGAGCAGATTCCACCAGTTCCGCCCGTCCAGTTCCCCCGAGGCGTATCCGGTCATCCGCCGGAACGCCGCATTGTATTCCTCGATCGTTCCGTCGGGATCGAAGATCAGGGACGCGAACGGCGAATGTTGGAACAACTGATTGTCCGGCGTCACACTGCTCTTATCGCGCGGCCGCGGAGAACCTTGAACCCGGAGCCGCCGCCGCTACATCCCCAGCCGTTTCCGCAGCTCCAACACACGGGGAAACGTCAGGCACTCGAGCGCCGCGTCGCCAGCCGACGCCGGAATCGGCCAGTGCCGCAGACGTTGCCGGGCTTCCTCCAACCGCCCCGTCTCGGCGTATGCCCATGCCAGCAGCACCGGCAATGGACTCGACTGGTCCGGCCGGTTCGCCGCATCGGCCTGCTCCAACAGCGGAATCGCCTCGGCGAACCTGCGCGCGAACAGGTGGTGACAGGCGCGGACGAACGGGTTCGGAGCGCCGCCGGTGACAAGGCCCCGAGCCAGTGACGTCTCACCGGCCTCGGCGGCGTACCGGGCGGCCGCCTCCCGATCGCCGCGGTTCAGGCTCCAGATCGCCAACTGCGCCTTCGCTCCGGGCTTGTCCATCTCGCGGACCTTCTTCTCCGCCTCATCGCGGCGGCCGCTCGAGTAGTCCCACTGCGCCCGCAACATCGGCGCGGCGGGGTTTCCGGCGATCGCCGCCTCGTAGCGGTCAAACAGCGCGTCCGCGCCCTTGCCGTCGCCCGACATCCGCCGCACCGCCGCCGCTTTCCACAGGGCCGCGCCGCCGAGGAATCCCGGCTGCTTGGCGTGCGCTTCCAGGAACGCTTTTTCCGCCTCGGCGAACTTGCCCGCCATCGACTGGATCTCGCCGAGCGTATCGAGCGGATTCGCGCTGTCGGGCGACAGCTTGGCGTAGTCGAGCGCGGTCTTCACGGCGAGGTCGTGCCGGCCCGCCAGTTCGTAGGCGAACGCGGCTTCGTTGCGCAACGCGCCGGAATCGGAGTTGGCCTGGAGCGCCTTGTCGAACGCGGCGGCCGCCTCGGCGAACTTGCGGTCCCGCGTCAATGCCCCGGCCAGTTGCGCCTGAGCCTCCCAATCGCCTGGGCTCGCGGCGGCGGCGTCCTTCAGCGCCGCGATCCGCGCCGCCGGATCCTGGGAGAGCCCTGCCGCGAACAGGCGTAATTGCGGCGTCTTGGGCGCGCCCTCGATCGCCGCCAGCGCCGCTTCCCTTCCCGCGCGCGACTGCTCCAACCGTCCCAGGCGGAGCCAAGCCTCCTCGAACGACGGTTCGAGCGCCACCGCACGGCGCAACGCCTCGGCGGGAGATCCGGCGCCCGCCGCCAGCGCTTCTCCGAACGCGCGTACGGCATCGGGCTTCCATCCGGGCGCCGCCGCTGCCGGCCAAACCGCGCGAGCCATCGCGGCGGCGGCCGCTTCCGGTCCCGCGATCGATGCGTCGATCGCCGCCACGGTCCGCGGATGCGCCGCGTCCTCCACCGATCCGCGCACCGCCCAACCTTGCCCGTCGCGCGCGAAGTAGGTGCGCACGATCCGGGTCGCCTGCCGCCGCAAGGCGTCGTTCGCATCGGCCGCCGCGAATCCGGAGACCGAGGGCGCGCCCCTCAATAAGGACGCTGCCAGCGGCGCCGCGGCGGCCGAGGCCCAATCGAACGCCGGGTCTCCCGTCAGGTTCTCCGGCGCAAGAAATGCCACGCGCTGCGAACCGGGCCGCTCCCCGCCGCCGCACGACGCCAGCGCCGCCGCGAGCAGGCTACAGAACGCGAGGCTGGTATTGGAGTAGTTCCTGGAACTCCGGAAGCTTTTGCAGTAGGGCGAATTCGGGTTCTTCGACAAACTTTTGACGGTCCTTGAAGCCCTCTTCGAGGGCCTTGCGCATGTACACCAGGGCGCGGCCGGCGACGCCGGCCTTGGCGTACGTCTTGGCGAGATAGAAGTGGAACTTGGCGCGCTCCTGCACGCTGCGCTCCTGGAGCAGAACGCCGTTGGTGGAGCGGTGCTCGAATACCTCCGGGTCGAGTTCGAGCGCGCGCTGGTAGGCGAGCGACGCCTTCTCGTAGTTCTTGCGCGCAAACCACGCCGTGCCCAGATTGGAGTGGATGCTCGCCGAGTTCGGCGCGAGCTTCAGCGCTTTCTGGTACTGTCCCACCGCGCGCCGGAAGCTCTTGGCGGCATAGAACACCGTGCCGAGATTGTTCACCGCCTCCGAGTAGTCCGGCTTGGCCTTGATGGACCGTTCGTAGTGCTTCTTGGCTTGGCCCATGTCCATCAACTGGTGATAGGCGATGCCGGTCTTGTTCAGCGATACGTGCGTCTCGGGCTCGATCGACTTGTAGTGGTCGATCGCCTGGCGGTACTCCTTGCGGGCCATCGCGATGTCGCCTCGCATCTCGTGGGACAGCGCCGGCTTGGGCTGCGGCGGCTGCGGACCCGGCCCAGGCGGAACCAGATTCTGGCCCCACGCAACGGTGGCGGCGAGAAAGGCAACCACGAATGCTCTGTACATGACGCCCTCCTTCGACAGGACTCGACTCCATTAAATCACATCGGCTCTCGGTGATTCACCCGATAGGATTCGCCGGCGTTTCACTGGTAGCTTGGGGGTGGTGAAATACGCCCTGCTGCTCGCTTTGGTCCCGTCCGCCTGGCTCGCGTGGACTTGGCGCGCGATGCCGCAACTGGGCATCTACCACGATGACGCGATCTATCTGGTCGGCGCCAAGTCGCTCGCCGAAGGCAACGGCTACCGGATCGATTCGGCGCCCGGCACGCCTTTGCAGACCAAGTACCCGCCGCTTTGGCCGGCGATGCTGGCCGCCGTTTGGAAAGCCGCTCCAGCCTATCCGGCCAATCTCCCCTGGTTCGCGATGCTTGCGTGGCTGTGCCTGCCTTTCGCGGCGCTGCTGTCGTCCAGACTGTTCCGCGACGAGGGGTTCGGCGAACGCGAGGCCGCCGGTCTCGGCGCGATGGTGGCGCTCAGTCCGGCGGCGGTGATTCCTGCGACGCTACTGCTTTCCGAACTGCCCTTCCTGGCGCTGCTGCTGGCGGCGCTGCTGCTGGCGCGGCGGGACCGGATCGCCCTCGCGGGGCTGGCTGCCGGCCTCGCCTTCCTGACCCGCACCGCGGCGCTTCCCCTGATTGCGGCGGTTCCACTCTGGTTGGTTCTCGAACGGCGATGGCGATCGGGCGCGCGGTTCGCCGCGTTCATGGCGCCCGCGGTCGTTGGCTGGCAACTGTGGACCCGCGCCCACACGGGATCGCCGGGCGACGCGATGACGCTGTTCTACACCAGCTATCTCGGCTACTGGAAGCTGGACGCGGCCAACGGCGGGCTGGCTGAAATGGTCTGGGAGAACACCGCGATGCTGCTCGAGTCGCTCGGCAGGCTGATCGCCTACGACGAAGAAGGCGGCTTCCTGGCGATCACCATTCAGCGAGTGCTGGCCGCGGCGAGCATCGCCGGGATCGTACGGTTGTTCCGTCAGGGACGCTTCCGCGCCTACTCCATCTTCGCCGCGATCTACTCTGTGCAACTGCTGCTGTGGAACTACCCGCCCAGCGCCCGTTTCGTGCTGCCGCTGCTGCCATTGGCGGTGGCCGGGGCGTGGACCGAGTTCTCGCGGCTGGGGCGCTCGATCGCCGATACCTGGCGGCGCAATCGCGGCGGCGACCGGGTCGCGGCCACCGTCCTCGCATCCCTGCTGGCCGCGCTGGCCGTCTTCGCCATCCGCGTCAACTATCAGACGCTGTTCGGACTGCTTCCGGCCGCCTACGCCGAACAGCGTGACATCGCAGCCCAGGTACGGCCCGCGCTCGACTGGGTTCGGGCGGAGACCTCGGTCCATACCGGGGTGCTTTCCTACTCCGATCCGCTGGTGTACCTCGAGACCGGGCGCAGAGGGTACAGCTTGCGGATTCCGCCGGGCATACAGAAGCGCGCCGCCCGTCCGGAGATCGAGCGCTACTTCCGCGATCTGCCCGGTCTCGCCCGCCGCCACGGGCTGCAACTGGTGGTGACAGCCCCTTCGGACTACCGTCTGGACAACCAGGAGGCGGCCGCTCCGGTCTACCGCCAAACCATTGAGCGGACAACGGATGTGGCCTTCCGTTCGCCCGGCGCATCCGTGTGTCGATTTCGTGACGCCGGACTCGGAGCGGGGCTTCGCTAAATTATCGTTTTTTCTAATAGTACGATTCCAAAACGTTTGATTTGACTAATAGTATGGCGGACGGCTATACTGGTCTCTCGCCAGACTGGGGACGAGTGTATCGTCGCATCTGGCATCAGGGAGAACACCATGTCAGACGCCTTCAGAACGTATGGTCTACCCCCGCGGCAGGGTCTCTACGACCCTAGCCTGGAACGCGACGCGTGCGGCCTCGGGTTCGTTGTCAACACCAAGGGAGTCGCCTCGCACCAGATCATCGAGCAGGGGATCCAGATCCTGATCAACCTCACTCATCGCGGCGCGTGCGGCTGCGATCCGGAGACCGGCGACGGCGCCGGCGTGTTGATTCAGGTCCCGCACGAGTTCTTCCGGCGCGAGTGCTCGGAAATCGGCTTCGAGCTGCCGGCTCCGGGCCAGTACGGCGTCGGGATGGTGTTCTGCCCGGTGGACCGCCAGTCACGCCTGATCGTCGAAGGTCTGGTCGAGACGATCGCCGCGGAAGAGGGTCTGGAAGTACTCGGCTGGCGCGACACGCCGATCGATGTCAACGCCATTGGCCGGCTGGCCCGTTCGGAACAGCCGTACATCCAGCAGGTCTTCATCGGCTCCAAGACGCCGATGAGCCCGGACGCGCTCGACCGCAGGCTCTACATCGTCCGCAAGCGCGCCGAAAGCCAGATCGCCAAGGAGGACTTCCACGAAAAGGAGTTCTTCTACATCCCGTCGCTTTCGACGCGCACCATCGTCTACAAGGGGCTGCTGCTCGCGCCGCAGATCGCCAAATTCTACAAGGATCTCGCCGACCCGGCCGTGGTGAGCGCCCTTTGCCTGGTCCACCAGCGA
>SYLY01000011.1 GCA_005808475.1 Acidobacteriota bacterium
CCGAGATCATGCTGCAACAGACCCGGGTCGCCGCGGCCATCCCCTATTACCAGCGCTTCCTCGAACGCTTCCCCACCGCCGCCGGTCTCGCCGCCGCGCCGGAGGACGACGTGCTCACGCTCTGGGCGGGTCTCGGATACTACCTGCGGGCGCGCAATCTGCACCGCGCCGCCAAGCAGATCGCCGAACGGGGAGCTTTCCCCGCGACATTCGACGAAATCCGCGCGCTGACGGGCGTCGGAAGCTACACTGCCGCGGCCGTCGCCAGCATCGCATTCGATCTGCCTCATGCTTTCACCGGCACGGATACGGCACGCCTTGGCGCGGGAGCGGCCGTCGCCAGCATCGCATTCGATCTGCCTCATGCCGTTCTCGATGGCAACGTCATGCGCGTCCTGTCTCGCGTCGTTTGCGAGCCCGGTGACATTGGCTCTCTCAAGACGCGCGCCCGGCTCCAGGCCGTGGCGGACCGCCTGCTCGACACCGCCAGGCCCGGCGCCTTCAATCAGGCCATCATGGAACTCGGCGCCACATTGTGCTCGCCACGCGATCCCCGCTGTTTGCTTTGCCCGGTGAGCGCGTGCTGCCGGGCCTTGGCGGAAGGCCGGCAGGAGCAGTTCCCGGTCAAGCTCCAGGACCGCCGCGAGGTCCATGAGGAAAAAGTACTGCTACGCCTGGAGCGAGGCGGTAAACTATTGATGTGGCGGCGGCCGCCCGGCTCCACCAGAATGCAGGGGTTCTGGGAGTTGCCGGAAGCCGGACAGATCTCGGATGTCAAGCTCGGCCGGACTTTGGGCGAGTTCCGGCACTCGATCACTTTTAATCGATACCGGTTCCGGGTCGTGGAAGCTTCGGTGCGAAAGGCCCCGGCGGGCTTCGAATGGATCGTCATGGATCGCCTGCCGGCGATGCCGGTGAGCACCATCGCTCGCAAGGCGTTGAAAATTGATACGCTGCGCCGGCCTGAAGTTTAACAACTGGAAATCCGGATTTTCGATTAGACTTGATGAAACTAGGGGTACACGGGGTATGAACTACAAAACTGTGGGTGCTTTGAGATTCCTGTTGGCGATCCCTGTCGCGGCATTCGCCCATGACGGCGGAGCCGATCCGGGGCACACGGCCGGTCCGGCCGACGCGGCCGAGGGATGCGCCAAATCCACCTGCCACGTCGGCACGGGCAACCCGCAACGGGGCAGTGGCGTCGAAATCGCCTTCCCCGGAGGAACCAACTACCAGCCAGGAGTGAAGCAGCGCTGGACCATCACCGTCGACGGGGCCAGCGGCCGCGGCTACGGCTTCCAGCTCTCCGTTCGCCTTGGAAGTAACGAACTCCAGCAGGCCGGCCGCATCGACACCGTCGACGCCGCGGCTCAGGTCATCTGCCAGGATGGCGCCGTGAGGACCGGAACCCGCGTCTGCAGCGCGTCCACTCCTATCGAATACGCCACTCACACGCGGCCCAACACCGGCGGAAACACGTTCACGCTGGAGTGGACTCCACCCGCCGCGGCTTCCGGCAACATTCGCGTGTACGTGGCAGGCAATGCCGCGAACCTCAATGGCCAGCCGTCGGGCGACCGGATCTTTCTGAACAACTACACCCTGGCTGCCGGCGGCGGAACCACCCAGGCGCCGAGCATCCGAGCCGATAATCCCGTCCTGCAGGCCTTCAGCGACCAAGCCAAGCTCAGCGCCGGCACTTGGATTCAGATCTTCGGGCAGAACCTCGCGTCCAACACCCGCTCCTGGGCCGCCGCCGATTTCCGCGATGGCCGCGCTCCCACCGCGCTCGATGGCACCCAGGTCAAGATCAACGGCCGCGACGCCTTCATCAACTACATCAGCCCCACTCAAGTCAATGCCCAAGCCCCTTCGGACGACACCGGGGAAGGCCCCGTCGAAGTGCAGGTGATCACGCCCGGAGGGACCTCCACCACCCGGCTTGCCAAAACCAAGGTGTCGCCCGCCCTGCTGACTACACCCACCTTCCGCGTCAACAACCGCCAGTACGTCGCCGCCCTTTTCCCGGACTTCGTCACCTTCGTTGGCCGAACCGGCCTGATTCAGGGCGTGAACTTCCGTCCGGCGAAGCCCGGCGACACCATCGTGATTTTCGCGGTGGGATGCGGTCCCACCGCTCCGGCCATCGGACCCGGTCTGGCCGCGCCTACGCCAGCGGCCAACCTCTCGTCGCCGGTGCAGTTCCGCTTCGGCGACACCGTCGCGACCGCCTCGGGCTTCATGGCGCCCGGAGCCGTGGGACTTTGCCAGTTCAATGTAACCGTGCCAAACGTGGCCGATGGCGACATCGCCCTCTCCGCCACCGTCGACAACATCGGCACGGGACAAGAGTTGTTTACAACCATACAACGATGATTCAAGGAGACTGAATGCAGATAAAAACACTGATCGTGCCGGGGCTAATTGCCTTGGCGTCATCCACGGCCTTCGGCTTTTCCAACGGGGCGCCGGTCATGCGCACCGGCGCCGAAGTCGACGGCGGGCTGGATTGCACGGCCTGCCACCGCACCTTCGCGCCCGCCAATTCGGATCCGCGGGGCAAGCTGTGGATCACCACGCTGGCCGATTACAAGCCGGGCGTCAAGCAGACCGTCAAGGTCCAGATTCAACACCCCGAGGCGAATCGCTGGGGTTACCAATTGACCGCTCGTCTCGCCAGCAATCCGGCGCGAAAAGCCGGCACGTTCACTGCCGTGGCCAACGTCACCCGCGTGCAGTGCGCCGGTGGCGCCCCCGAGGGCAACTGCGGAGACAACCTCGAATTCGCCGAACAAACCCAACCGGCCTCCTTCGCCGGTCAGGGGGGCGGAGCGTCCTGGGAGATCGAATGGACTCCGCCGGCCGCCGGGTCCGGCGACGTGATCTTCTATTTCGCCGGCAACGCCGCCAACAACAGCAATTCCAACGCCGGAGACTACATCTATACCCGGTCCGCCAAGATCGGCGAGGACGGAGCCTGCAACTTGACCGATACGCCGCGCATCACCGGGCTCCAGAACGGCGCCTCCTTCTGGCCGGGTCCCGTTTCGTTCAACTCGATCGTGGCCGTCTTCGGCACTGGCTTCCAGCGCGCCGGCGGCACGTCCAACGGTGGAGAATACCTCAACGACCAGACCTTTCCGAAAAAGGCCGGCTGTGTCGCGGTGGAAGTGAATGGAACCCGCGCGCCGATCGCTTACGCCCAGTTCAATCAGATCAACGCGCAACTTCCCACCAACACGCCCCAAACCGGCTCCACGCAGGTGCGAGTCATCGCAAATCCCGGTCAAACCAACGAGCGCCGCTCCGATCCGTTCACCATCCAGGTTGCTTCCGCCGCGCCCGGGTTCTTCCGTTTGCTGCCGACTCCTTGCATCGCGGCCATCAAGGTCGATACCGGAGAGATCAGCGGCGATCCGTCGCTGCTCGATTTCGCCAAGCCGTCAAAGGCGGGTGACGTGGTCAGCCTGTTCGCCACCGGCCTCGGCGCTACCGATCCCATCTGGCAAGCCGGCGAGATCGCGGAAGGTCCTTCCCGCGCCGCGGGCAACATCACGCTCGAGTTCAACGGCCAGCCCGTCGATCGAGCGAACATCCTCTACATTGGCCTCGTCCCCGGAGCCATCAGCGGACTCTATCAGATCAACATGCGGATTCCGAACTCCAACATCCGCCCCAACGCGCATAACGAGCTTCGGATTCGCATCGGCACGGACATCCTGTCTCCCGAAGGATCGACGCTTTACATCGCTCCCAACTAGACCGGGTCCCGATCATTCCCTGGCGGCCGAGTCTCCGGACCCGGCCGCCTTTCGTTTTTCTGTCACTCCGCGGCGCCGGTTCTCGCTTATCCTGGTGACATACGGTCGAAACGGCCGAAGGAGGACTGGGCATGCGAGTTCGGAAGAACGCAGCGGATCTGGTGGGCTGGGATCCCATCCTGTTGTGGTACGCCAAGGCGGTCGCCGTCATGAAGGCACGCCCCATCACCGACCCCACGAGCTGGCGCTACCAGGGCGCCATTCACGGCTACAACCCCGCCAGCGATCCATTCCGGACCCCGGGCGAGACGCTGCCGCCACAGGCGCAGCGAACCAAATTCTGGGACCGTTGCCAGCACGGGTCGTGGTTCTTCCTGCCCTGGCACCGGGCCTACCTGCTGTACTTCGAAAAGACCGTCGCCAAGGCGGTCTCGCAACTCGGTGGCCCTGCGGATTGGGCGCTCCCCTACTGGAACTACACTCCGAGCGTCGCCGCTCGCACGCTCCCCAAAGCGTTTCGCGACCGCAATCTACCCGATGGCGCGCCCAACGCTTTGTTCGTCCAACGCCGCAGCCCCGCCGCCAACGGCGGCCAGCCGGTGGGCAGCGCCGCCGCCGCCGATACCACGTCGTGCTTGGGCAAGACCCGATTCATCAATAATGGATTCGTGTCACAGTTCGGCGGCCCCAGGACCGGCTTCAACCACGTCGGCCAAGTGTTCGGCGAATGCGAGAGCGTGCCTCACAACACCATGCACGGCGCGATCGGAGGAAGCGGAGGGTGGATGAACGATCCCGATCTCGCCGCGCTCGATCCCATCTTCTGGCTCCATCACGCTAACATCGACCGTCTGTGGCAAGTCTGGCTCGCCCGCCCCGGACGCACCAATCCAACCGATGCCGCCTGGCTGACCGGCCTCACGTTCGACTTCCACGACGAAGCCGGCAACCCCACCACAATCCGCGCCGCCGACGTGTTGAACACCGCCGCGCCGCTTCTCGACTACCGCTACGACCCCGTCGCCACTCCGGCGCCAGCCCCTCCAGGACCGCAAACCATGGAACACGCCGAACCCATCCCCGAAATGGTCGGAGCTTCACCCGAGCGACTGACGCTCGGCCCTGCGGCCGGCCACGTCCAAATCGCCCTGCGCCCGCCCACCGGACCAGCCGCGCACGCCTCCGGCGCGGAAGCGGCCGGCGCGACCCGCTCGGTGCACCTGTGCCTCGACAACGTCACCGCCGCCAGCCATCCGGTGGAAAGCTACGAGGTCTACGTCAACCTGCCCGAAGGAGCCAGTCCCGCCGCCCATTCGGAACTCATGGCCGGATTGCTGCCCGCATTCGGCATGGTGAAGGCCTCCCAGCCTGGCTCCGAACATGGCGGCAGCGGCGTCAGCTACTCGTTCGATATCACCCGTATCGCGCGGGCTCTCCAATCGCGGAACCAGTGGAATCCCGCCACCCTCCGCGTCTCGTTCGTGCCCCACGCCACCGAAGGCGACCGCGAGGAGGAGCTCCAAACCGCTCCCGTTCAGGTAGGCCGCGTCAGTCTCTATTACGCATGACGCCCGACGCATCCATCGTCCGGACGCCGCCTTGGCGGGACTTCGCCTGGCGGCATCCGGAATGGTGGGCGCTGGCGGTCTCCGCCGTCTGCTGGATCTTCATCCTCCTCTCGAACCAACCGTCTGGCGGCGAACACGCGCACCATGCCCACGGCGCCGCTTCGGTCTCCCTCCGCTCGGCCGCCGCGCATTGGGCCGCGATGGTCGCCGCCATGATGTTCCCGTTTCTGGCCGGTCACCTGCGGTCGGTGGCCGCGCGCAGCCTGTGGGGGCGCCGGCACTGGGCCATGGCGCTGTTTCTGATCTCCTACACCGCCCTGTGGATGCCATTCGGCCTGGCGATCGCGCCTGCCCAGCAGGCGTGGCCCGGAGTGCCTTGGATCCCCGCGTGCCTGCTCGTGGCGGCCATTTGGCAATTGACTCCCTGGAAGCGCGCCGCGCTCGTTGCCTGCCATCGAACCGCGCCTCTCGCACCCATCGGCTTGCGCGCCGATCTCGACTGCCTGCGCTATGGCGGCTCTGTGTTCGTGAACTGTTGGCTGAGTTGTTGGGCCCTGATGCTGGTCTGTGCCGTGACTCACCGGTGGATTGCCGCCATGCCCGTTTTGACCCTTCTGTCGTGGGTCGAAAAAGCCGGCCCGGTGGACCGCCGCCGGCAGGTCTCCGCGGCGCTGTTCGTGGCTGCCATTGCCGCCGCCGCCTACACGCGATAGCATGTAGGAATGCGAGCGGCCTTCGCGCTGCTGGCACTTCCGGTGATCGGTCTCGTTGTTCAGGCCGCCGATCCCGTGCGGCAGGCGCCGTCCTATTCGCAGTCCAGCATCGTCAACGCGGCGTCGAACCTCCCCGGTCCACTGGCGCCGAACACGATCGGCTCGTTGTACGGCTCCGACCTCGCCTTCGTCACTCGGGAGCTTCGCCCGGAAGACATACGCGACGGCTCGTTGCCAACGCTTTTGAGCGGCACCGGAGTCCGTGTCGTCGTCTCCCGCTGGCCAGCCCAGATCTTCTTCGTGTCTCCACGGCAGATCAACTTCCTGGTTCCCGCCAATTTGCGCCCGGGCCAGGGTGACCTCCAACTCGTCGTGGATGGCCGCGCCGGCCCGCTCGCGCCACTTCGTTTGGATCGCGCGGCTCCGGGCCTGTTCGAACTCCCCGGAGGATTCGCCGTCGCCATCCACGGCGATGGACGCATCGTCTCACCGGAGTCGCCCGCCTCGCCAGGAGACGTGATCGTCCTGTTCGCCACCGGTCTCGGCGAAACGGCGCCGCCCGCGCTGTACGGAGAAGTGGCGCGCGGCCCCGCGCGATTAGCCCCCGGAGTCGCGCTCGATCTCGAATGGGATGGACGCGCCGCGCCGCCGGAAGATCTGCTCTACGCGGGCCTGTCGCCGGGATTCGCCGGTTTATACCAGATCAACTGCCGCGTCCCCGGTTTTCTCGCCCAAGGTTCGGGACCGGCTTCCCTTCGTGTCCGACTCGACGCGGCCTCCAGCCAGCCGGATGTAAAAGTGTCCATCCGAAGGCAGTAGCGGCAACGCGCCACGCCGCGGCGCCGTATAGTCTAGTGTATGGAGGCTCTCTCATGAAATTCCGGACTCTGGCGGCGTCGCTCGTGCTCGTCGCGGCCGCGAGCGCCCAGGAAGAAGCCAAATCGTATCGTGTCGACACCGGGACGCGCGTTCCGCTCAGCATGATCAACAGCATCAGCACCAAGCAGGCCGTCGAGGGCGACCGTGTCTATCTCGAGAGCGTGTTTCCCATCATGGTGGATGGCCGCATCGTGATTCCGCCCGGCAGTTACGTGGCGGGCACCGTGACCCAGGTCAAACGAGCGGGCCGGGTCAAGGGGCGGTCGGAACTGTTCGTGCGGTTCGATTCGCTGACCCTGCCGAATGGCGTGACGCGCGATTTCCGCGCCCGCATGGGCAGCCTCGACGGGCGGTCTTCCCAGGAACTGGACCGCACCGAAGGCAAGGTGAAAGGCGAGGGCGACAAGGGTGGCGACGCGCGAACCGTTGGCGAAGCGGCGGCCGGCGGAGTCACGGTTGGCGCCATCGCCGGCAGCATCGGCGGCAACGGAGCCATGGGAGCTGGAATCGGAGCCGCGGCCGGAGCCGCCGCCGGCCTGATCGGCGTGTTGGCTTCCCGCGGGCCCGACGCAACCCTGCCGCGTGGCACGACCCTCGAGATGGTTCTGGACCGCCCGCTCGAGTACAAGGACGCGGAACTCGATTTCGGGACGCCGCTGGCGCGGCGGAACTCTTTTTCCGACGGGGATGGGCCGCAATCGGGCAAACAGCGCCAATCGCTGCCGATTCCGGGCCGTCTGCCCGGCCGGCGTGTTCCCTGAGGCGGTAGGGCGATTGCCCTAGGAGGGCGTAAGCTATGTCGTTTAGGCTTGATCGAGGCGCCGGTGGCGGATTCGAGGGAACCGCCCCATGCCGCTCGTACACGTTTGAAAGAAAAGGGTTTGGACCGCGCTTTCGATCCTCTACCCCTAATCCCGAAAACGTACTCCGACGATGAGATACGTGGACGGCCACGCAAATGCAAATGTTGGAGCTACAAATTTTCGTCGGAATCGTTGTCATACTGGGCGCGGTGTTCGTGGCGCTCTTGTGTGACTTCCTCAAGGGGAACAACGAACAACTCCGCGAACGGAACATAGAGTTGGTTTCGCGGCAAGACGAGCGCGAGAAACTCGGCATCTTCCAGAACCCAATGGAGTGGATGCGAACCTTGATTTCCGGCCTTCGGCAGCCGCCGATGGCGGAATCGCTTGCCGGCAACGGCGCGGCGGCGGCCCATCACCGCGAAGCGGAGGCGTTCACCGCTCTCCGCAAGAACGGGCCGGACGCCGAACCCGCCAGTGTCGAAGGCGATACCGGTCCGCCGTTGCGGCGCCGGATGTACGACGAGATGAAGGCTCGCTCCCAGCAGCAGGCCCCCACTTGGGCTTCCAAGGAAGAGCTCGAGCAACTCGCCGAACGCGCGGCCAGGATACGGGCTCGCCATGAGGCTCACAAAACCCAGGAGGACAAGCTCAAGGAAGACACCGCGACGCGCCTGACCGAAGAAGTGTCGCGTCATCAGACCCATCTCGTCCCGGAGCCACCGGCGGAATTGGAAGCCCCGGAGCCGCCCGCCGCGGAGTCCCCAAAGGTCATGCCTATCAAGGCGCCCGAGCGGACGCCCGACCGCGTAATCTCGCTTCCGGCGGCTCTCGAAAACGCCGATCCCGAGCCCGTTCTCGTGTTTGAGATGCCGGCTGCCGCGCCCGCCGCTCCCAAGGAACCTCTCGTCTTCGCGCCTCCCAAGCCCGCCCCCTCGCTTTGGCATGAAGACGCCGAAGACGACGACATGCCGCCCCCGGTGATCCTTGCTCCGAGTACCGAGTCGGCTCGCGTGATTGCCACGGCAACATCTCCCGCACTCCCCGCGCTGGCGCTCCATGCCGAGGCGCCACCCACGCTGGAACCCCCTGGGGACGCCGCCGCCGATATCGCTCGCCTCCAGGTGCTGCCCGTCGACGAAGAAGACCTCGAGCCGCCAAGCGAGATCCCCGAGCCGCCGCGGCTCGATCCGGTCTTCGAACCGGAGCCCGCCCGGCCCGAGCCCCAGCCCCAGCCCGAAATCGAGCCCCAGCCCGCCGCACCGGCGCGCCTCTATGCTCCGCCAGTTCCGGCTCCGCCCGCGGCCTCCATCTCCACTTCGCCGGCCGCCGCGGCAGTCGCCGTCGCTTTGGCGCCGGTCCCCGAAGTCGAGCCCGCGCAAGAGTACTTGGAAGTGCCAGCGGGTCTTCACGACGGCGTCGTCCTCCAGTCGCTGATCGAACTCGGACTGTCCTTCAACGGAGTCGCCGTGGCGATCGGAATCAACGACTATCCTAGCCTCAAGGAAAAGCTCGCCGCCAACTCCGGGGCCGACTCGCTCAGCGCCCTGAACCGCATGGTGCAGTCCATGCTTCGGCCTCAGGATTTCGCCTGCCAGTTCACCGAGGACGAGTACATTCTGCTCTATCCCGGCGAAAGCGGCTCCTCCGCGCAACGGCGTCTGTTCCAGGTGTCGGAGAAGCTCTGGGACTTCCAGCTTCGCTCCCTCGGGCACCTTTCGGTGATGTTTAGCTGGGGTGGCCTCGAAGTACAGAACGAGCGCCTGCAGGAAGCGGTCGCTTCCGCTCGCGAGCGCATGTACCAGACTCGCCGCAACCGCAAGCCGGGCGCCGGCGAAGGTTCGGGCTCCCGCAAGCGCGTCGCCAACGGATGATTTCCAGTGGGGGAGGCGCTACTTCGCCAGCGCCTCCACCGCTTCCAACTCGCGGCCGGCTTCCGAGTATTTCCCCTGGCTCCATAGCTCCCGGTAACGGCGCAATCTCTGCCGGATCTCGGTCACTCTCCGGTCGCCCTCGGCCGAAGGTTTGACATCGACAACCGCCGGAGTGCCCGCTGGAGCGCCGGGCGCCGCCGCTGGAACCGCCGCCGCCGGCCCCCCCGAACCGATCGCCGCGATCGCCTCGTCGTAGGTGTTCCGGTACACCAAGTCGTTACCCACCGCCACAACCACCTTCTTCAACTGCGGCATCCGCGCCTGCGACGCTTGCAAGTAAATCGGTTCGACGTAAACGAAAGTCTCCTGCATCGGCAGCACCAGCATCTGCCCTCGCAGAACCTCCGATCCCTGCTGGTTCCAAAGCGTCAGGTCCTTCGAAATCTCCGGGTCCTGGTCGATCCGGGCGTCAATCTGCATCGGTCCGAAGATCAGATCCTGCTTGGAAAGCTGCAGCACCCGCAACTCGCCGAGCGCCGGTCCGTCGCATCGCGCCACCATCAACCCGATTAGGTTGTCCTTGCCCCTCGGTGTGAACGGCAGCGTCAGCAGGAACTCCGGCTTCGTCTCACCGGGCAACACCGCGACCACGTACGTAGGTTGCAACGGAGCGCGCGAGCCCCGTTGCTGCAGCTTCCGGGCCACCTCCCAAACGTCCTCTTTGTTGTAGAACGCCTGCGGGTCGCGCATGTGGTAGGTGCGGTAGATCTCGGCTTGCACCTGAAAGAACGCTTCCGGATACCGCGCGTGCGCCCGTAGCCCTTCCGGCATGGCCGCCGCCGGTTCCAGCAGTGTCGGGAACAGCCGCTGATAGGCGCGCACGATCGGATCGCCGGCGTCGAAGACGTACAGATGCACCGTGCCGTCATAGGCGTCCACCGTCGCCTTGACCGAGTTCCGCATGTAGTTGATGCGCGCCCCGGAAGCCATCCGGAAGTGCTGCGAATACGGGTGCGAATCCGACGTCGTGTATGCGTCCGCCGTCCAAACCAGTCTGCCCTCATCGGTCAGAACCAGGTACGGATCCTCGTCCCACGACAGGAAATCCGCCGCCGTCTCCAGCCGGTCCATCACCTTCCGGTGGATCATCATCCGGCTGTCGGGCGTGGTCAGGTTGGTAAGCATCAGATTGAAATCGCCGTCGCGGATCGCCGCCGCAAGGCGCATCCCGAACGATCCCATCGGGAACCCGCCCTTGCCCTCGTAACGCGTGAACGCCGATTCCGCGCCCGTCGGATAGCTGAATTCCTTCTGCGACGTGCGCACGATCACCGGCTCGTGCGTGACCTCGCCGTAGTAGATCTCGGGCCGCGTCAGCTTCAGTTCGGGGATGTGGATCTTCGGCGGCGCGTCCTGCACCAAAAACACAGGCATCCCGTCCGCGGTGATACGGTTCGCCTCCGCCATCACCATCCCGTAGCCGTGCGTGTAAATGAAGTGCGGATTGATCCACCGCGTCCGCGCATCGGGCAATTGGCGGATGTCGAGTTCGCGCGGAGTCAGTAATACCTGCCGTAACTGCCCGCCGATCGTGTACCGGTCGACATCGGTATCGGCGAACACGTAGTAGGGCCGCAGCGCCTGAATCTGCGTCACGGTGTCGTGGAACGGCCGCCAATCCCACAGCCGCACGTTGTCCAGCAAAATCTTGTTCGCGGCCACGTTGATGCGGGTTCCGGGTTTGGCGGCGAAATCGGTCTCGGTCACGCGCGTCGAAAGCCCATACGCCGACCTCGTCGCTTCGATATGCCTCGCGATGTAGGGCCGCTCGATATTGATCTCGTTCGGCCGCACGTACACCGCCGACACCACCATCGGAACCGCTTCACCGGCCACCGCCGCCACCGCAACGATCGCGACCGCCGTCTTCACGCGCCGCGAGAAAATCGCAGCCGCGGCCGCCACCGACGCCGCGGCGGCGATCCACCGCAGCGGCAATCGCAGCACTTCGTCGGTCCAATCCACGCCGACCATGAACCTGTGGTCGCTGAACAGCAAATCGTAGCGCGACAGGAAGAAGTTGACCGCCAACGAAAGCAGAAACAACGCCGCCGCGCACCGCAGGAACAGCGACTCCAGACCCAGGTCCAACCCCAACTCGCGCGGATCGAACGTGTCGCGGACCCGCATCTCCTCGATCCCGCGCCGGATGCCGGCATAGCGCGCCGAGATCCAGAACACCAGCGCCGCCGCCACCGACGACGCCAAAACGAAACGGTGCAGCACCCGCCAGAACGGCAGATCGAACAGGTAGAACGAGAGCGGATTGCCGAACACCGGATCGCGCCACGCCGCCGCGTCCGTCATTCCGCCGCCGCCGATGTACCGGATCACGTCCTGCCGGTCCACCGCGATCGCCGCGACGAATGCTCCCGCCGCCAGGGCCGCCAACGGAGAAATCCGCGCGATGAACGGCAGATGCCGCAGTCCCGACCCGCCGAATTTCAGCCCCCGCGCGAAAGCGATCCAGAGCACCACTGCCGCCAGCACGGTAGCCGCCGCGCCCGGTCCCGCGCCGTAGAGCATCTGGCTCAACCAGACCGGAACCTGTCCGATCTCTTTCCACCACGCGTATTCGATAATCGTCTCGGCGATCGTCCGGGCGCCGGCGATAAGCGCGATGAGCAGTAGTACGATGAATCTCACACTGTCATGGTAGCGGTCCCGGCCACTGGGCGTCAGCGTCCCGCCGCCGCTGATATACTGGCAATCGCATGGCCTCTGATTATCGAATCGGCATCGTGGGACTCGGCTGGGTTGCCGGCGCCCACATCGAGACCTTCAAACATGTCCTGGGCGCGGAAGTCGCCGCTGTGTGCTCCCGCCGCAAGCTGAATGCCAAGGACCTTGAAAAACGCTTCGGCATCCCGATCAAAGTCTACAACGACTACGACAAGATGCTGAAGGACAAATCGCTCGACATCATCGATATTTGCACTCCGCATCCGCAACATCCGGAACAGGCGGTCGCCGCCGCGCGCGCCGGCAAACATCTGATCATAGAAAAACCGCTGGCCATAGACTACGAAAGCACCCGCAAGATGCGGGCCGCCATCCACAAGGCCAAGGTGCGGGCTTGCGTCTGTTTCGAAGTCCGCTACAGCCGCCAGGCGATGGCCATTCGCGATCTCATCGACAAAGGCCTCGTCGGCACGATTCACTACGGTGAAATCGACTACTTCCACGGCATCGGCCCCTGGTACGACCAATACGAGTGGAACATCAAAAAGAACATGGGCGGCTCGTCGCTGCTCACCGCCGGCTGTCACGCGCTCGACCTGCTGCGGCACTACATGCCCGGCGAGATCGCCGAGGTCACCAGCTACCAGGCCCGTTCGGAGAGCGAGTACTTCAAGCCCTACGAGTACGACACCACCTCCGTGACGATTCTCAAGTTCGCCGACGGCCGCGTGGGCAAAGTCGCATCGATCATCGATTGCCTGCAGCCCTACTACTTCCATCAGCACCTGGTGGGAAGCCTCGGTTCGGTGCTCGACGACAAATTCACCAGCTACAACTGGAGCGGCATGGCCAAGGACCGCTGGTCGCACCTCGGCGTTCCCGTCGTCGACTCGGGCGATGTCAGCGATCACCCCTACCAGCCCCAGTTCCAGGCCTTCATCGATTCGCTCAAGCTCGGACATGCCATGCCGCATACCGACTTCGACACCGCGTTCGAAAGCCACCGCGCCGTCTTCGCCGCCGATCGTAGCGCTCTCGAGGGCCGTTCGATCAAGCTTTCCGAATTGCCCCTCGACTAGGCCTGCTTCCGACCGCTAAGCTGGAAGCGTGGCCGATCAGGACGTCTGTTCGAACTGTAGTGGAACGGGCTGGCGGTCCGTCGATCGCGAGGGCATCTCCGCCGTCGTCCGGTGCGACTGCGTTCTCAACGAGCGCGCCGGCAACATGACGGTGCATGCCAACATCCCGCCGCTGTTCCGGAATGCGTCGTTCGAAAATTTCAATACACGCCCGGACAACCCGGTGGCCAACAGGGCCCTGTCCCACGCGGTGACCGTCGCCAACTCGTTCGCGAGAGAATACGGGTACGGCGCCAAATCGCAGGGCCTCCTGTTCATCGGCGATCCCGGCACCGGCAAGACGCATCTCGCCGTCGCCGTCATCAAACGCCTGATCCAGCGCGGATTCCAGGCCGTCTTCTTCGACTACCAGAACCTTCTCGAGCGCATCCGCTCGAGCTACGATCCGGCCTCGGGCACCGGTGACCGCGGCGCCTACCGCACCGCCCTCGACTGCGAAGTGCTCCTGCTCGACGACCTCGGCGCTCATCGAGTCACCGATTGGGTGGAAGACACCGTCACCTCGCTCATCACCCATCGCTACAACAACAATAAGGCGATCATCACCACCACCAACCTGCGCGATCCCGAAGGCGGCGACGCACCCATTCCCGGCGGCCTGCAAAGCGACGTATCCGGGCGCTACTACCTCACCGAGCGCATCGGCCTCCGCGCCCGCTCGCGCCTGTTCGAGATGTGCCGCACCATCTCGACCCGCGGCGTGGAGGACTACCGGATTCGCAAGGGCAGGGAAGCCGCGCAAAGGTAGAATAGGCTCTTCACATGCGAGTACTCGTCACCGGATCGTCCGGCTGCATCGGCGCCTGGACCGTCAAGAATCTCCTCGATCGCGGCATCGAGGTCCTTTGCTTCGACACGGAAGCCGACACCTCCCGCCTGGGACTGATCTCGAGCCACGTGGGCTCCCCCAAGCTTCGAATGGAAACCGGCCGCATCGAGGACACGGCCCGCGTCAAGGCGCTGGTCAAGGATGAAGGCATCACCCATGCCGTTCATTTGGCCGCTGTGCTGATGCCGTTCTGCGCGGCGAACCCCGTCCAGGGCGGCATGATCGACGTGATCGGCACGCTCAACGTGTTCGAAGCGGCGCGCGACGCCGGCCGCCCGGTACGCGTCGTCTACGCGAGCTCTTCCGCCGTTTGGGGACCGGAGGAGGCATACGGCGAGCGTTCTCTCTCCGAGTCGGATACGCCGCTGCCTGGCACGCACTACGGCGTCTTCAAGCAGGCCAACGAAGGCAACGCGAGAATCTTCCATCAGGACAGTGGAATCTCGAGCGTCGGCTTGCGGCCATGGACCGTCTACGGCGTCGGCCGCGACCGGGGCCTCACCGCCGATCCCACGCTTGCCATGAAAGCCGTCGCGCTCGGACAGCCCTTCCAAATCCGAGTCTCTGGCCACATGGACCTCCAGTACGTGGAGGACGTCGCCGAAACGTTCATCCACTGCGCGCTGTCGCCGCTCGAGGGCGCCCACGTGTTTAATCTTGCCGGAACCATCGTCGAGATGAACGACCTGATCGCCATGATCGCCCGCCATCGTCCCGGAGCCGAAAAGCTGTTGACCGTCGCCGGAAAACCCGTGCCCGTCTCTTACCGCATGGACGCCGCGCGTCTTCACGCAATGGTTCCGGGCATTCCCTCCACTTCGCTCGACGAAGGCGCCGCCAGGACGCTCGACATGTTCGACGAGCTTCGCCGGCGGGGCCTTATGCTAACCTGAAGTTCTCCTGATTGACAGCGGTATGGCCGCCAGAGTGAGCGAATCGATCGTTCTGCGGACGTACCCGCTGCGGGAAGCCGACCTCATCGTCAGCTTCCTCACTCGCGACTCCGGAAAGCTGCGCGGCGTGGCCCGGCGAGCTCGCAAGCCGGGCAGTTCGTTCGGCAGCGGACTCGAGCGCCTCTCCCACGTGCGGCTCTTCTACTTCGCGAGCGAGAACCTCGAGTTGGCCGCCGTCGACTCGTGCGAGTTGATCGGCTCCCGCTTCGGTCTCGCCTCCGAATACGAACTCACCGTCGCCCTGGATTACCTGGCCGAAGTGAGCGAACAAATCCTCCCCCTTCATGAACCCAACGAAAAGTTCTTCCGTCTCCTGCTCGCCGTGACCGGTTATCTTCTCGACGCCGGTCTCGCCGGGTTGTGGCCGGCCGTCAACTACTTTACGCTGTGGTCGGTGCGGCTCGCGGGGATCCTCCCGCCCATCGAGATCGACGACGAGGAACGCGCCATCGCGGAAGAGATGCTGCGGACTCCGCTGTCCAGTCTCGCCCCCCGCCAGTGGTCGCGCGCCATCCTCGCCGGCATGCGCCGCCAACTGTGCGAATCCATCGAAGAGCACGTCGAACGCCGCCTTGTCACGTCCCATTATCTGGAAACCCTCTAGCAATGCTTTCCTTCCAACAGCTCGTTTTCAACTTGAAGAAATACTGGTCCGATCGCGGCTGCATCATCCAGGAACCCTACGATCTCGAAGTGGGCGCCGGGACGATGTGCCCGGAAACCTTTCTGCGCGTGTTGGGTCCCAAGCCGTATCGCGTCGCCTACGTCCAGCCTTCGCGCCGCCCGGCGGACGGGCGCTACGGTGAGAACCCCAACCGCCTGTACAAGCACCAGCAACTCCAGGTGATCCTGAAGCCCACGCCGGCCGACGTGATCGATCAATATCTGGGCTCGCTCGAGGCCCTCGGCATCGATCTCCGAAAGCATGACATCAAGTTCGAAGAGGACAACTGGGAGTCGCCACCC